>URWN01000004.1 GCA_900551615.1 uncultured Clostridium sp.
GCTGTCATTCCTGTCATTAATTTTGGTTTATTTACTTTTCCTGTCCAATCTGTTTCAACTTTAGATGTTCCCGAAATATATTTATTTAACTCATCTTCATATTCATTTAAGGTTTTAGCTTGATTTTCTGCTGCATTTTGTGTCTTTTCTTTTGCTTCATTTGCTTTTTTAAATAATCCTGTATTTGTTAACGATTGTATTGATATAGTCGCCAAAATTAACAATATAATAATTGTAATTACTAGGGCAACAAGTGTTATACCATTATTAGTTTTAATTTTTTTACTTAACATTATATAATTTTCCTCCCTCGTATTTTAATTTTTTCATATTTATAGTATGTCTTAAAAATACTATCTTTAGTACACTTTATTTAAATATCCTCCTTCTTTTGCATTTTTGCAGGCTGTTCCTGTATCATTTTATATTTTACAATTATCAATTATAAATGTCAATAAAAGTCCAAAAAAATATATGCTACATTGCATATATTTTTACCTAATATAGAACAAAATTGCTTTGAAAATTTCTGTTCAACGTATTTATATTATATGGAAGCTCGAAGAATTTTCTTATAATTATAAAAAGAAAAAATAGCACCTTAGTGCTATTTATATAACTTATGCATTTTCAGTTTCTTTTTTTGCTACTACTTGTTTTCCATCATAATATCCACAGTTTGAGCAAACTCTGTGTGGCATTACAGGTTCATGACAATTTGGGCATGTAGCAAATTTTGGTTCTTCTTTTTTCCATGTTGATCTTTTTGCATGTGTTCTTGCTTTTGACCATCTTCTTTTTGGTTGTGCCATTTCTATTCCCCCCTTGCTTAAAGATATATTATTTATATCTATTTGAAATTTTATCGTTTTATTTGCACTATAAAATTATACAAGTATTTTTTTGTTTTGTCAACTGTTTTCTGTCTTAATTTTTAACCTACATCAATTTTTTCGCTATTTTTATTGTAATCTATACAATATTTTTTATATAATTTTTTTACATTTGCTTTTGTTAAGGTTTTATCTATTCCGTACTTCACTTACTTGTGTAAATACTTCAGTTATTAATGCTTCTACTTGGTCATTTACAAGTGTTTTATCTCTTTCATTTAACCAATATTGTAATTCATATTCTTTTGTCCATTCTTTTCCTTTATAAATTATTCCTGCTGCTAATTTATCGCAAATCATTTCTGCAACATATGGATATGGAATTATAGGTGTTTTATCAGGTGCACTTAAATCTACCCAATAATCTGTATGATGTTTATTTCTACCTTTATGGTGTAGCCATGCTTTTGAATATCCTTCTGCCTTTTTACAATCTGTTATTGGTGAATGCTTTCCATTGAAATATTTTACTCCTTCCCAAAATTCGGTTGGTGAATATTTTGAAAGGTCATGAACTAAGCCTCTCCATGGTTGACCAACTTTACAACATAATTTAAACACTACCCATCTATGTTTTGTTATTACTTTAAAATGTCCTATTATGTTTTTTAAGTACATCTTTTTCATCTCCTCTTACTACACATTTAGTTTATCACATTATTTTTTTAAAAGCAACTTTTAAGAAAAATTGCATATACTATAATTATAAAAATATTAATTTTAGGAGGTTTTTATTCTTATGTGTGGTTTTGTTGGTTTTGCTGATTTCAAAAATGATGTTTCTTCTCAAAAAAATATTCTTTTAAATATGAATTCTACTTTGTCAAAAAGAGGTCCAGATGAAAATGGATATTACATAGATAAAAATATTGCTTTAGGTCATAAACGTTTGATAGTTATTGACCCTGAGCGGTGGCAAACAACCTATGGTTGAAAAATATTCTTATGGTGAGTATGTAATTGTATATAATGGACAAATTTACAATACTAAAGAACTTAAAGAAACTTTATCTGCAAATGACTTTTCTTTTAATGGTCATTGTGATACTGAAGTTTTGTTAAAGTCTTATATTTATTATGGAAATGATGTTGTTCATCATCTTAATGGAATTTTTGCATTTGCTATTTGGAATAGCAGGAAAAAAGAGCTTTTTATTGCTCGCGATCATTTTGGTGTAAAACCTTTATTTTATACTATTAAAAATGGTAGCATAATTTTTGGTTCTGAAATCAAAGCTCTGTTTGAATACCCTGGGGTTGAAAAGGTTTTGGATAATCAAAGTATTTGTGAATTGTTTGGTATTGGTCCTGCCCATACGCCTGGTACTACTGTTTTTAAAGATATTTATGAGTTAAAACCTGCTCATTGTGCTACTTTTAATAGTTATGGTTTGCATATTGAAAGATATTGGAAATTGAAATCTGAAAAACATACAGATAGTTTTGGAACTACTTGTCAGAAGGTCAAATTTTTGTTGAATGATGCTATTACTAGACAGCTCGTTTCTGATGTACCCTTATGCACATTTCTTTCTGGTGGTTTAGATTCAAGTATTATTACAAAATTTGCTTCTGATTATTGTAAGGCTAATGGTTTACCACCTTTAGATACTTATTCTATTGATTATGTAGATAATGATAAAAACTTTGTTAAAAGTGATTTTCAACCTAATTCAGATAATTATTATATAAATTTGATGAACAGGGATTTACACACAAATCATCATCAAATTGTTATTGATACTCCTGAACTTGCAGAATATCTAGAAGATGCTATGGTTGCTCGTGATATGCCTGGCATGGCTGATATTGATTCTTCTTTGTTACTATTTTGTAAAAATGTCAAAAAAGAAATGACTGTTTCTTTAACTGGTGAATGTGCTGATGAAATTTTTGGTGGTTATCCTTGGTTTTTCCGTGAAGATGCATTAAATAGTGGTACTTTTCCTTGGTCTATCGCTATTGATGAAAGGCAAAGACTTTTAAATCCTGTGATAGGTCAAAAAGTTAATTTAAAAAGTTATATTGATTACAGATATAATGAGAGTTTGTCGGAAGTTGAAATTTTGGATTCAGATTCTCCTGAAACTGCTGAAAAAAGAAAGATTTCGCATCTTACATTAAATTGGTTTATGCAAACCCTTTTGGATCGTTCTGATAGAATGGCTATGTACAACGGTTTTGAGCTTCGTGTTCCTTTTTGTGATTATCGTTTGGCTCAATATGTATGGAACATCCCTTGGGAGATTAAGGCTTTGAATGGTCGTGAAAAAGGGTTACTTAGATATATTTGTAAGGATTTCTTGCCTGATGAAATTGTTGATAGAAAAAAGTCTCCTTATCCTAAAACTCATAATCCTTCTTATTTGGCTAAAGTTAAAAGTATGCTTTCTGATATTATGAAGGATAAGAATGCTCCTATTAATAATCTTCTTAATCGTGATTATATTTTGGAGATTTTGAATACTGACGGTTCTGCTTTTTCTCGTCCATGGTTTGGTCAACTTATGACTGGTCCTCAACTTATGGCTTATTTGTGCCAGGTTAATATGTGGCTTGAAAAGTATCAGCCTAAAATTGAATTATAAATAAAAGGTCGCTAATTGCAACCTTTTATTTGTTACAATTGTTTACTTTATTGCAAATACAATATCCAGCTATCTTCTTTCATTTATTAAATACTGTTATTTATTAATTCATAATATTTACCTTTTTCCTCAATTAAAGTATTATGATTTCCACTTTCCAGTATTTGTCCATCTTCGATATAAATTATATTATCACAATCTTTCACTAAATCTAGAGTATGTGAAATTATTATTATAGTTTTATTTTGTGCCAACTCTTTCATTGTTTCTTTTATCTTATTTTTACTATAATTATCTAGTGCAGATGTTGCCTCATCAAACAAAATTATAGGTGTATCTCTTAAAATTGCCCTTGCAATAGCTAATCTTTGCTTTTGACCAACTGAAAAATTTGTACTATTTTCTGTAATTATTTCATTGTATTTATTTGGCAGTTCTTCTATGTATAAATCTATATTGGCTAATTTACAAGCATCTATAATTTCTTTGTCTGTTGCACTTTCATTTGCCATTAATAAATTTTCCTTTATAGACATATTAAATAAAATAGGTTCTTGATTTACAATTGAAATTGATTTTCTAAAACTTTCTTTATTTAACTTATTAATTTCAATTCCATCAAATTCAATTTTTCCTGTATAATCCGTTAATTCTTTAGTTAACAATTTAAATATCGTTGTTTTCCCCACTCCACTAAGTCCAACAATTGCATTTTGCGTATGCGGTTTTATTGAAATATTTATATTTCTTAAAACATCATTTTTTGAAGTATCATACTTAAATGATAAATTTTCGATATCTATTTGTCCTTTTATTTGGTAATTTTCTTCTCCAAATTTTTCTGTATCATCACTTTCTAGTATACCCTTAACTCTTTTTATATTGGCTGTGAATTCAGCAATTTCAAAATCATGTTCAATTATTCTATGAAATACATCATCTATTATATTGTCCATATATGTTACAAGTAACATAGCAAGTTCTGTTGAATAAACATTTAATTGAATCATCTTAAGTATATACATTAATAGTAAAGATTCTATTATTGTTCTGACTGTCCATTTAGAAGTATTAATCGTTTTTCCCAATAATCTTCGATGAGTTCTTGTTTTTTTTAAGTTTTCGATATTATTGTAAAATATATTATTGCATTTTTCTTCAAAATTCAATGCCTTTATATCATTTATCCCTTTGCTTGTTTCATAAATAAGTTTAGTATATTCGTCTGTCGTTTTATATTCGTCATTTAATGATTTTTTTGATTTTGATAATTCAAATTTAAACAAATATAAACTAATACCACATATTAATGTAATACCAAGTGCAAGTTTATAGTCAATGATATAAATAACAATTAGCATTACAAAAGAACTAAAAACATATGCTGATTCTTGTAATAAACTGTCTATAATCTTAACCATATTGCTTTCACATGATTTTATAATGGTTAAGATTTTTCCTGTTCCTATGTTTTTAAATCCTTTTGAAGATAATATCATTATTTTTTTGTATAATTTTTCCTGCAAATTTGCACTAATTTTTTCTCCAGCAATAATTCCACATTTTCTGTATTGATTATGACAAAAGGTTATTCCAAATATTCTAAAAAGCGCACATAGTATTATTAAATTAAATGCTATTTCAAACTCTTTATTTACCATATTTGCTAAAAATTTAGATATGAATGTCTTATATAGCATTTCTGATACTGTAAATAAAATCATAAATACTACTGATTTTATATAAAGTTTTTTATTATTTTTTGAATATTTAAATAAAGTTTTTACTGCATCTATAAAGTTAAATTTTTCGTTCATATATTTATTCCTCTTCTTTAAAGTTTAATGTGTTGTTCCTTAACATCTATATTATCATCATTTAGAGATACCACATAATATACTGCATCTGGAATACCATTATTATTGATGTCTTCTGTAAGAGAACCTATAATATAATAATCTAAATTATCTTCGTTTATTTTCTTTGTCCAATGCTGATGTCCAGAAAAAATTGCTAAAACATTATGTTTTTTTATTATTTCTTTTATTTGTTTTCTATTTTTTAATAAGGCTCTTTCACTATCTTTTGAAAACCACCAATTTCCATTCATATTATCTTCTGCAATGCCATAATGACAAAACATAAGTATTGGTAATTTTGTATTATTTAAATCATATTTCAACCATTTAAGGTCTTTTTCAGAAATAGTATTTGTTCTATTAATTCCTCCATCATTATTTTCTAGGTTGTTATTTATGTTAAGTCCCAAAAATACTAAGTGATAATTATTTACATCTATTGAAAATGTTAAGTTATCGTAATTTAATATTTCTAGTAGTTCATTTTCATTATTTAAAGACCTTAAATCATGATTACCAACAACAAAATACAATGGATATTTTATTTCTTTTAATTTTGTATATGCAAAATCATAATTCATAATATCTTGTTTGTAGTCTTCTGTATCTTCAATTAAATCACCTAAATTTACACATATATCAGGTTTTATTTTTTGGTTAATTTCATAAATTAATTTTTCAATTACAGGTATAGCCAATTTAGTTAATTTACGATTTGTTTTTTCTTTATGGTTATCATCTAAATAATGTAAATCAGAAAAAAGAATCATTTTCATATCATCATTCATGTTTTTCTCCTATATTTTATTCAATATTTCAAATCTTGTTTTATATTATCATAAATATAAAATTATTACAATAAATGTGCAAAAAATAAAGTGCTATTAACTAACACTTATTTTAAAAGCCAATTGGCTAAATCATATTTTTAGTTCCAAGTTTTGCATATTTAAAAGTTTGATCTACCAAATAATATTTATCCACAGATGACAAGTATCTTTTCCCTTGAATATCATATCTTCTTATTTAAATCTTTATAAATATATGAACCTGCCATTCCTCCTTCAAGAATATATTTTTCAAAAGCATCTTGTGCATTCTCATAATTAAAGTATTTCATAAATTCTTTAAAAGAAAATGGATACACTTGTATTTCATATGTTTTACCTATAAATAATGTTATTCTCTCTTTATTAATTTCATAATAGTTATTCACCTCAAATATATTATAGTAATCATTTCGAAAAAAATAAATATTTTTATTTTTGCGAAGTGATTATTATTATATCTATTTATTAAATTAATATTCAGAATTTGCATTATTATCTTTTTATTTTAGTAATCACTTATTTTATATTATTTTTTCGCTATTTTTATAAAAAAAGCTTATTTTTGCAGATTGTATTTTTTCTTCTTTTCTTACAGTATCAATGTTTATCTGTTCGTGTTATTTTTTGACACCCGAGGACTGGCCCTCAACTTATGGCTTATTTGTGCCAGGTTAATATGTGGCTTGAGAGGTATAGACCAAATATAGATATCTGAAAAGTTTTGAAGTCGCGAACTGCGACCTCTGAATGAAGTGAGAAAGGAATGAAATTTTATATGAACGATAAGACTTTTAAAAGCTATTTGAACTACTCTAATTTTTTGAGTAGTTCGATTTTCTGTCACTATATTTCACAAAGTTTTTTAATATATTCAGCATCTTCTATTTTAGAAATTGCAAAACATTTCTTTCCTAAATCTTTAAGTGATGCTCCGCAATGATATAGTTCTTTATTATCAATTACTATGAATCTGATGTATTCATTTTCATTCTCCTAACTTATATTATCAACATGTATTGCTTTTACGCCATTTTTTTCTAATAATGCAATAACATCTAAATTATCATCTACAAATAAAATCTCATTTAATTTACAATTATTAAGTTTTGCAAGTACTCTTATGCCTTTAAGTTTTAGTTCTTGTTCTGAAGTTGATATAACTTCAATATCATTACCATAATATTTATCTATAAATGTTTGCTTTGCTTTTAAATGAAATGAAAATTTCATTCCAGATAGGCAATACATTTTAATTTTTTTATTTCTTAAATTATTAATAATATTATACAATATTTCTGATTTTGTACAAGGTTCTATTTCATCATAAAATTTGTT
Organism: uncultured Clostridium sp.; assembly: GCA_900551615.1. Lineage (GTDB taxonomy): Bacteria > Bacillota > Clostridia > TANB77 > CAG-508 > CAG-269. Next base: position 7,506 of record URWN01000004.1, read on the forward strand.
TGGATTTTTATAAGCATTATAATACCAATTTGTAAAACTTTCCTCACTTTCACTACGATGTTTTGTAAAATTTTTATCTTTATGAATTGCTAATGTTTCATCAAAATCAAAAATACTAACTTTAATATTATTTAAATCTACATCACCTAATTTCATCATTACCTCCTAATTTCTTAAGTAAATCGTTATATATTTCTTTGTTGTCAATTACTATAAATCTATAGTGATTCATATTCATATATTTTACAATTTTCATTAATGTTTGATGAATTACCATTTTCAGGTATTCCATTAAAATACCAATATATTGCTCTTGATACTCCGCCATGAGTAACTATTAAAACATTTTTATCTTGTAATTTTATTTTATCTATAAAATCTTTAATTCTTTCGTAAACACTTTTTTCTTTATTATCAAATGTTGTAGTTATCATTATATGTTTTATATTATTTTTCCTCCTCATATAAAGTTTCAATATAATTTTTTATAGAACTTAATAAATGATTCATATCTTCAATATTATCAATAGTTGGAATATGTATAAAAGCAATTTTTGATTTTAAATTATTTTTTTGTTTAAAATTTAATGCTCTAAAGAATACATTGTTACATAAATATTTTCCAGCATCATATGAACTCATTACTTTGTAAGCATGTTGTTCTAACTTTTCTTTTAAAGCACCATAATAGTAATCTGTTACTAATTTTTTTCCTTCTAGGATAGCATTATTTTCAAAGTAAATATTTGTGGTATTTGGTTTTTGACCAAAAATCAAAACATTATCATAATTTTCTAATAATTTTTCTTCTATTTGTTTACTACTTATTTCAAAATCATTTTCCAAATATAAAATATCTTCATTACATATTTTTTTTATATGGTCTAATAATATTTTTGCGGAGTTATCATCTCCTTTAAATCCTGCTATTAATATTTTCATTATTTCACCTCATAATTTATAAATTGTCTTTCGCATCATTTTTTACATAAATATCTTTCCAAAATTCTTCATTGCTAAATTCTAACCATTTTTCACTTTCATCATACCAAAATTTATCTTCTTCAGATAATTCTCCTAGGGTATTCAAATGACTAATTTGTAAAATTCCCATTGCATTTGCAATATCAAAAAATAATGGAAATTGTTCTAATTCATAATCTGTTAATTTATTATATTTTTGATATTCTTCTAAAATCATTTTTACTTTTTTCTTTGTATTTTCTTTGTTTTCTGCATCTAAACATAAATTACAAGAACTTACTGCTAAGTCAATAATTCTAGGAACATAATTAGAAACTGCAAAATCTATAATCCATAATTTATTATTTTTATCTTTCATAACATTTGTACTTATAATATCTCCATGAACAAATGCTTTTGGTAATTTTTCTATATCCACCTGAAAAAATCTATTATATAGTTCTTCTAATTTTTTGTAATCATTTCCGTTCAAATATTGTTTTTTATTTTGAAATTCTTTTACAAAATTTATAATAGCCCACTTATCATAAATAAAATCTGATTGTAATGTTGCTTTATGTATTATAGCCATTTGTCTTATTATTTCGTTTATTTCATCTTGCTTTGGTATTTTGCCTAGATCATAGAAACTTTTTCCATCTATGTAATCAAATACACACAATCTGTATTTAATATTCTCAAGTTTTATGTTACATTCACTTTTTTCATCAACTCTATATAATTTTGGAGTATTAATATTAAGTTTTGAAGCTAATTCAATTCTTTCAATATATTTTTCACATTCTATATCTGTTCTTTCTTTATTAAACACCTTCACACAATATTTTCCTTGAGTAGTTTCAAGTGTATAATTAAAATCTTCATATCCTACTGTAATAACAGCATCTGAAATATATTCTCCTAAGTTATATTTATTACATATTATTTTTGAAATATTACTTAAATCTGTATTTAAATTAATTCTATTGGCAAATTCTTCTTCCATTAAAATCTCCTATCTAATATATTTTTAAATATTATAAATATTTATATTTTTAACTTATTCTTTTTTGGTCAAATTTGAATTTTCTTGTATTGGAATTATTCTAGTTTCTATAGTATTTATAAAAGCACATTTATGTTCTATTTCAAATTTTTCTGTATCTGTTGTTAATTCATATTTTATAAAAATATTTGGAATAAACTCATATTTATCACTTTGATAATTTCCATATTGCGTATTGCTTTCTGTATAGCTGCCTTTTAACATATTATATAAAAGATTCCATCTATCACAAGAACCGACATCAATTTCTTTAATAAAATCAGCATTATTAAAAATCGGTGTTTCTTTTATATCTATTATAGATGATTTGATTTGTAAATTATCATATAAAACTTGTAGTGTTTCATTTTCAAAGTATTGAGTTAATGCTATTTTTATACATTTATCAATATCTGTATTTTTATTTATAACCATTAATCTAACAGGATTTTTGTCTTTATAAAAAACAATAGCATTGTGTTTATTACTTATATTGATATTTGGATTATTAACAGTTATTATACAATTACAGTTTTTTATTATTTTATATTCATCAAATGCAATTTTATTGTTCTCAAATCCATCAACAAAGGCCCCATTAAAACATTCATAATGGTTTTCATTTTGTTCTGTCCATAAATCTATGCTCTTAATTGTTTTCATATCTATCTCTTTCTATACTTCTTAATTTTGTTTTATATTATCATAAATACCAAATTATTACAATGAATATATAAAAAAATAAGTGCTATTAACTAACACTTTATTTTAGTAATCACATATGTTTTATATTATTTTTATAAAAAAGCTCATTTTTGCAGATTGTACTTTTTCTCTTTTTCTCACAGTATCAACAGTTGACTGTTCGTGTTGTTTTCTGATACCCAAGGACTGGGCCTCAATTGATGGCTTATCTATGCCAGGTTAATATGTGGCTTGAGAAGTATAGACCAAATATAGATATCTGAAAAGTTTTGAAGTCGCGAACTGCGACCTCTGAATGAAGTGAGAAAGGAATGAAATTTTATATGAACGATAAGACTTTTAAAAGCTATTTGAACTACTCTAATTTTTTGAGTAGTTCGATTTTCATTTAATTCCCCTGTTTTGAAAATGTTTTGTAAATGATATGTAATATTATTTTCTGCTACATTAAATAATTTAGCCATTGATTTTTGAGTTAACCAGAAATCTTCTTCATTATATAAAACTTCTACTGATATATTTTCATTATTTTGACTTTGGTAAATAATTAAATCTTTTAAATTTTCTATATTATTCAACTTTGGTCACAACCTTTGTTTTTGTATCTAAACTTTTGTTTGTATTTTATATTATATTACACAACTTGTCAATAGGTTATAACTAGATATTCCAACATTAATCTGATTTTTTTGTATTATTAACTAACGCTTTATTTTTGTACATTGTGGTTTTCCACATTTTCTTACAGTATGTTCCATTTTGGAACCTCAAGTTTCTTACTCACTTATCCCATCAAAAATTTTCTTAATCTCATCATTATAATAAATAGCTCCGCAAGGTCTAATATCTTCACCAATTTTAACTTGAACATTCATATTATTCTTATCTCCTGAAAAGTATTTAATGGCACATCTTAATTTTTCTTTTTGTTCTTCTGTAAAATCAGTAATATCAAAAGTTACAACCTTCGGCTTTTCTTCGCCTAAGTCTTTAATTTCATTTGCTATTATAGTTGGTTCTTGTTCCTCTCTAATGCTTAAGCGTCCATCAACTACTACAATGTTTTCTTCTACCAAACTTCTTCCCGCTCCTATAACTGCATTTTCAAATGCAATTATTTCAACAGTTCCATATAAATCTTCTATTGTAATAAATGCCATTATTTTATTATTTTTTGTGTATTTCTTTTTTATCGATGTTATAATTCCCGCAAATTTCACTTTCTGTCCATCTACAAATTTAGGTTTAGTATTTTTTATTTGTGCATTTGACATTTCTATACTGCCTTCTGCATTATTTTCAGTATTATTTGCTAAATTTTGTTCACTTATTTGTATCAAATCTATACTGCTAATATTTGTTGAATGCATAATTTGCTCTCTTAATTTTTCAAGTGGATGTCCTGAAATATAAATTCCAAGCATTTCTTTTTCCATTGAAAATAACTCTTTTTCTGGCAATTCTGGATGTTCTTCAAATTGATATTTTTGTTTTTCCATTTCTTCTTTTTCTTGTTCTGTTCCTATATCAAACATTGATACTTGTCCATTAAATCCTTTTTTCTTTCCACTTTGAATTGTGTCCATTATTGTTTCAAATGATGCTAATAGTGTTGCTCTTGTTTGTTCAAATTCGTCAAATACTCCTGCTTTTATTAGACTTTCTACACATTTTTTGTTTACTTGTGTTTCTGCTATTCTTTCACAAAAATCTGTAAAGCTTTTGTATTCTCCATTTTCTTTTCTTTCTGCTACTATGTTTTCTACTGGTACTGTTCCTACATTTTTTATTGCTCCAAGTCCAAAACGAATTTTGCCAACCGCTTCTGATTTATTAACCTCTACTGTGAATTTTTCAAAGCTTTTGTTTATGTCTGGCTTTAGTATTTGGATTCCAAGTCTTTTACACTCATCAATATATTGAGGTGCTTTGTCCAAATTTCCTAAATAACTATTTAAAGTTGCTGCCATAAATTCTGCTGGATAATATGCTTTTAAATATGCTGTTCTGTATGATACAACTGCATAACATGCTGCATGTGATTTGTTAAATGCATATTTTGCGAACTCTGCCATTTCGTCAAATATTTTATTTGCAGAAACTTCGTCTATTCCATTTCTTACACATCCTGGTACAACTACGTTTCCATCTTCGTCAACTTGACCATGTATAAATACTTCTCTTTCTTTTGCCATTACATCAAGTTTTTTCTTACCCATTGCTCTACGTACCAAGTCAGCTCTTCCTAGTGAGTATCCTGCTAAATCTCTAACTATTTGCATAACTTGCTCTTGGTAAACCATACATCCATATGTTACATTTAATATTGGTTCAAGACTTGGATGTGTATATTCATTGTGTCCTGGATTTTGTTTTCCTCTGATGTATCTTGGTATTTGATCCATAGGCCCTGGTCTATATAAAGAAACTCCTGCTATCAAATCTTCCAAACAGTCTGGTTTTAGTTCTTTCATAAAGTTTGTCATGCCTTGTGATTCAAATTGGAATATTCCTGATGTGTTTCCTTCTTGCCATAATTTATATACTTTTGGATCTGACATATCATGGTCAAATTCCACATCTATTCCATGATTTTCTTTTACCATATCTATTGTGTTTTGGATTACTGTTAAGTTTCGTAATCCTAAAAAGTCCATTTTTAAAAGTCCTAATTCTTCAAGTGTTGTCATTATGTATTGGGTGTTTATTTGGCCATCTCTTACATAAAGTGGTACATATGTATCTACTGGGTCTTTTGTTATAACAACTCCACATGCGTGTGTTGATGCCTGTCTTGGCATTCCTTCTAGCCCCATTGCTATGTCCAATATTTTCTTTGTTTGTTCGTCTGTTTCATATCTGTCTCTTAATTCTTTATTTTGTTCTAATGCTTTTTTTATTGTTATATGAATTTCATTTGGTATCATTTTAGCTAAAGTGTCTGCTTCTGAATATGGATAGTCTAAAACTCTTGCTACATCTCTTATTACCATTTTGGCTGCCATTGTTCCAAATGTTATTATTTGTGATACGTGGTCATGTCCGTATTTTCTTGCGACATAGTCTATAACCTCTTGTCTTCTTTCATCTGAAAAGTCAACATCAAAATCGGGCATACTTATTCTTTCTGGATTCAAGAATCTTTCAAATAGCAATCCATATTTTATTGGGTCAATATCTGTTATTTCAATTGCATATGCCAAAATAGAACCTGCACCAGAACCTCTTCCTGGGCCTACTGGTATTCCATTTGTTTTTGCATAGTGTATAAAGTCCCATACTATTAGGTAATAATCAACATATCCCATTTTTTTGATTATTCCTAATTCATATTCTGCTCTTTTTTGTATTTCTTCTGATAGATTTTTTCCGTATCTTTTTTCTAGTCCTTTGTCACATAATTCTTTTAAAAAGTCATAATGTGTTGGATATTCTGGTGGTACATCATAATTTGGCAATATTGTGTGTCCAAATTCAAATTCTACATTACATTCTTCTGCAATTTTTACTGTGTTTTCAATTGCATCTGGAAATGCTTTGAAATATTCTGACATCTCTTCTGGTGATTTTACATATAACTCATCTGTGTCAAATTTCATTCTGTCTTCATCACTCATTCTTTTTCCAGTTTGAATACATAACAATACTTCGTGGTTATATGCATCTTCTCTTTTTAAATAATGTGCATCGTTTGTTGCAACTAGTGGAATATCAAGTTTTCTTGCTAATTGAACCAACTTTTGATTTGCTAAAACTTGTTCTCTTATTCCATTGTTTTGAATTTCTATGTAATAATCATCTCCAAAAACTTTTTTATGCCATAAAGCAATTTCTTCTGCTTTTTCATTTTGTCCACTTAATAAAGCTTGGTTTACCTCTCCTGCTAGACATGCACTCAAACATATTAAACCTTCATGATATTGCTCTAATATTTCTCTGTCTATACGTGGCTTATAATAATATCCATCTACAAAGCTTAAAGATACCAATTTACTTAAGTTTTTGTATCCTTCATTATTTTTGGCAAGTAAAATCAAGTGATAGTAATGGTTGTCTATTCCAGGCTCTTTTTGCAATCTTGAACGTGGTGCAACATATACCTCACATCCTATTATTGGCTTTACACCTTCTTTTTTACATGCTTTATAAAAATCAATAGCTCCAAACATTACTCCATGGTCTGTTATCGCTATTGAATCCATTCCTAATTCTTTTGCTCTTACTGGCAAATCTTTTATTCTGTTTGCTCCGTCTAATAGACTGAATTCACTATGTATATGTAAGTGTACAAATTTTGACATTTTTATTTATTTCTCTCCTTTTGTCCAAAAGTGTCCAAAAGGGACGGTTCTTTTTGGACATTCTTTTTTGTATTATATTATCATTTTATATTAAAGTCAATAGAGCAAAAAAAGAAAACTAGTGCCGTACAAAACGGCACTAGTTCCCTTTTTACTTACACATACTTTTTAATGTCTTCCAAATATTATTTAATTTGGATATATGCAACCATGCCATATCTTCTTCCAAAAGACTTACATAATAAATTCCAACCTCCTCTGATTTATCATCCCAGTCAATATAAATCTCTTGAATGTATGGAGTTAAGCTTAGAAGTTTCTTCTCTATATCATTATTCAATGGATCATATCGGGCTAGTTGCTCAAAAGTTGTTTTTACATCTTTCCTTTCCAAATATTTGCCTTCGTCTTTCTGGTTTTTCCATGATAATCTCATTTGACTTGGAATTTTACTTTCTTTTTCCTTTGCCTTTTGGATTACTGTGCTTAGCATGTTACAGATTTCCGGTCCATACTGGTCTGCAGCCTGTTCTTTCACATCTCCGCCTTCTAGAGTATATTGTAGCATATACGGCTTATTCTCTATTAGCGGTAGAAAATTAATTACTTTTGCCTCACTTATTATTAAGTTTAAGTCAATTTCCTCCTGTTTCAGTTTTTCCATTGCTCCAGCTGGCAATTTTTTTGAAAGTTCATTCATAGCATTTTTTGCTTTCCGCCTATCCAGCATATAGCAAATAGCCATTTCCTCTTCAAAAATAACTAGTTTGTTGTCCATGTGTGTAATTCCTCCTTTTAATAATTTATTTCGGAGGTTATTAAAAATTACCCTCCGAAATTGTTTCGAAAGGCACTTTTACCTTTAACATTAGAATTATATCATATCTAAACCAATTTTTCAAATTTTATTTACAGGTTTTCTATAACTTTAACAACAAAATTATCTTTTCCCTTAGCTCTAATTTATTTAGAGCTATTGTAAGTGCGTCAAATAATATTTCCAACATTTCTTGTTCGTTAGTATCGTCTGCATTTACTCTCTTATCAGCTAAGATATCTTCTATTTTTAACTCCTTTCCGTTTTGATCTATTGAAATAACTTCTGATAGATATTGGTCTTTACTGCTTTTATTAATCCTATGGTACCTTATTTTATAATATATAAATATTTTTTATTTACAAAATCTATGTTTTCCAATTGTTACAGTCATAGGTCTTGACCAAATCCATTTATTAGTTGCAGTTGATGGGTTAAAATAATAAATTGCTCCATAACTTGGATCCCAGCCATTCATTGCATCTTGTGCTGCTTTTCTTGCTGTTGAATCTGGTGTTAAATTAACTTGTCCATCTTTTACTGCATCAAAAGCTCCTGATTGATATACTACTCCTGATAGAGTATTTGGAAATGAACTACTTTTTATTCTATTCATTACTACAGCGCCTACTGCTACTTGTCCTGTATATGGCTCTCCTCTTGATTCACCATAAATTACTCTTGATAATAAATTTAAATTACTATTATAACTAGATGATGAACTGCTTGAACTTGAAGATGTCATTATTCCCATTGCTTTTAATGTTGCTGGTCCTGCAATTCCATCTGCTGTTAGCCCATTTTTTCTTTGAAAGTATTTGACAGCATTTACTGTTTGCGTTCCGTAAATTCCGTCTATATTACCTGAATAATATCCCCATCTTTTTAATTTTGTCTGTATCTGAGTTACTTCGCTTCCTCTTGATCCATATTTTGATAACGTTTCTACGGTTGCATTTTGTTGTTTATTTTTATAGATTATTATCCCTGTTGTTATTAATGATATTACAAGTAGTATACTTGCTATTATAGCTATAACTATATGTTTTTTATTTTTTAACATAAAAAAACCACCTATCAATAAAAATATTTTTCTCAATTGTCAAATTTTCTTTAATGTTAGTATTATTTTTATCAATATTTGGTTTTATTATACATTTTACTTATATTTTTTGTATCTATAAAATCTGATGCTGTCTGCATAAAATTTTGTTTTCACAAAATTATGAGCAATATCTACATAATGTTGTTTCTATTCCTACTTGTAAGTCAATTTTCCCATTTTTAAAATTGTAGTCTAAATCGCATAAATCTTGTAATATATTTCTTAAGTCTTTTTCATTAAAATATTTTGATTGTACTTTATACTTTGTTGTTAAAAACATTTGATTTTGCTTTAAATTCAAACTAATAGCTAAATCTTTGTTAGTATTTATTGCCATTTTTGTTATATATAATTTTTTGAAATGATTATATAATGTAACTAAAATTTTTGCTAAAGGTTCTTTTGCATATATTAAATTTTGTAAAACTTGTAATGCTCCTGTTATGTCTTTTTTTCCTAAATCATCTGTTAAATCAAATATTACACTTTCTAATTTTTTTATAGATAACTTGTCTATATCTTCTTTTTTTATTGTTCCATTTTCTCCTGCATATTCAATTAGTTTTCTAATTTCATTTATTAAATCTTGCATATTTGTCCCACAACATTCAATAAAATATCTTATTGTTTGAGAATCTATATTTACTTTATAAGCATTGCAAATCGCCTTTATTCTTTGTTCTATTTGATTTGGTTTTTGAAAATCAAATTTACATACAATTCCATTTTTTTCTATAGCTGTATATAAAGTTGATTTGCTATCTGCTTCATCTTCAACAAATACTAATACTACGGATTCATTTATTATTTTTATATTTTCTTCTATGTATTTTGCTAATTTTTCTTTTAGTTTAGCAGTGTCCCCAGATTTCTTTTTTCCTTCTTTTTTGAATAATCCTGTGTTTCTTGCAATTATTAATTTTTTTTCATATCCAAAACTTGGTGTTTCTATGTCTGAAATTATTTCTGGCACATTTTGTTCATCTATCATTATAAAGTTTATGCCTTTAACGCATTCACCAAATAGTGTTTTTATCTTTTTTAGGTTGGTTTCTAGTAAATATAACTCTTCACCATATAAAAGATATAGTGATTGGAGTTGACCTGATTTTAGTTCTTTTTCTAAATTTTCTATTGTCATTGCTTTTCTCCTCTCATTAGGTTCATGTCGATGGGGCCAAATGGGACGTTTCTGATGGGACAAAAATGTCCTTTTGGGGACAGATGTTTTAAATTTTTTAACCTCGGTTCTTTTTGGACAAAAATGTCCCATCAGAAACGTCCCAACTGGCTATCCTTAAAATTTCTGATACACTCCATGCTTGTGCAATTGTGCCTTTTGGTTCATATGGTTTTGATGAATCATAAATTTCTGCTATACTACCTATGCATCCTCTTTGATTTATTTCTTTTTCAAATGTCTTTATTGTTTTGGTAATAAATTCATCTAATTTGTTTTGTAATTTTGCTTTGTATGTTTTTCTTTTTTCTGCTTTTATCATGTTTCTTAAAGAGTCAAAGTATAGTCCTAGTAGCCATGTCCATGTTATTCCTTGGTGATAGCTCATGTCTCTTTTAAATTCGTCTCCTTCATATATTTCAACATAATTTGGTTCACCTTTTGCTAATGATTTTAGTCCGTAGTTGTTTAATAATTTCTTTTCTACAACATTTATCATATTATATGCAATCTCTGAATTTGGTTCAATTATAGGGTATGTTAATGAAAGTGCAAATAACTGGTTTGGTCTTATTCTGCTGTCTCCAAGTACATCATATAGGCATTTCCTTTTTGAATTATAGAATTTTTCGTTAAATGATTTTTTGCATTTTTTTGCTATGTCTTTATATATTTTTATTTTTGCTTTATATTCGTTTGTTTCTGCCGTTATATTATTTTCATTTACTAGGTTTTTATTTGATTCTTCTTTGCTTATTTCATTTTGATTGATTTTTAATTTTTCTGTTAAATCTATCATTATCATTAAACTGTTGTACCATAAGCTATTTATTTCTACCGCTTTTCCATTTCTTGGCGTTGCTGCAATTCCATATGTTTTTACGTCCATCCATGTGTTTTGAGTATTTTCAGTTCCTGATGATATAAGGAAGTCACTGTCTAAATAAATATTGTTATTATCTATGTCTATTCCTTTAATGTAGTTTTCTATTATTTTTTCTAATTTATCATAAATATTTTTTTCTACAAATTCATAGTCACCTGTATAATTAATATATTTTTGTATTTGTTCAAATAACAATAAAGATGCATCAACACTATTATATAGTGGGCGGTTATCAAATCCTGAGTAGCCATTTGGAACTAGTCCATATTTGATGTCTCTTACCATTGTAAGTAACACTTCTTTTGCAAGTTCATATCTTTTTGTTTTTAATAATAAGCCTTCAAATGATATTAAACTATCTCTACCCCAATCTAAAAACCATGGATAGCCTGCAATTATTGTATGCAATCTAAATGTTGGTCTATATACTATAAATTGATCTGCTGCTTTTATTAATTCTTTTGTAAGTTCCTTTTTACTTTTTTCAATTGGATTTTCTTTTTTACTTTCTTTAGTTTCATAATTTTTAATTTGTGTATGTTCTAAAAGTTTTGAGTTTTCTATTATTTTGTCTATTCTTTCATTTTCTTTTTTAATTAATTCATTAAGATTTATTTCTTCTATATTTTCTTCTAATCCACATACAAATGAAATTTCTTTTTCCTCATTGGGTTGTAGTTCAATTTCATATACTCCTGTAACACTATGATTTTCTTTTGGATAAAATCCACGTTTTTGCTCTTCTATATAAAACATGTCTTTAAAGATGTCATTTTTGTGCTCAATGTATTTGCCTTCTGATAAATTCATATATACTGGTGTCTTTGAGTTTCCATCTATAACTAGTTTTACTTTTGTTCCATTTATTTGTTGCTTAACATCAAAAGCATGGTCTGTGCTCATTGAATGGAAGTCTCTAAAATTAACGATTGGAGCTAATGTTAATATAGCTTTTTTATTTGTGTTTTTTATTTTATATTGTATTCCTACTATTTCTTTGCCTTGTTCCATGCATATTGTTTTTGATATTTCAGTTTCATTTACTTTGTATGTATATACTGGGAAATTATCTTTTTCAAATTTTTCTTGATATTTATATCCTTGTGAAATGTAGTTTTCTCCTATATTTGTATATAAATCATATTTAACATCTTCTATTTTAATACTTTCATCTACTTTGGATAATATTAAATATCTTTGTGCTGGTGGTGTTAATGGAGCTATTAATAATCCATGGTATTTTCTTGTATTTGCACCTATAATTGTTGAACTTGCAAATCCTCCCATACCATTTGTTATTAACCATTCCTTTTTTAGTCCATCTTCTAATTTTAGATTCTCTTTTGTAAATTCCATGTTTTTATCCTTCCTTATATTTTATTGTGTTTTTCTTCTTCTTCCTCTTTGGCTTTTTGGAAGTGTTTTTGTATCTCTTTTTGTAGTCATTGGTTGTTTCATGCTTTTTTCATATTCTTTTCTAAATTCCAACACTTCTTTATCTTCTTGAAATTGATTGTTTTCTTTTAAAATTTCTTTATTTTCTTTTTTTGCCGTCTTTTTTGCTTTTTTAGCTTCTTTTCTCATTTTTTGTTCTTTAAGTTTTATCATTTCGTCTGCTTGTTTTATTGATTGTATTCTATCACTGTATTTATTGCTAAATTTACTATTTTTTTTATGTTTGTCTTTGTTTGTTTTTTTATTTTTCTTAGCATCTTTAGCCATTTGTTTTTTTATTTTATTTATTCTTTTATCTTCTCTTAGTTTATTGTTTAACATTAAGAATTGTGGATCATTTTGTTTATCTTGATATTTTAAATCATCACATATAAGTCCAATAATTGATTCTGCTACTAATTCTGGGTCATGTCTTATACATCCTTCTGTTATCATTGATAGATTTCTTTGTAAAAATGTTATTCCTTTTACTTTATCAACATTGCTATCTACTAGGTCTTGTCCTTCTAGATTGTATTTTTTTATGTATTCTGGAACAACTTCTCCAGTATCATAAATACAATAATCAACTATTCCTTTTCCACAATGTTCTATTATTGCATTTAAATGGTCTGAAACACTATATTCATCTGTTTGTCCTGGTTCTGTCATTATATTACTTATATAAACTTTTAACCCTGTAGATTCTTTTATTGCTTTTGCAACACCATTTACTAATAAGTTTGGTATAACATTTGTATACAAACTTCCTGGTCCAATTATTATGCAATCTGCTTCTCTTATTGCTTCTAAAACGCCTGGAGCTGGTCTACAGTTTGTTGGATTTAAATAAATTCTATTTATTTTTGTTACTTTATCATAAACAACTTCTGCAATTTTTGATTTTTCTGTTACTAAATATCCATTTTGAAGTTCTGCTGTTATATTCATTTCATCTAAAGTGACTGGTAATACTCTTCCGACAATGTTTAAAACTTCGTTACTTTTTATTATTGAATCTGAAAAATCTTTATTTATATTTTTCATTGCACTAAAGTATATGTCAGAAAACTTTAAATTTCTTAATCTTCCATCTGTAAATTTATAATTAAATAGTTTTCCTAATTGTTCATCTTGATTAGAAAGTGCAACCAGACTATCTTTTACATCATCTAATGGCATTGTTTGTAACTCTCTTCTTGATTCACTTTCTTTTTCTCCATAATCAGATATTGTAACAATAGCAGTTAAATTATCAGTATATTTTTTTAAGCCTGTAAGTACTGTATTTAAGCCTGTTCCTCCTCCTATTACAACAATATTAGGTCCTTGGTGATATACTTTTTTATTAAATATTAATGATTTTACATTTACATTACTTTTATCAGTCATTCTATCATCTGTTGATTCTATTAAAATTTCTAATATTCTTTTATTTAAGCATACTAATCCAAATATTACAGCTACTACCCCAATTACAAATGTTATTATTATTTTTGCTAATTCTTCAAATGACATTTCTTTTAATACTAATATTTCTGCTGTTCCATAACATATTAATGCTATTCCTATTAGTATTAATAGCATCCACCTTTTTAGCTTACTTTTTGAATCAAACCACTTTATAAATCCATTCATTATATATTCCCTCCATTGTTTTAAATGTCCAAAAAGAACCGTCCCTATTGGACAATTTTGATTTCAAATTCTATCTTTTTTCCAAATTTTTCATAAACCTTATCCGTAACGTATTTTGCTAAATCTAGCACATCTTGTGCTGTTGCGTTTCCTGTGTTTATTATAAATCCTGCGTGTTTTTCTGAAACCTTTGCACCACCAATTGTGTATCCTTTTAACCCGGCATCGTCAATTAGTTTTGCTGTTATAAAATCTGTTCCTCTTTTAAATGTACTTCCAGCTGATGGATATTCTATTGGTTGTTTTTCTTTTCTAAATTGTGTGTATTCATCCATTTTAGCTTTTATTTCTTTTGCATTTCCTTTTTCTAATATTATTTTTGCTTGTAATATGATATATTTTCCACTTGAAAATATGCTATTTCTATATGTAAATTTTGCTTGTTCATTTGTAAATTTATGAATTTTTCCATTATAGTCTATTGCTGTTATTTCTGTTACTATGTCTTTCATTTCTTTACCATGTGCACCAGCATTCATTAATATTGCTCCACCTATTGTTCCTGGTATTCCTGATATTTCTTCAAATCCTGTTATTTCTTCTTTTAATAATTTTTGTGCTAAAAATCCTATTGGTGTTGCATCATCTACTGTAATTTCTATTTTATTCTGTTCTTTTGGTTCTATTTTTATTTCTTTTAAGTTTGTTCTTATTACTATTCCTTTTATTCCACTATCTGATACTAATACATTGCTTCCGTTTCCTAATATTGTTATTTTTATTTTTTCTTTTTTAGCAAATTCTAATATTTTTTGTAGCTCTTTTATTGATGTTATTTTTATATAGAATTCAGCTGGTCCTCCTATTTTGAATGATGTGTGGTTTTTCATTGGTTCATTTTGTTTTATTCTTTCTTTTGAAATTATTTTTTCTAAGTTTTCTAAGATTTGTTTGTTTTCCAATTTTTCACACTCGCTTTCTTTTATCTTTTTTATAATATATGTTTTATTTGTTTTTACTGCTATAATATATCATTTTTTTGCCAAAATTACAATGACTATGTGTCAATTAATTAAATTTATTCTAAATGCTTTATTTTTCCGATATTTTATAGTATAATATAATTGTAGTGGTTAAAATCATTACAAGTTAGGAGATGTTTTATTATGTGGCAAGTATGGCTAATTATTGCAGGTTTATTTTTTGTTGGAGAAATTGCAACAGTTGGATTTTTAATATTTTGGTTTGGAATTGGAGCTTTAATCGCAATGATAGTTAGTTTTTTTACTTCAAACATAATAATTCAAACTACTATATTTGTAATATCATCTACAATATTAATTTTTGCAACTAAACCTTTTGTAAAGAAATTTGCTGATGTAAAAAAAACTAATACAAATGTATATTCAATAATTGGCAAGAAAGCCTTAGTAATTAAGACTATAGACCCTATTCATTCAGTTGGGCAAATAAAAATTAATGGTGAAGTTTGGACTGCTGAAAGTGAAAACAATCAAGTTATTGATAAAGGTTCTGAAGTTGAAATTTTAGAGATAAAAGGTGTTAAAGCTATTGTAAAACCTATACATGTTTTAAATAAAATTTAGTTATTAATATTACTTTTTTAAGTATTTATATAAATATAAAGGAGGATTTTAATATGGGATTTTTAATCGCATTACTAGTTATAATATTAATTATAGCATTCAAATCAATTAAAATTGTTAAACAAGCTGAGGTTTATGTAATTGAAAGATTAGGTAAATTCTATAAAGTTGCAGATGCTGGTCTTACAATTATTGTTCCATTTTTTGACCATGTAAGAAGTGTGGTTAGTTTAAAACAACAAACAATGGATGTTCCACCTCAAGGAGTTATTACTAAAGATAATGTAACTATTACAATAGATACTGTTGTTTTCTATCAAATAACAGATCCTGCAAAAGCAGTATATGAAATTCAAAGTTTGAAAAAAGGTATTGAGTACCTAGCAATTACAACAATTCGTGATATCATTGGTAAAATGGATTTAGATGAAACATTTAGTTCAAGAGATGGCATTAATAATCAATTAAGAGTTGTTCTTGATGAAGCTACTGATAGATGGGGATGTAAAATTGATAGAGTTGAAATTAAAGATATTACACCACCAGCTGATATTAGAGATGCAATGGAAAAAGAAATGAATGCAGAAAGAAATAAAAGAGCTTTAATTCTTGAATCTGAAGCTCAAAGACAATCTGCTGTAACTATTGCTGAAGGTAAAAAACAAGCTGCTATATTAGAGGCTGAAGCTGATAAAGAGGCTAGAATTACTAGAGCAGCCGGTGAAGCTCAAGCTATTAAAGAAGTTGCTGAAGCTAAGGCTAAAGAAATTCAAATGGTTTATGATGCTATTAAGAAATCAGATCCTGATGAAAAATTAGTTCAATTAAAATCACTTGAAGCTTTAGAGAAAGTTGCTGATGGAGAGGCTAATAAAGTATTTATTCCTTTTGAAGCAACTAGTGCTCTTTCAAGTTTAGGAGCTATAAAAGAAGTTGTAAAAGACGAAAAGAAAAAATAAAAATTGGGATTACGGAGTTATCACTCCGAATCCCTCTTTTTTTACATTTTTTCTGGCATTTGTATTCCTAATAAATTAGCTCCTTGTTTTAAAACTTCTGATACAGCATAAGTTAAATATATACGAGCATTTTGAATATCTTTGTCTTCAACAATTATTTTATTTTCATTATAAAAACTGCTATAAGCTTTTGCCAAATCTATTAAATATCTTGCAAGTATTGATGGTTCGTTTTTATCTGTTACTTGAATTAATACATCTTCAAAATTATAAATAAGTTTTAATATTGCTAATGAATATTCATCTGCTAAATTTTCCACTTTTACCTCTTCTATTTTTGGTAAATATCCTGCTTTTTCTAAAACACTTTTTGTTCTAACATAAGTATATTGAACATATGGACCTGTTTCTCCTTGGAAGTTTAAAATTGTGTTCCAATCAAACACTTCATCTTTAATTCTTGATGCTGACATATCGTTAAATATAACTGCACCTATTCCAACTTTTTTTGCTACTTCTTCTTTATTTTCTAACTCTGGATTTTTTTGTTCTATTATTTCTTGTGCTCTTGAAATGGCTTCATTTAATAAATCTTCTAGTTTGATAATATTACCTTCCCTTGTTGACATTTTTCCTTCTGGTAATAATACCATTCCAAATGATACATGTTCTAATCCTTTTGTGTATTTTTCGTCTAACCCTAAAAGTTTTGCTACTTCAAATACTTGTTTAAAGTGTAGTACTTGTTCATATGATGTTACATATAGTGCTTTGTCAAAATCATATGTTCTAGCTCTGTATAATATTGCTGCTAAATCTCTTGTTGCATATGTTGTAGAACCATTTGATTTTTCTATTATACATGGTGTGTTTATTCCTTTGTCTTCTAAATCGATTATTTTTGCACCTTGTGATTCTATTAGTTTTCCTGTTTTTTCTAATATTTCTATTACTTCTGTCATTTTGTCTGAATAAAAAGATTCTCCGTTCCATGAGTCAAATTTGCTACCTAGCAAATCATATACTTTTTGGAATTCTTGCAAGCTTAATTCTCTGAATTTTTTCCAGATTTCTACGCAATATGAATCTCCATCTTCTAATTTTTTGAAGTTGTTTCTACAATTTTCTAATATTTGTTCATCGTTTTTGCAAGCTTCGTTTATTCTAATATATATTTTTGTTAATTCATTTATTGGGTCTTTTTCTATGTCATATTCTTTTCCCCACATTTTGTAGCCTTCTATTAGCTTTCCAAACTGTGTTCCATAATCTCCTAAATGATTTACACCTGTTACATTATATCCTAAATATTTGTATATATTGTATAGTGCTCCTCCTATTACTGTTGAACGTAGATGTCCTATGTGGAAAGGTTTTGCAATGTTTGGTGCTGAATAGTCTATTACTATGTTTTTTTCTTTTCCTATTTCTGATTTTCCATATTGTTCAGCTTTTGAAATTTCTTCTAATACTTCTTTAGCTAATATTGTTTTGTTTATAAAGAAATTTAAATATCCACCTGCTACTTCTATTTTTTCTATTTCTTCTACTGCTTCTATTTTTTCTTTTATTTCGTTTGCTATAGCTGGTGGTGCTTTTCTTAATTCTTTTGCTAGTCTGAAACATGGAAATGCATAGTCTCCATTTTTACTGTCTTTTGGTGTTTCTATGTAACTTTCTAATTCTTCTTCATTTATATCTATTGTTTTTGATATTTGTTTTGCTATTATTTGTTTAAAATCTTTCAATTTATTTCCTCCAAACCCTTTAAATTCCATATATTATTATAGTCTATATATTAAAAAAAGTCAAACTATTTAGTTTGACTCTTTTCTATATAATTCCAACTGTCTTTACACATATCATCAATATTTTTCTCTGCTGTCCATCCTAATTCTTCTTTTGCTTTAGTTGGATCAGCATAACATGTAGCTATATCTCCTGGTCTTCTAGGTGCTATTTTGTATGGAACTGCCTTACCTGTTGCTTTTTCAAAACCTTTTACCATATCTAGAACACTGTATCCATGGCCTGTTCCTAAATTGTAAATATATAATCCTTCATTTTCTTTTTCTAGTTTTTCTAATGCTTTTATATGTCCTTTTGCTAAATCTACAACATGTATATAATCTCTTACACCTGTTCCATCTGGTGTATTGTAATCATTTCCAAATACTGATAATTCTTTTAATGTTCCTGCTGCAACTCTTGCTACATATGGCATTAAGTTGTTTGGAATTCCCTTTGGTTCTTCTCCAATTAATCCACTTTCATGTGCTCCAACTGGGTTGAAGTATCTTAATATGCATATATCCCATGTGTTATCTGATTTGTATATATCTTTTAATATTTGTTCTATAAATAATTTTGTTGTTCCATATGGATTTGTTGTTCCTCCTGTTGGTGTGTCTTCTGTTATTGGCATTTTTTCTGGTTCTCCATATACTGTTGCTGATGAACTAAATATAAATTTTTTACATCCATATTTTCTCATTGTGTCTAATAATACTAATGCTCCTGAAATGTTGTTTGTGTAGTATTCTATTGGTTTTTGTACTGATTCTCCAACTGCTTTGTATCCAGCAAAGTTCATTACTGCTTCTATGTTGTTTTCTTCAAATACTTTTTCTAGTTTTTCTCTGTCCATGTAGTCCATTTCATAAAATTTAAAGTCTTTTCCTGTTATTTTTTTGATTGCTTCTAGTGCTTTTGGTGTACTATTTGAAAAGTTATCTATTATAACTATTTCTCTTCCTTTATTTAATAATTCTACTGCAGTGTGACTTCCTATAAATCCTGCTCCTCCTGGTAATAATATTGCCATTTTTATTCCTCCTTTAATATAAATTTTATCTTTGTTGTTGTTTATTTTCTTCGTTTTGTTTATATTTACAAAATTCATTAATAGTAGTTAAAATTTCTCTATCAAATATTGATTTTCTAAAATTATCAGTTTGATTATTTCTAACCATATATTCTATTACTGATAAATTCAAAAATTCTATAGTAAGATTTTCTCCTTTTTCGCTTTCTGTTAATTTTTGCTTATTAGAATTTATATTTTGGTTTGTTTCTAATGCATAGAAATAAGTTTTTCTTACTCTATTTATTTCTTTTCCAGCTTTTCTATCATAATAATTTTGGTTATATGTTTCTATTTCTAAAAAAGGTTCTAATTGTTTTATTTCTGTGTCTAAATTAATATCTATTCCGGATTCTTCTAATATTTCTCTTCTTAAAGATTCTTCCCTAGTTTCGTTGTCATCTATCTTTCCACCTGGTAACATATATAATCCAGCATATTTTACTATTAAAGCTTTTCCTTCTTTATTTAAAATAATTGCTCTAACTTTATCTTTTACTTTTTTATATTCTATATTTTCTTTATAATCAAAGGTTATTTTCTTCATATTTTGATTACTTCTACTCCATTTTTTGTATCTTTTACATTGTATCCTTTTTGATTAATTAAATCTCTTAATTCATCTGACTTTGCCCAATCCTTGTTCTCTCTTGCAATTTTTCTTTGTTCAACTAAATCTAATATTTCTTGTGGTATTTCTTGTTTTTTAGAATTTACTTCATCTATTTTAATACCAAGAACAGTGTCAAATTTAGCAAGCAATTTTGCGACTTCTGGATTTTTCTTTTCAAATCTAGCAGCTTCCCAAACAAAGCTCATTGCAAGTGGCATATTCAAATCGTCATTTATTGCTTTATGGAAGTTCTCTTCTATTTGCGATAATCTTTCTGTATCTTCTTCTGTTAATTTATCTGTTCCATTTAAATTCATTTGATAGCTATTACGCAATCTTTCTAACGATTTAGCTGCTGATTCTATTCCTTCCCATGTAAAGTTTAATTTATTTCTATAGTGACATGAATAACTGAATAATTTGTATACAATTGTGTCAAATCCTTTTTCTTTTATATCTTTTACTAAATAAACATTTCCTAAAGATTTTGACATTTTTCCACCATTTATTAACAAGTATTCTCCATGTAACCAATATCTTGCTGGTATTTTTCCACATTTGCCTTTGCTTTGTGCAATTTCATTTTCATGGTGTGTTGGTATTAAATCTATTCCACCTGTATGTATATCAAATTGGTCTCCAAGGTATTTTTGTCCCATTGCCGAACATTCTATATGCCATCCAGGGTAACTTGGTCCCCATGGGCTATCCCATTTCATTAAATGATTTTCTGGTGCCTTTATCCATAATGCAAAATCTTGTGGATTTCTTTTTTCTGGATCTATTTCTACTCTTGCACCAGCTTTTTGGTTTTCAACATCTAAATTTGATAATATTGGATATTTATCTAATTTTGATATATCAAAATATATTGCTGTTGATGTTTCATATGCATAGCCATTTTCCATTAGCTTTTCAACATATTCTAACATTTCCTTTATGTGTTCTGTTGCTTTACATACTATTTCTGGAGTTTCTATATTTAATGCACTTAAGTCATCAAAGAATAATTTAGTGTAATGTTCTGCTATTTGTAGAGGTGTTTTGTGTTCTTCTCTTGCTGATTTTAGCATTTTATCTTCACCTTCATCACCATCTGATACTAAATGTCCAACATCTGTTATATTCATTACATGTTTTATTTTATATCCATTGTAACGCAATGTTCTTCTTAAAACATCTTGGAATATATTTGTTCTCATATTTCCTATTGTTGCGTCTTTATATACTGTTGGTCCACATGAATATATTCTAATTTCATCTGGATTTAATGGTTCGAATTTGTCTTTCTTTTTTGTTAATGTATTATAAAAATATATGTCCATTTTTCTCCTTTCTTAGGCATGAAAATGTTTTTGCCTTATTAAATATTATATAAATTGACAGTTTTTACTGTCAATTTATATTTTGAAACCACTTATTATTTTTTAGTTGTTTCTTTTTTATCAGTTGTTGTTTCATTTTTGACTTCATTTTTAATAGCATTATTGTTATTAATTGTATTATTTGTTTCTGTATTATTTTTATTTTTATCTTCTTTTACAACTTCATTTTTTATTTCATTTTTCTTTTCCTCTTTCTTCTCTTCTGTTTTTTTATGAATTGTACATACTTCGTCTATTTTTTCACTAGAAACTTTTGATTTTTTTAATGTATTCCATAATTTTAATTGTTCTTTTGGTATCACTCCACCATATGATACTGTTTTTACTTTATCTGCTGGGCAATATTCATTTGCAACTTTTCCTGATTCTGTACAAATTTTTTGTGTTCCATGTCCCTGGCATGTTTCTGGTACATTATCTGTTGTAAATGATTCTGTATATGTATTTGTACAAGTATTTGTTGCAACTCCTCCAGTATCTTTGCAAATTGTTTTTGTAACAATTCCTGTTGAAGGTGTATTAAAGTTTTTATTTTCTAATTCTTTATGAATATCTTTCATTATTGATGACCATAATTGTCCTGCTGGGTTTCTTCCATCTACACTATATACTGTTCCATTTGCATATTTTAATGGTTCTTGGACAGTATTATTGTCGAATCCAAACCAACATGCAGCTGTATAATATGGAGTCATTCCACATAGCCATCTATCTACATAATCATCTGTAGAACCTGTTTTAGCACAAGTTTCCATTCCTGGTATTGCACAATATGTTGCTGTTCCTCCGCTTTTTACTGGTTCTTCTATGATTGACCTTGTTATATAAGCATTTTGTTCTGATATTACTCTTGTTTTTTCTTGGTTTGCTGTTAATACTGTATTTCCACTACTATCTACAACTTTTGTATAGAAAGTTGGTGTGGTGTATACACCATCATTTGCTATTGATGCATATGCTCCAGCCATTTCTAATGGACTAATACCTATACTTAAACCACCTATTGAAAGCGCTAAATTTGCATCTTTTGTATTATCTAATGTTGTAATTCCCATTTTCTTTAAATATTCAATAGACTTTTTTGGTGTTAATTGAGCCATCACTTTTACCATTGGTATGTTTTGTGATGTTCTAATACAACTCCTTATGTTTATTAAACCTTTTGGTGTATTATAGTCATCCGGTTTGTATCCTCCACCAAAATCAGTTTTTGCATCATCATATATAGTTGCTGCTGTAATTATTTTTTCTTGTAATCCTGGTGCTATATCTGCTAGTGGTTTCATTGAAGAACCTGTTTGTCTTGTTATTTGTGTTCCTCTATTTAAACCTATTGAATTTTGTTCTCCAAGACTTCCGCCTACTGCTACTACTTGATTTGTTTGATTATCTATTATAACCATTCCTGCTTGTGTATGGTCATTTTTTAGTGTTCCATCTTCATTTTTTAGTCTACCTGATATTTGATATTTTTGTTTTGCAAATTCTTCTTCAACTCTTGCTTGTATTGAAGAATCTTCTGTTGAATATATTGTTAATCCACTTCCATATACATATGTTTCTGCTAAGTCTTTTGATATGTTTTTTTCGTCCATTACTTGTTGTACTACTTGTTTTATTGTTGCTGCTGTATGATATGAGTAATTTGATGTTCCTGCATATCCTTTTTCAAATGTTAAACCTTCTTCTACTTTGGCTACAGCTGCATTATATTCATCTTCATTTTCTATCATTCCTTGTGATTTCATTTCTTTTAGAACTGTTAATGTTCTTTCTTTTCTTAGCTTAGCTGTTTTTTCTTGATCTAGAGATGTATCATAAGGATTGTACGCATTTGGTGAATTATTAATCCCTGCTAAAAATGCACATTCTGCTAAGTCTAAATCTTTCGCACTTTTATTAAAATAATATTGTGAACCTAATTCTACACCGTGTAATTCGTTACCGCCAACAAATATGATATTTAAGTATAATTCTAGTATTTGGTCTTTTGATATCATTCTTTCTACTTGTACAGCTTTTGACCATTCCTTCATTTTTCTTACTACACCTGCTATACCTGATCTTGCTTTATCTTTTGTTATATTTTTTACTAATTGTTGTGTTATAGAGCTTCCTCCATATGAAGAATTTCCAGTTACTGTTCCTAAAATCGCTCCTGCTGTTCTTTTTATATCTACACCATTGTGTGAATAGAATCTTTTGTCTTCTATTGCTATGTATGCTTTAGGTAAGTATGGTGACATTTCACTTAATGATACTGTTTTTCTTTTTTCGTCACTACTTAAATTTGCTATTTCTTTTCCATCTTTGTCTACTACTATTGTGTTTGATGTTCCTACTATTAATTCTTCTTTACTTATTTCAAATTCATCTCCAAATAAGCCAAAGAACATTGCCGCTACTATTCCTGCTCCTACAACACATAAAAGTAAAAATATAACTAACAATATTTTTAAAAACATTTTTAATTTTGGATTCATTTTTCTTTTTGTTCCCTTTTTCTTGTTTGTGCCTTTGGGTGTTTTATTTTTGTTTTGTGTTTTTATTTTTGATGTTGTTTTTGTTCTTCTACCATTATTACTATTACTTGGCATTTTCTTTTCCTCCCTGCAATCTTTTGCATTTTAATATCTTTATTATATTATACTTTTTATAAAAAGAAAAGCTTTTCACTAAATTTTTTTCTATAATTCTCCATTATTCAAATATAATTTATTTATCAATACTTTGTCATTTTTTATTTTTTTTCGTAAATTTGTAAATGAATCTCTTTTGTACATTTCTGCTTCATATAAATCTTTTAAATTATATTTATCCACAAAAAATTTTTCATTGCAAATATCATTTCTGTATTCAATTTCATAATCGTTTACTGTTACACCATTAAATCTTTTTTGTGTAATTTTTATTGGTCTTTTTACATTTACAATTGTAGCACTTTCGTTTATTCTATATTTATTAATTAATTCTTTTGGAAAGTCTATATTAATTATTATCTGAGATTTCATAAGGCTTTTCTTTTTATTGTTTGTTATTGTTGCTATTATTCCTTTTTCTTGCAATTGTTGTTCTAATTTTCTAAATTTCTCTATATGGTTTGTAACTATGTTAATTGTCGTATATTTTTGGGCTAATAATTTTATATTTTCAAATTCTTTATCTGTTAAATCATTTATAAGTACTGATATATTTACTCTTTCTATTTTTTGTTTTTCTACTATATAGTTTACAATGTCTGTTAATAAAATTTCAAACAACCATCTTCCATCAGCAATTTCTATTCCATATTCATTTAAATAATTTATGTATTTTTCTTCTTTCTTCATTTTTTTGCTTAATACTATCTTTTTACTATTTGATATTTTTCCTATTACTTTTATTGTTTTTTTTGCTATTTTCTCTATTTGTTTTTCTTTTGTTTTCTCATTTATTGGTAATATTATTGTGCTGTCTTGTACTTTTATTAAGTTTAACATTTTTTCTATTATATTAGGCTTGTCATTTTTTTCTATATAAATCATTAAATCCACTCCATTCAATTTTTAGAATAAAAGTGAGCTATAAATAATATAAACACACCATATCTTTTGTTTAAGTATATGATGTGTTTTTTATTTTATTACAATATAATGTCTCTTTTTAGTAGGTTGTCTTTTATTGTTCCTGTTCCTATAAATTCATCTTTTTGATTATATATTTTGTATACCCCTTCATTTTGCTTTTGTGTTAGCATAACTCCATTTAAAAATAGTTCTAATTTTCTGTTGTCTAACCTTATTGATGGTATTTTTTCAAATAGTTTTTCTAATGTTATTATTGTTTTAGTTTTATCTAATTCATTTTTTTGTATAATATTATTTAATTCATCTATTGTTATACTATCTTCAATTTTAAAATCTCCAACTTGAATCCTTTTAAGTGATTTCATATATCCTACTGTTCCAAATTTTATAGCTATGTCTTCACACAAACTCCTTATATATGTTCCTTTCCCGCAAAACACCTCAAATTTGATTTGTTTTTCTTCTACAGAGTAATTTATTAATTTTATGTTGTAGATTTCTATTTTTCTTGGTTTTAGTTCTATTTCTTGGCCTTTTCTAGCATATTCATATAATTTTTTTCCATTTATTTTTATTGCTGAATATATAGGTGGAATTTGTTCTTGTTTTCCTACAAAACTTTGTAAAATTTTTTCTATATTTTTTGTTGTTAGTATTTCTTTATTTACTGGTTGTTGTTTTACTATTTTTCCTTCACCATCTGCTGTATCTGTTTTTGTTCCTAATTGCAATTCTACTATATATTTTTTATCATGATTTATCAAGTATTTTGAAGCTAGTGTTCCTTTCCCTACTAATATAGGTAATACTCCTTCTGCCATTGGATCTAATGTGCCAGTGTGTCCTACTTTTTCGTTTAACATTTTTTTTATTTTATATACTATGTCATGTGATGTACATCCTTTTGTTTTATTTATAATTATTATTCCGTCCATGATTTTCCTCTCTATAAAAAAGCGGGATTGGTGGACGGGTCTCGAATCCCGAATTTTTTCCCTCATTCCCGTTTTTTATTTTAAAACTTTTTTTAATTCTTTCATTATTTTTTGTTTTACTTGTTCAATATCTCCTTGAATAACAGCTCCTGCTGCTTTTTCGTGGCCTCCACCGCCAAACATCATACATACATCAGAAACATTAACATAATCATTCGAACGCATAGAAACTTTATATGTTTCTTCTTCATCTTTTTGTCTAATAAATACTGATACTTCAACACCTTCTACATCTCTTCCTATTTCTACAAGTCCTTCATGATCTCCTATTCCTGCATTTACTTCTTTTAAATCTTTATTTGTTATATATGTAAAAGTAACTTTTCCATCTTCTAAAAATTCCATTCTGTCTATTGTTCTTTTCATTAATTCAAAGTTAGCTTTTGTTTTTGTTTCTAATACTCTTTTATATATGTCTGAAACATTTACTCCTTTTTCTAGTAATTCAGCTGTAAATTCAAATGTTTCTGGTGTTACCCCTGAATATCTGAATCCGCCTGTGTCTGTAATTATTCCTGTTAATATACATGTTCCTAATTCTTTATCTATATTTATGTTAAAATATTGGAACATTCCTATTAGAATTTGACAACATGCTGGTGCAACTGGATTTACAAAGTTTATGTCCCCATACATTTTATTGCTACCATGGTGATCTATTACTATTGTTTGTTTAGCTTTTTCAAAATATTCGCTTCCTACTAATCTTTTAAAATCTGCACAGTCTAAACTTATTGCTAAGTCATATCTTTCTACCTCTGAATCTGTTTTTATATCTTCTCTTCCTGGTAAGAAGTTAAATATTTTTGGAACTTCTCTTATTATTACATCAGCATTTTTTCCCAATTGTTTTAATGCCACTTTCATTGCTAAACAACTTCCAATTGCATCTCCATCAGGTGTTTCATGTGCCATTATTACTATTGTTTCAGCTTTTTTTATTTCTTCTAATATATTATCTAAAGTCATAATTTTCTCCATTTCTGTCAAAAGTCCCAGCCTTTTCTGTCAAATGGGCCAGGCCTTTTGGGCAACTTTCTTTCACTTGTGTCAAAAGGGACGGGCTTTTTTGACAACTTTTTTAACTGTCAAAAAGGGAACAATCCCTTTTAACATCTTTTACTTGTCAATAAAGGGCGTCCCTTTTGACAATTTATTTGTTTGGCATTATTTCTTTTAGTATTGAATCTATTTTTGCTCCATATTCCATTGAATCATCTATTTCAAATATTAATTCTGGTGTGTTTCTTAAATTAATTCTTTTTGCTAATTCTGTTCTTATAAATCCTGATGATTTCTTAAGTCCTTCCATTGTATCTTTTATATTTTTTGAATTAAAAATGCTTACATATACTTTTGCATATTTTAGGTCTGATGTTACTTTTACTTTTGTAACACTTATCATACCTGTAATACTTGAATTTTTCAATTCAAATCCAATGATTTGGCTTAATTCTTTTCTGTATTCTTCGTCAATACGTCCCATTCTGTTGTTGTTTTTATTAGGCATTTTGTCTACCTCCTCTTAATTGCATTTTTTTGGGATTGGAGACCCGTCCCCTAATCCCGATTTTTTATCTTTTTATTTCTTCCATTACATATACTTCAATAATGTCTCCCTCTTTGATGTCATTGTAGTTTTCAATTTGAATACCACATTCAAATCCTTTTGATACTTCTTTTGCATCGTCTTTGAATCTCTTTAATGTAGCTAGTTTTCCTTCATGGATTACTACATTGTCTCTTATTACTCTAACTCCTGCATTTCTTTCTACTTTTCCTGTTAATACATAAGCACCTGCAATTGTTCCAACATTTGAGATTCTAAATGTTTGTCTTACTTCTGCATTTCCTATTACTTTTTCTTCATATTTTGGTGCTAACATTCCTTTCATAGCGGCTTCTACTTCTTCTATTGCTTGGTAAATTACTGAGTATTGTTTTATTTGTACTTCTTCTTTTTCTGCCATTTCTTTTGCTGCTGGTATTGGTCTTACATTAAATGCTATGATTATTGCATTTGATACTTTTGCAAGTGTTACGTCTGATTCGTTAACTGCTCCTGGTGCTGCATGGATTACTTTTACTCTTACTTCTTCGTTTTGTAGTTTTTCCATTGATTGTTTAACAGCTTCTACAGATCCTTGGACATCTGCTTTTACTATTAAGTTTAGTACTTTTAGATTTCCTTCTTCCATTTGTTCAAATAAGTTGTCTAATGTAACTTTTGTTGCTGCTCCAAATGCTTTTTCTCTAGCTTCACGTTTTCTCTTTTCTATTAAGTGTTTTGCTGTTTTTTCGTCTTTTACTTCATAGAATGTGTCTCCAGCTTCTGGTACTTCTGTTAGTCCCATTATTTCTACTGGTGTTGATGGTCCTGCTGATTTTACTTTTTTACCGTTTTCATTTGTCATTGCTCTTATTCTACCAATTGATGAACCAACAATTATTGTGTCTCCAACATCTAGTTTTCCTCTTTGTACAAGCATTGTTGCTATTGCTCCTTTTGATTTGTCAAGTCTTGCTTCTATTACAACACCTTTTGCTTGTTTATTTGGATTTGCTTTTAGTTCAAGAACATCTGCTTCTAATAATACCATTTCTAATAATTGGTCTATATTTATGTTGTTTTTAGCTGAGATTGGTACACATATTGTGTCTCCTCCCCATTCTTCTGGTACAAGTTCATAGTTCATTAATTCTTGTTTTACTTTATCAACATTTGCATCTGGTAAATCTATTTTGTTTATTGCAACTATAATTGGTATTCCTGCTGATTTTGCATGGTTTATAGCTTCAACTGTTTGTGGCATTATACCGTCATTTGCTGCAACTACTAATATTGCTATATCTGTTATTTGAGCACCTCTTGCTCTCATTGCTGTAAATGCTTCGTGTCCTGGTGTATCTAAGAAAGTTATTTCTCTACCATTTACTTTTACTTTGTATGCACCAATTGCTTGTGTAATTCCTCCAGCTTCTCCACCTATTACATTTGTTTTTCTGATTGTGTCTAATAGTGATGTTTTACCATGGTCTACGTGTCCCATAACAACAACTACTGGTGGTCTTACTTCTAAGTCTTCTTCTTTATCTTCAGAATCATCAAATAAAATATCTTCATCTGTTACAGTTTCTTTCTTTTTAGCTGTGATTCCAAATTCTCCTGCTACTAAAAATGCAGTATCAAAGTCTAAGTCTTGGTTTATTGTAGCCATAATTCCATATCCAAATAATTTTTTAATTACTTCAGCTGTTGTTTTTTTCATTTCTGCAGCTAAGTCTTTTACTGATATTGAATCTGGTATTTCTATTTCTGTTAATTCAAATATTTTTTGTTTATTTCTTTCTTCGTTTTTAACTTGTTTTTTCTTACCTTTTCTTCCTCTTTGTGTTGTTAAATCGTAGTAATCTAACATTCCACCATCTTGGTCTTCAAACATGTTTGATAATTTGCTTGTTTGTTTTAATGATTTTAGTTTTCCTTCATCAAAACTATTTTCATTTCTTCTTGATTTTGATTTTTTATTTTTGTTATCATCAAATTTATTATTGAATTTTTGTTTATCAATATTTTTACTATAATCTCTAACAACTTCTTTTTCAACAGTATCTACTGCCATTATGTTTTTAATATTTTTTTCAATTCCTTTTTCATCTAATGGTCTTCTATTATAATTGTTTCCATTGTAATTGTTTTTATTATTGAAGTTTCCATTATTTCTTCTGAAATTATTTCCATTATTTGAATTATTAAATTCTCCATTTTTAGAATTTCTATTATTATTGTTGTTAAATCTATTATTGTTGTTTCTATTGTTAAAGTTGTTATTTGCGTTGTTGTTACGATTATTATTATTTCTATTATTAAAGTTATTTGTTCTATTATTATTTGAATTATTGAAATTTCTATTATTATTAAATTTATTTTCTTGTGTTATGTTTTTCTTTTCTGCTACTTGTTTTTGCATTGTTAAATTACTATCCCCTTGTTTTTTTATTTCTTCTTTTATTGCTGGCACTTCATTTTTTATTTCTTCTTTTTTAGGTTCTTCTTTCTTCTTTTCTGGTTTATTTAGTCCAAACAATTCATTAACTGTTTTAGGTTTATTGGGCTTATTTCTATAAACTATATTAAAGTCCTTGTTTTGTCTTCTTTCTACAAATCCCACATTATTGTCTCTTTTTGTTTCTTGCTTTTTGTTTTCATTTTTTTTATTTTCTTCTTCATTTATTATAACTTCTCTTCTTATAATAACTGGTGCTTTTTCTTCTTTTTTTGGTGTTACATTTTGTTTTGCTGTTTTATCTTCTTTTTTTGAAGCTTGTTGTTGCTTTGAAGTTTGTTCTGTCTTATTTGTTAAATTATTTTCTATTTTTTTAGCTTCTTCTTCTTCTACACTGCTCATATGGCTTTTAACTTGGATATTTAGTTTTTGTGCCATCTCTAATACTTCTTTACTGGTTAAGTCTAGCTTTTTTGCTATTTCATAAATTTTTATCTTACCCAATAACATCACCCCCATTGTATTTTTTTTGAATTGAATTTGCAAAATTTATGTCTTTTATTCCTATTACAGCTTTATTATTTTTTCCTATAGATTTACTTATTTCTTCTATGTTTCCATCTATAATTATTGGTATATTATACTTTTCACATATTTTTGAAAATTTACTTTTTGTTCTTTCTGAACTTTCTTTTGAAACTATTACTAATTTTACTTTTCTTTTTAGTATACTTTCTTCTACACTATCTGCTCCAAATGCTACTTTTCCAGCTTTCATTGCTAGTCCTATTAAGCCTAATATATTATTATTTATCAATAATTACACCTCTTAAACTTTCATAAATTTCTTTTGAAATTGGTATTTCTAAGACTCTTTCTAGTCTTTTACTTTTTATTACTTTTTCTAAGCAATTTACATCATCACAGATATATGCTCCTCGTCCCTCTTTTTTTCCTGTTCTGTCTATAGATATTTCATTATCTTTATTTTTAACTATTCGTATTAAATCTTTTTTGTCTTTTTTTTCATTACATCCCATGCATGTTCTTTGTGGTTGTTTTTTCATAACATACACCTTCCTTTTAATTTATGCCTAGATTTTGCTTATTATCACGTTTAATGTGCATTTTGTCCCTAAAATTTACACATTATTCTTTGTTTTCATTTTCATTATTTTCAATTTTTTCGTTTTCTTCTTCACTTTGATTTTGTTGTTCTTGAAGTATTTGTCTAAATTGTGATTCTGATTTTATATCTATTTTCCAATTTGTTAATTTAGCTGCTAATCTTGCATTTTGTCCTGCTTTACCAATTGCTAATGATAATTGATCATCTGGTACTATAACTTCTGCAAATCTTTCGTCTTCTTTTATATCTACTGCTAATATTTGTGCTGGTAATAATGCTGATGCTATGTATATACTTGGATCTTCATCCCATTCTATAACATCAATTTTTTCTCCATGTAATTCGTTTATTACATTTTGAATTCTTACACCTTTTGCTCCGACACATGAACCAACTGGGTCTATATTAGGGTCTGGTGAATATACTGCTACTTTGCTTCTTGAACCTGCATCTCTTGAAACACTTTTTATTTCTATAACACCTTCATATATTTCTGGTATTTCAAATTCTAGTAATTTTCTTACAAAGTCTGGATGACTTCTAGATATCATTACTTGTGGTGCTCCTTTTAGTCCTCTTTCTACATCTACTATATATGCTTTTATTTTGTCATTTACTCTGTATTTTTCTGTTGGTACTTGCTCTTTAGAAAGCATTATTCCTTCTATTCTTCCTAAGTCAACAACTACTATGTTTTTATCTGCTTTTTGTATAATTCCTGAAACTATTTCACCTTTTCTTTGGCTATATTCGTCAAATATTAAGTCTCTTTCTACTTCTCTTAATTTTTGTACAATAACTTGTTTTGCTGTTTGTGCTGCTATTCTTCCAAAGTCTTTTGGTACTATTTCAATATCTACTGTATCTCCATATGTTAAGTTTTTATTTATTTTATGTGCTTCTTCTAAGCTTATTTCTGTTACTTCATCATTTGCGTTTTCTACTATTTCTTTTACTGAATAAATATGTGTTGCACCTGTTTTATGGTCTATGTCTACTTTTACATTTTCTAATGCATCAAAATTTCTTTTATATGCTGTAACTAATGCTGTTTCTATTGATTCTAGTACATATTCTTTTTTTATTCCTTTCTCTTTTTCTAATTCTTCTAATGCTAATATTAACTCTTTGTTATCTATAGCTTTCATTTTTATTCCTCCTATTATTTATATACTTTTATCATTTGGGGCTAATACAATTATTTTACCCTTATAATAATATTACCAATTATAAACTGTTTTTATTTGTGATATGTTTTTTCTTTCTATGTTTATATCTTTTTCTTCTTGTTCTATCACTATTTTTTCTTGATTGAAATCTTTTAATTTTCCTAAATATTCTTTTTTTCCGTTTTCGTCTTTTTTAAATAATTTTATTGTTACTTCTTCGCCAATATTTTTTTCTAGATGTTTGTCTTTTCTTAGTACTCTTTCTATTCCTGGCGAAGATATTTCTAAAAAGTATTGTTCTTTTATGTAATTTTCTTTATCTAAAATGTCTGTAATTGAATCATTTACTTTTTCGCAATCGTTTAAGTCTATTCCTTTTTCGTTGTCTATAAATATTCTTAAAAAGTAGTTTTTTCCTTCTTTTGCATATTCTACATCATATAGTTCGTAACCT
This sequence comes from uncultured Clostridium sp., assembly GCA_900551615.1. Lineage (GTDB taxonomy): Bacteria > Bacillota > Clostridia > TANB77 > CAG-508 > CAG-269. Next base: position 40,327 of record URWN01000004.1, read on the forward strand.
AAGTTTTCAATTATTGGTTCTACTAATTTTGTTACTTTTTCTTCTATACTTGCCACTTTTTACCTCCTTTTATTTCAAAACTAAAGAGTGGGATTTGTTCCCACTCTTTACTGTCTCGTATGTTGATATTTATATTATACCCAATTTTTAGCATAAATGCAAGCTTTTTGAAGTTTTTTTTAAACTTTTTCTACTTCTTTTGCTACTTCTTCTATATTTTCGTTTACATCATCTATTTTTATGCTTCTATTATGAGTAATTTTTTCCCAACTTGTTTCTCTTTTAAATAAACATTTAAAGTTTATTAGTAACCATGAACCCATGAATAATGGATATGTGAATAATCCTTTTATCATTGGTTTTATTGGCTTACCATCTATCCACATAACAAATGCTGCTGTAAGTGATGGTAATACAAATGTTGGTATTAGATATCTTAATATATTTATTACTAGTTCTACTTGTGTCATCCCATCCATTGCATATATTACAAAATTTGATACTAGTAAAATTAATGTTAATATGAACATTGGTATACTTCCTATTATATATAAGAAACCATCAAAGTTCATCATTGTTTTGTTGTCTTTTACTGCTTCTGCTAATTTTGCTGTATATTCTTTCATACATTGCATATGTCCTACTGTCCATCTGCTTCTTTGTGACCAACTTTGTGCAAATCCTGTTGGTTGTTCATCATATACTATTGCTTCTGTTGACCATCCTAATCTTTTTCCTTTTAGGATTCTTTGTAATGAGAATTCAATGTCTTCAGTTAATGTTACTGTTTTCCATCCACCATTTTCTTTTATGATGTCAAAGCTTACCATAAATCCTGTTCCGTTTAATAATGGTGATAGTCCTAAATTATATCTTGCTAAATGATAGAATTTGTGCATTGTCCAGTAGAATAGTGCATATCCTGATGTTATCCAGTTGTCTGTTGGATTTTTGATATCTCTATATCCTTGAACAACTTCTTCTCCTTGACATAGTTTTTTGTTCATTGCTTTTAAGAAGTTTTTGTCTACTATGTTGTCTGCATCAAATATACATATTGCATCATATGGTGCATCTTCTTTTATTTTTTGTTGTAAGAACCAGTCTAGTGCATATCCTTTTGTTTTCTTTGTTTCGTCGTATCTTTCATATACTATTGCACCAGCTTCTCTTGCTATTCTTGCAGTTCTGTCTGTACAGTTATCTGCAATTACATATATATCGTATAAATTTTTGTCATATTCTTGATTTTTTAAGCTTTCTATTAAGTTTCCTACTACTGCTTCTTCGTTGTGTGCTGGTATTATTGCCATAAATCTGTGATTTTTGTTTACTTTTAATGGTTTGTCTTTTAATTTTACTAATGAGCATACACTTACTAATATTTGATATAACCAGAATATCGTTATTATCCAAATTAACGCTTCTCTTAGTATATAAACGTAATCCATTTTTTCTACCTCTCTTTTTTCTTTTATTCTATTTTTATTATCTCACATTATCTATTATACTATTATTGTCAAAATTATGCAACTTTTTTTTGCAATTTTTCTTAATTTTTGTTATAATATATTAATATTAAATTATATAAATCTCAAGGAGGTTCTGTATGAACAAAGAAGAAATTATTAAGGAAGCAAAGAAACGGTTTAAACCTCATTATGTTTTCTATGTAACAGTTAGGGATGACGCCAATTTGTTACCTGTTGAATTGTCACCTTTTACTTCTATAATTCAACATAGTATAGATGAATTGCAACATAAGAACTATGTTATAAGGGTTCATGCTGAGTATATAACTGTAAGTTCAAAAGATTTTCTGTTTGAACCTTTTAAATTACTTTTTGACGATAAACTGTGGCTTGAATTGTATTATGTATTTTACATTGTAGATAAAAAAAAGGTTGATTCTTTAAAAAAGGAAAAAATTTAATTTCTTTAATTGGACTGTAAAAAGTCCAACATAAAAGATGAGATTTGAGTTAAAATTATAACTTGAATCTCATTTTTTGTTATTCTTTCAATGTTTTTATTTGATTATTTCTATAAAATTTTATTTTGAGACATGCTGGAATTATATTTTGTAACATTTTTATTTATTTTTAATATACTAGATTAAAAAAGTTTATGGAGGTATTTATTTTGAAAACTAATTATAAAGTTGCAATTGTAGGTTCAACTGGTGTAGTTGGCCGAACTGTATTAAAAGTTTTAGAAGAAAAAAGCTTTAAAAATTGTACATATACTTTATTTGCTTCTAAAAAATCTGCTGGTACCAAAGTACAATTCTTAGGTCAAAATTATATAATTCAGGAATTAACAGAAAATTCATTTAAATTCAATTTTGATTATGCTATTTTCTGTGCTGGCAGTGCTGTTTCTAAAAAATTTATTCCTATTGCTGTTCAAACTGGGTGTATAGTAATAGATAATAGTAGTGTTTATAGGATGGATAAAGATGTTCCGTTGGTTGTTCCTGAAGTTAATGCTGAAAAGATTTTTGAAAATAAAGGAATTATTGCAAATCCTAATTGTTCTACAATACAAGCTGTTGTTGCTTTGAAACCTTTAGATGATAAATATAAAATAAAAAGAGTAGTGTATTCTACATATCAAGCTGTTTCTGGTTCCGGAAAGGCAGGAATTGAGGATTTAGAAAATGGTATTAAAGGAATTGCTCCTAAAAAGTTTCCACATCCTATTTTTAATAACTGTTTGCCTCATATTGATGTTTTTGAGCCTGATGGTTATACAAAAGAAGAGTATAAAATGATTAATGAAACTAGAAAACTTTTAAATAAGCCTATGCTTCCTGTTACTGCTACATGTGTTAGGGTTCCTGTTATGAATTGTCATAGTGAGAGTATAAATATTGAGTTTAAAACAAATTTTGATATTTATGATGTTAAAATGCTGTTACAAAATTCTCCTGGTATTATTCTTGTTGATGATATTGAAAAAGATTATTATCCTTTGGCTACTAAAGCTGATGGTTATGATGAAGTTTTTGTTGGTAGAATTAGACGTGATTTTAGTGTTCCTTATGGTATTAATTTATGGGTTGTTGCTGATAATTTGCGTAAGGGAGCTGCTTCCAATGCAGTTCAAATTTTGGAGAAATTAATTTCATAAAAGCGCTTTTGGATATTTCAAAAGCACTTTTATGAGTGTCATTCTAATAAAAGTTATTTAGTTATATGTTTATTTCACGGCTTAAGCATTCAGAGTTACACAAATAAAAGTGGGCGAAAACTGATGCTATCGAAGCTGGCGGAAGTAGTGTTGAAGCTGTGAAAGCTTGTGTAATCGTTGTTGTAATAGCAACTGCCTCCACTATAGACGCAGGGAAATTCTGAATTGTCTGTCGTCTCTGTTGTCCATTCTAATACATTACTTGCCATGTCATATACATTGCATTGCACATCTTTAGTACTTTGTGTGTTTGTTCCTGTTTGTGCTATTGAACCTGTATTTAAACTATTTTGTCTTGAATATGTTGCATTTGTTCCACATGTTTGTAAGAACAATGTTGCTGTATCCCATGCATAACTATTCATTAAGTCGCTTGTGAATTTATTACTATTATACATATTTTGTGCTTGTTCTGCTGCTTGTATTTGTGTTACATAATTATATACCTGATCTGTTCCTTTTTCTGTTATTTGTGTTAATGTGTTATCTGCTGATGTTCTTGCTGTGGTTGTTCTTGCTTCATATCTACCGATATAATATCCATTATTTTTTGTTACACTATTTTTAAAATTTGTTATATTTTTTGCTATTGTATTTCCATAATTTTTTAATGTTGTATTTGTATCTCCTTTGTCTTCCTCTACATAACTTCCTGAATATGCACTTTTTTCTCCAGTTGTTTCATCAAAATCATATCTTCCTAATGTAATAGTTTTAGTTTGTGATTCTGTTTTTTGCTCATCTGTATAAATTTTTCCAACTGGTATCCATACAAATTGACTTCCAGCTGTTGCTCCTGATGTTGCATCTTCTATAACTATACCTTTATCAACTGTTGCTGCATCATTTGTTACTTTGAATCCTGCTGGTACTACTATTTTATTTCCATATGCATCTTGTAATTCTGTATTATCTGTTATACTTAACACACTTCCTATATTATCACTAACTTTTTTTACTGGTGTTTTTACATCTCCTGATATATATTTATTTAATTCATCTTCATATTCATTTAATGTCTTTGCTTGATTCTCTTCTGCATTTTGTGACTTTTCCTTTGCTTCTTGTGCTTTTGCAAATAATCCTGTATTTGTTAATGATTGTATTGATATTGTTGCTAATATCAATAAGATTATTATTGTTATAACCAGTGCTACTAGTGTTATACCTTTGTCTTTATTTTCTTTTTTCATAAAAAATCCTCTCCTTTGTATCTTATTATTTTTTCTTATTATTCGTACTTTTTTCTTTTTAATACATTTTTTATTTAATCCATTGTAAATATATACTTCAATAAATAACATTCCATTGAATGCATCTAGACAAAGGTATTTAATTTTCAATATTAGTGTTATTTACTTCTATATTTTTTACAAAGTAATTCTAACACAACATTTTATGTATTTCAATATTTTTCACTATTTTTATTATGCTTTTTGCATATATTTTTTGTATTCTATTGTATTAATTAATATTAGTGCTTTCCTTATATTTTTGTTTTTATTAAACACAAAAAAGAACCTGAAGTTTTATTCTTCAGATTCTTTTAAATTTATTATTCTGCTGATTCCTCTGTTTCTGGAGCTTCATAAGCTTCTAATATAGCTTTTTGAATTTTCTCTCTTGTTTCAGCATTGATTGGATGTGCTATATCTCTGAATTCTCCGTTTGGAGTTTTTCTGCTAGGCATAGCTATGAATAATCCATTTTGGCTTTCGATAACTTTGATATCATGTACTGCGAATTCGTTATCGAATGTTACAGAAGCAACAGCTTTCATTCTGTTCTCTGAATTTACTTTTCTTAAACGTACATCTGTAATTTGCATTTTAGTGCACCGTCCTTCCTTAAGTTTTAATATTTGTACATATTAGTTTATTCTTATGTACTTATCTTATTATTCTCCATAAAAAATTTTTTTCCTTCTTTTTTTTACAATTTTTATAAAAAATTTTTTATTTAATAATTTTAGTATATGTATTTAATAAAAAATGTAAAATAGTACTAATTATATAATTTGAAAAATATATTTATTTTATAATAAGATTTTCCAAAAACTCTTGAATTTTAAAGAATATAATTATATAATCTATCTGTTAAAATTATATTAAATTATTTTTTACTTTATTAAAACTTAAGGAGTGGATTTTAAATGCCAAATATAGAAAATATTAAAAAATATAAAAATGTACATATGATTGGTATTGGTGGAGTAAGTATGAGCGGAATCGCAGCAATACTTACAAATTGGGGATTTAATGTTACTGGTTCAGACTGGGCAAAATCTGAAGCAACAGATAAATTAAATTCTATGGGAATAAAAGTTACAATTGGTCATAATTTAGAAGATGTTGCTAAATCTGATGTTGTAGTTTATTCTGCAGCAATAAAACAAGATGACCCTGAAATGGTAGAAGCCAAGAAATTAAATATTCCAACTATAGAAAGAGCTGATTTTTTAGGTGAACTTACAAGATGTTATAAAGATACTATTTGTATTTCTGGAACACATGGAAAAACAACAACTACTTCAATGATTTCTCTTTGTTTCCTTGAAGCTTTACAAGATCCAAGTATTCAAGTTGGTGCTTTCTTGAAAGCTATTGATGGAAATTATAGAGTTGGAAATAGTGACCATTTTATAATAGAAGCTTGTGAATATGTTGAAAGCTTTTTAAAATTTAGCCCTAAAGCTGAAATTATTTTAAACATAGATAATGATCATCTTGATTATTTTAAAACTTTTGAAAATATAAAATATGCTTTTATAAAATATGTTAAATTATTACCAGATGATGGTTTATTGGTTATTAATGGTGATGATAAAAATTGCCTTGATTTACCTCAATATACAAATGCTAAAATTATTACATATGGAATAAATAATACAAATGTTAATTTCTGTGCTAAAAATATTGAATTTGATAATGATGCTTTCGCTTCATTTGATGTTTATAAAAATGGCAAATTTTTTGAAAAAATCAAGTTATCAGTTCCTGGTGGTCATAACGTTCTAAATGCATTAGCTTGTATTTCTTTGTGTGATTATTATGGAATAGACAAAAAAGATTTACAATCAGCCTTAAAAAAATTTACCGGTGCTCACAGAAGATTTGAGTTTAAAGGAAAAGTAAATGGAGCTAGTATATATGATGACTACGGACATCATCCAACTGAAATTGTTGCTACCTCTAAATCAGTTGCAAATAAAAAACATAATAAATCATGGGTTGTTTTTCAGCCACATACTTATAGTAGAACAAAAAATCTATTAGACGATTTTGCACATGCTTTGTTAAATTTTGATAATGTTATTGTTTTAGATATCTATGCAGCTAGAGAAACTAACACTTACAATATTTCTTCTAAAGATTTAGTTGATAAAATAATTTCTTTAGGAAAAGATGCTAAGTATATTCCTGATTTTAATGATTGTGTTACTTATCTAAAAGAAAATGTTCAAAAAGATGATTTAATCTTAACTTTAGGAGCTGGTACTGTTACTCAAATAGGACCAATGCTTCTAGAAAAGTAAAAAGCTCAAAGGAGCTTTTTATTTTTCTACTGTCTTCATTTGTTTTAACATTATATCTCCAAAAACCGCATAACCTTCTTCTGGATTATTAACAAGTACATGTGTTACTGCACCAATAAATTTTCCATTTTGAATTATTGGTGAACCACTCATTCCGTTGTATTATGCCTCCTGTTTTTTCTAATAAATCCTTGTCTGTAACTTTTATTAACATACTCTTATTATCATAATTATTATCTTTAAAGATTTTTTCTATTTCAATTTCATGTTCACTTATTTTTCCATTTTCTAAGCTACACAAAATTGTTGCTTTTCCAATTTTTATTTCATTTCTTAATGCTAATTCCATTTCTTTTGATTTATCAATATCTAAACTTGATATATTATCAACTTTTCCATAAATTCCATATTGTGTATTTTTATAAATTGTTCCTATATTTTTTTGATTTTCAACAGTACCTTGTATGCGTCCAGGATTTCCACTTTCCCCTTTTACTACATTTAATATTTTTGTTGTTACAAATTCTCCAGATGCAATGTCAATAAGTTGTTCTGTATCTATATCTGTTATGCCATGTCCTAATGCTCCAAAACTCTTAGAAGACGGTTCATAAAATGTTACTGTTCCCACTCCTGCTGCACTGTCTCTAACCCATAGACCTAGTTTATAATCTTTTTGTGCTGTTTCTACCGGTTTTATTGAGCATTGTAATGTTTTTTGTTGATGAACATATTGAATTTCTATTTCATTTCCTTTTGATTGATTTACATTTTTGATTAAATCTTCTGTGTTTCCTATGTTTTTATTATTTATAGCTATTATTCTATCTCCTTCTTGTATTCCTGTATTTTCATATGGCTTATATTTTTTATTGTCTATGCCTTCTATTTCTGACATTCCTACTACAAGAACTCCACTGGTATACAACTTTATTCCTGCAATATTACCTACTGGTATTACTTTAGTTTTTGGTAATACATCTACATTTATATCTTTTAAAAATATATTTTCAAATAAGCTTAATTTTACAACCTTTTTCCCTGCAGTATTTATGGTATTTGTTTGGGTTCTTGATAATGTTTCTATAATTTGGTTTTTTTCTGTTAGATTTGCCTTTAATCCTAATACTGTTTTTAAATTAATTGACTCTCCTTCAAATATAATTATATTATCTGGTATTGATTGAATTGAAAGTGTGTAAAAATACGTTATTAATAATGTACTTATTATAATTATTCCCCATAAAATTTTATGTTTGTTCAATGTTTTTCTCCTTATAATATTTTTATATTATTATTAACTTTTTAACTTTTTTTATACAAAACTAAAATGAGATTTAAGTTGTTATCTTAACTTAAATCCCATTTTAGTTTTTTCTATACCATAAGAAAATTTTTTATGACGGATTAATTATTAATTTTTGTCTATACAATCCATATCTTTCTCTACCTAATGCAGTATAATATGCTTTTTGTAAATTTGTATTTAATCCAGAAACATAGTCATTTATTGATTGATTTGCATCTTTAGCAATTTTATTTTGTGTAACAATAGAGTCATATGAAAGAACTCCATATACTGGGAAATAATAAACTGTTTTACTTGCACTATCTTCTGAAGATCTTCTCTCTAAATTAACATTATAAATTCCTGTAACATTGTTTAAATTTAAGTTTTCTTCAGTAATTCTATGAAATGTGTTTGTATTATTATCCTCTATATAGATAGAATCATCCATTACTATATCTTGATTTATCGTATTTGTTATAATAGAATATCCATTATAAACTTTTCCTCCAATATTTATTCCTTGCATAAAGCTTATTATTGATATATTGTCCATTATTTTATCCCAATCTGTATCTTTTAGTTTTGGTAATTGGAAGTCTGTACTAGCATTTGAATAATTATTAAAATTAGATATTGCAATTGATAAATTTCTTTCTATTGAATTTTTTATTACGTCTATTCTATGTGTATTAAAATTTGATGTGCTTGATTCTATATTATCAAAGTCAAATATTTTTCCATTTATAGTATAGTATGGACTTTCTCCATTTGCATATTTTTTTCCTGTTTCTATATCCACAATATCATTTGTTGTTATATCACTTAAATATTCATTTATAAAGTTTTCTATGTCTTTTGCTTCTTTATAATACTCTTTTGCATTATTGTTATTTTGTATTTCAGCTACTGTAATTCCAGATTCCTGAACTACAGATTTTCCGCTCATAATAGAAAAGACTTTAGTACCATCTGTATAATATTTTGTTCCATTTCTTTTTATGTATTGTAAATTTTCTTTATATTCTCCATCCACATATACATTTTCTCTTAATGTTTCTGTATCTATTTGTACTCCTCTATATTTTACTGTGTCTCCATTTACATCTACATTACTTAATAAGTATCCATATTTACTTACAGTTTTCTTTTGTCCGTTTACATCTACATATCCTTGTATTTGGATATAATTATCAAGTGAATATGTTATTGTTACATCTAAATTTGATTTTTTATATCTACAACTATAATATACATATGGTTTTAATCCATATAATTTTTCACCATTTTGATATGACTTATCATCTTTGTGTTTTTCTTCTATTTCTGCATCCCAAGTATTTTTATATGGTGAATATATATAATATCCGTCATACATTGTGTAGACTAAAGCGGGTATGTAAGTTTGTAATGTATCTTTTGTGTATCCTAGTGTTGCAAAATTGGTTGACATTGAATTAAAGAATGTATTTATAGATGCTTTTATATCTCTCATTTTTGAGTTTGTATAATCTGAAGTATCACTATTTAAACTATTTAATTGATATGCTTTTAATGCATCATATGTTGCGTCATTTAGTTTTGAGTCATATGACGCCTGTGTTTGAAGTGTTTCTACTCTGTTTTGTGTATATGATGCTAATACTAATGATATTGGCAAAATCAATATAATAAACATTACCGCTAAACTTTGTATCTTCATATTTTATTTTCCTTTGCTATCCTTCTAAAATAGCTTGTAATAAAAATTACAAGCTTTTATAATTTATTTTCCTGTTGCTGTTACTATTCCAGCATGTGATGCTGCTATTGTATATGTATCTTTTCCTACAACAGAGTAAAAGAAGTTCTTTAATTGTTGTGATAAAGTTTGATTTGTATTTTTTACATCAACTGAAACTATATCTCCTTCTTTTAATTTATAATCTTGGTTAGCATTTAATTTTTCTTCTATTTGTGAAGTATATACTGAATAATATACATTCTCTCCTATTTTATCTTTAGCTGTTTGTGTAGTTTTCTTTCCTGGATTTTCATCTTTTACTTTTACTTCCATTTCAACATCGTAAGTATTTCCTGTTGATCCTATATTCTCTATAAATTTACTATATTTATCTGGTGTTATCTTTCCTGTTGTTCTAATTTCATCTACAAATTCTGTTGTTGCAGTTTCTACTGTTAATTTAGAAACATCATCTGTTCTATCTGACATTGTCATTAAAGGGAATACAAACATTAAAACTGCTGCTAATCCGATTGCTACTATTGTTACAAGTGTATCACTCATTTATTTTTCCTCCTAAAAACTTATTATATGCATTATTATAACATTTCTATTATTTTTTTTCAACTGTTGTATTTATATGTTATAACTCTTTTTTCCGTTTTATTTACATCTGGTTGATTTGGATCATCATTTTGATAATAAACACCTAAATATTCTGTAATTGATGTTGCTTTTTCTAATTGCTCATATAAAGATTTACACCCTGTTAAATCAACATGAAATTTTTTTTGAAAATCTGATTGATTTGTTATAAAATCATGATACAAAACTCCACGTATAAATTCAGCTTTTTGATCATTGTTGGCTAACACTACATTTGGATTATCTGTATTTTGATTTGTCTCTAAATCTAATGTTCTTTTTTCTACTAAGTCTCCATTTTTATTTTTAATTTTGTATATTGGACTTTGTAAATTTTCAAATACAATTTTGTAGTTTTCAAGATATGATCTAAATATAGATGGTATAATGGTCTCTAAGCTAACGTTTCTTTCATATTTTCCTGATTCTGTTTCATAATACACATATTTTGTTTCTTTGTCTTTTTGACTTAATATTGTATCTGCCGTTTGCCTTACTTGTCCAAAATAGAAAATAGCAATAGAAATTGCTAATACAAATAACAATACGGCTCCTGCCATTTTTAATGCATCTGCTGCGTTTTCCATCGCTATCTCCCTTCTAACAGTATATAACTACTATTAATTATTTATGATCTGATATAGTTATTGTTTTTACTCTACCACTTGATTGATATTCTGAAACTTCTATATCATAGTATTTTGTATTTTTTAAAGTTCCATATGCAGGTTTTGCGTCTCCTGCTTTTAATGTAACAATTCCAGTAAGTTCTATTTGTGTTTCGTCTGATGCATCTTCACTACTGTTGTTTGCAATAACCTCTTGAACTAATGCTCTTACTTCACTTCCTGTTTTTGTTCCTTCATATTTTGTAAATTGTTGGTTAAATGAAGATATTTCAGCTTTTGTCATACCACTACCACTAATAACCCCATTTGCTTGTTGGAATATATAAATTCCTAAAGATATCAATAATATTGATAATAATATTGCACCTGCAATAATTAATGCTTTTGAAGCGTTTTCCATTTTTTTTCCTCCTTTGTTTTATATAAACATTATTTTCTATATTAGTACTAATTTATACAATTAGTAAGATTAATAACTTTTTATTGTGTTATTTGTTCAAATAACATATATTTTACTCTATTAGTAGATTTATGATATTTTATATCTACACATTTAAATTTTATACCACTATAATAATTTATAAATTTTTCAATTCCACCATCATATAGTTTTTCCATTGGATATATGGTATCATTATCTAGCATTTTTATTTCTATATTTATTGAGTTTGTATTATTATTTTGATAAATTCCTTTATTGTCTTTTTCTACTTCATTTGTTATATTATTATCAATTGCTCTATTGATAATTGTTGCTAAGTCTGTTCCATATACCTCTACATTTAGGTAATTTTCAAATTCCATATTTGCTTTTTTTGCTGTATTATATTGAGTTTTATAATTTAAATATAAATAAGAAATACCACATAATATAATTATTATAATTGTAAAAAATATAGCTAATTTTTTCATGTTTTAAATCCTTTTTTATTATAGCATTACCATCTTTTTTTTTCAATATTATTTAGTAAAAAATATTATTTTTTGTTAAACTTTATTTCTTTTATTCTCCCATCAGAATTATAGTTCATTACTTTGCAGCTATATGTTGGAAGTTCTGTTGTCATTGTATTTCTATCTGCCTGTATAAGTTGATTATATTGTTCTTGAGTATTTTCCTGAATCTGTTTATTTTCAAGGTAAACTATTATTTGATTATTTTCATTTTCCTCATAATATTTATTGTTTTCTTTTGCATATCCAGCAACTGTAATTACATCATAAATTGTAAGCCCCTCTTTGTCTTCATATGCTGTAAACTTTGAGTTAAATTGAGATAATTGATTTTGTTTGTTTTGAGCATTAATTTGTGCAGATGTCGAACCAAAATCTGCAAATAAGTATACCATTAGGGATAATACTAATACTCCTACTAGTATTCCCCCTGCCATAATTAATGCTTTTGATGCATTTTCCATAGTTCACCTCTTATTTTTCAAATATAAATGATAGCCCTGTAATTTGCCCATCTTCATATTCTGGGTCTCCATTACTTTTAAATGTTGATGTTTTAAATTCTGAATATTCCCTGTATTGTTCTATTTCATTTTTTGTAATATTAATATTTTTACCTGTTAAGTCTTGTATTGTTTTTTTAGTATGAGTAGAATCATCTTCTTTTTCTTTTTGAGTATATGCTATATTATCATAATTTGCAGATAATATACTCATAGTTTTTAATGTATATTGTTCTTCCAAATTTCTATATTTGCTGATAGCAGTATAAAAACTACTACTTTTATCTTTTATAACATATGGTTTTGTATTAAATACTTTTAACTTTTTTGTACCTGTTGCTGTATTTGAAATTCCATATTTGTTTGCAAAATCTTCTCCTAATGTAACAGTTACTGTAATTTTTTTATCATAATTTATAGAATTTGTTTTTGCATCTCCTTTGTTGTAGTCAATAACTTGATTTACCAAAGAAATTATATCTGTTCCATTAATTTCTCCTTCTGCATATTTTTCAAATTTTTTATTAAATTCTGCAATTTGTGAATTTTTTTCTGCATCTGAATTACCTTTTTGATAACTTCCTAATTGGTTAAACATTAATATCAATGCCCCAATTACTAATAGTGCAGTTAAAATTCCACCTGCCATTAGCAAGGCTTTTGATGCGTTTTCCATAAAGTTTTCTCCTTTCTAGAAGCTCGTTGATGACATACTGCTGAATGTTGAAGACATACTTGTAAGTCCTATAAATACTAATGGAACAATTAAGTATCCTACAAACATACATACCATTGGTGCAAAACCTATTACTTTTCCTATCATACCTTTTCTTTTTATTAATCTTTCGTTTGACTCTTTTCTTTTGTCTCTATAATATTCTCTTTCTGAATCTAATTCGTCAAAAGCATCTTTTATAGGTATCTTTTCAACTGCTGCTTGCATACTTTCAACAATTCTTATTAATGGCATATAAGATATTTCATTTTTTAGTTCTTCTAATGCTTCCCAAGCTCCTGCTTCATAGTTATTAACACATCTTGTAATTTGACTTTTGAATATATTAGAATATCTTTCAAGCCACTCAAGAATTATTTCTACGTTAACCCTTTCTATTCTCATTAGCATAAGTATAATTGTTTGGAACTGCATTACTTCGTCTTCCATTTCTAGTTGTCTCATTTTTACTTGGAATTTTAATATCCACATTGGTGCCATATAACCTATTATTGAAAATACAAATGCTAGTAAAATTTCAAACCATTTTAAGTATTCACTATTTACTACTTTTAATTTATTTTCTATTCTTTTTGCTGCTGTCTCAATTTCTTCTGTTTCTGCATTTTTATAATATTTTGATTTTTTTAACGCTTTTTCTATATCTTTTGTTTGTGTATCTAATTTTCCTCTAAACATGTCTAAAAATTCATTATCTTGTTTTGTTAATTCCATTGCTTTCTTTTCGTCTTTAGCAGACATTCCACCAATCATATTGTAGTCTGATGTTGGCTGTGTATATTCATAGTCTATTGCTATTTGATGCAAATACATAAACACAAATATTGATGCTATAAATGTTATGATTGTTATACATATTCTGTTTATATATACCCATTGCATTTTTAATGGTGATGCTGCATCTTTTAATAAGTCTTGTTCTTTTTTATATTGTTTTGTTCCATCTTTTGGCATAAACATATCAACTATTTTCTTTATAAATGGCTTTTTATATGCTTTTTCTTGCCAAGGGTTTTGAGTATCTTTTGTGTTCATGTTTACTGAACCATTATCTTTTAATTTTCTAACTAATATGTATGATACAAATGTTATTATTAATATTAATATTTGTACAATCATTCCTGATTTTCCATAATACCAGTTTTTAACAAATGAGAAGTTAGAAACTGCCCAACTTTTTAATGGTTCTAGTAATAGTACTGGTACAATTGAAATAAGCGATAAACTTCTAAATACATAATTCAATTTATCTCTTTTTAATATTTCAATTTGCATTTCTTGTGTTATATTATCAACATTTTTTAAATATAATGATGCTCCATCTACTTTTCTATCTCCAAATTCTTTTGTTAAATATGACAATCCTGCGAATTCTTTTAAGAAGTTATTTGGTGCTACATCATAATATTTTTCTAGTTCTGTCTCTGGGTCATCTGAGATTAATATTTCATATATTTTTTCACCTTGTCTTGATACTTCCTTTTCGTCGTCTTGTGAAACTTGATATATTGCTTCTTCTACCATGTTGAATTCATGGTAAGCATGTCTTATTTCTGAGAAGAAATCTACTTGTTGTACTAATAATGCATCATCTTTTTTATCAACAGAACCTTCTATTAGTATGTCTATCATAAATAATTCAAACATTAATAGGATAAACATTAATAAGTAATTACTTTTTGTTATAAATATTGTAACTATAACAAGTGGTACTAATATTACAAGTGCTCTTGTAATTATTTTTGCAGAATCTCTTCTTGTTATATATTCATCATCTATATTTAGTATTTCTAGTCTTCTTCTTAATTTTAATAGATATCTTTTTAAAAAAGGTATTCTAGAATATGTTAAATATAATTTTTGATATATGACTTCTGCTGAAAACAGATTTGATTTTGTTCCTTTTTGAAGTCTTTGAATTTTTTTGTATTCTGATTTCTGCATCTTTTTTGATATTATATAATATGCAATTCCCATTACAACCATAAGTGCAATTGAAATTCCCATTATCATATATATTACTTGATTTGACACTTGTATTTCACCTCCTATTTGCTACTATATCAATTCTGTTTTTGGTTTTCTTCCTCTTCTTTTTTGTTTTTCTTCTGATTTTTCATTTTCTTCTGCATTATTTTTTTCAGTTTTATTTGTTAATACTTTGTTATCTGCTCCAAATGTTTTTTTCCAGTGTTTTTCTACAAATTGGTCAAATAATTCTAAGTCAGAATCATCCATATTTTCTCTCATACCTCTTAAGTTTTCATCTGTTATTGGATTTGTAATTATATATTCATCATCTACATATTCAAGTATGTTTCTGTATGTATATAATTGTCTATCTGTAACTTTTTCAAAGTAATGTGTTGCATTATCAAAGAATTTATCAAATTTTCCTTCTAATGTTTTTTCTTTTCTATGGTCAAATGTGTACTCATTTTTGTCTTCTATTGGTATACATTCTGTTATTCTTTCTACATATCTTTTTCCTCTAAAGTCTTTCTTTAAATGTATATCAAAGTTTAAAACTTGTACAACTTGTTCTTCTGCTGTTTTTTCGTTTTTGAATACTCCTGTTCTTAACATTGAGTTTCTTAATGCTGTTACTAAGTTAGGGAATGTTTTAGCATGGTGTGTAAATAATGTAAACTTAGATGCAACCTGTGCTGCTTGTATCATCCAAGATGCTACGGGGTCTGTTGCAACCTCACCTATGATGTTAACAGAACCGTCAGTTTTCTTTTGAACATCTAGACCTTCTTGTCCAGATATTGTGTCTGTTTCACGGAATGTTAAGATGTTTCTTGTTGGGTATATTTTTCTTAAGTGTAACTCGAATGCTGTTTCTTGAACCCTTATGTTCATTGTTTCATATATATTTTCAATCATACCCATAAGCATTGTTGTTTTACCACAACCTTGCTCACCAGTTATTGATATAATTCTGGCTCCTTTTACTAAGTATTTTAATAATTCTATTGAATCTTCGCATCCTGGCTCACCTTTAAACCATTGTTCTAGTGTTGAACGTTTTACGTCAAACTTTCTTACGAAGAATGCCCATGTTTCTGAGAAGCTTGGTCTTACAACAACTACACGAGATCCGTCTTTCATTTCATTTATTTTGTAACCATTTGTGTCTGATAATTGTCCTGGGTTGTTGTATTTATAAATATTTTGACATACTCTTTTTAGTTCTGCTTCTGTTCCAAAGCTTAAAAATGCTAAACGTATTGATTTACCTTGGAAGAATATCCAGATACTATCACATGCTCTTGGAACTTTATGTTCTGATACTTGTGTTAAATAGTCTGCATCTGATGTTTGTGCTACTTGGCTTAAGAAACTTTCTGGAAGTCCAGATACACCACCAGATATACCATCTATATTCATATCTCTTACTTCATCAATACTACTATATCCTTTATAATGTTGATATATTCTTTGTACTACAACTGATAATTTATCTGTAAAATTTAATTGTAAATTTTCTTTTTCAAATATATCTTCGATTTCTTGTGATGTTATTACATATGCTGGTTTAGTTTCTCCTTCTACATATTTTAGTTCTGCTAAATTGTATTTTTTTATTATTTCAGTTAATGCTTCATACCCAAAATCTTTTTTATACATATACAATAAAATATCGAATTTATCTTGTGCTGTTAGTAATGATGGAACATCAAATGATATTGCTTTTGATATATTTCCTTCATTTACTCCATATTCTTTTGAAAGTAAATCAAATATTAATTCTTTTACATACTTTTTGTCGTTAACATCTCCATATGTACAACCTTTTAAGGCTTTTTTCAATTCATATTTTTTATTTTTTCTTCTTTTTAACTCTTCTTCTGAAAGACCAATATCATACAAGTTGACTTTTGTTATTTCGTCTAATCTTCTTTTAACAAATTCTTGCATTTTTTCTATTGTGTATGTCTTATCATCTACATTAATTGCTGATTCTGTTGGTGCTTCTTTTTTCTTTTTTATATAATAGAAAATTGCTGCACCAGCTGCAACTAAAACAACTAGAGTTAATAGTATGTTTGCTATTGTCATTTGATTTTCTCCCTTCGTTACATTTGGTTTTTGTAACCATTTTTATTTTGGTATTTTTTTTTTTACATTCTTGCTTGTAATTCTTGTAGTCTGTATATAATATTTTCTGCTGCTCTTTTTACTTCTGATGCAAATAGAGCATTTCTGTCGTCTGAATCTGATATTTTTTTAAATCTTAAAAATAAGTCTGGTACTCCTGCTTCACTTGCAGCTTCAAAATATAAAGTATTATAAGGTATTGTTAAAATTTGATTTCTTTCTTCTAAAAATCTTGATATATTTTTTACATTATATTTTGAAAATTTGTCATATCTTCCTACTAATATTAAAGTTTTTGGTGATTGCAATAATTCACTATTTTCTTTTTTCTCTTTTAGTTTTCTTAAACTATTAAAGTTTTGTGATGTATTAACTATTACTAAATCTGAACTATCTACTATTCTTTGTCTTATTTCTTCACTTAAGTTGCTATCTAAATCAACAAATACTTTATCATAATACATTCTTGCAACACTTATTAAATTTATATATTCTTCTGCTATTTCTTTTTCATCATCTTCTGTTTGAGATCTTTTATTTTTGTCTGCGCCTAATATTATTTCTAGTCTATCTTTAAATACAACTTTAGTATAATTTGTTATTAGTTCTGGAGTTAGTTTATTGCTTCTTGCAATTTTTGCTATTCCTTCTATTCCACTTTCTGAATCAATTGCTGATGTTCTATTTCCTAATATTCCTAGTCTCATTTTTTTTGCTTGTTGTTCTTCAAAAAAGCAGCTGTTTATTTTATCTTCTTTATTAGTTGTAGATATTATTAATATTCTATTATTATTATTTATTGCCATGTGTGTTGCAATTGCAACTAATGACATTGTCTTTCCTGTTTCTTCTTCCAAATTATTAACAAATGTTATTACTGACATTCTTATGCTCCTTTTTCTATAGCTTTTATAGCTTTTCTTATATTAGAATCATTGTTTTGGTCTAAAACTTGTTGTATTATAAAGCTCATACTTTCTTTATACTGTAAGCTTATTTTTTTTAATTTTATTTTTTGTAGTCTTTGGTTTTCAGTAATTACCACTGAGTCTCCGTTTTCTATTGGGAAATATATTCTTTCATCTTCCCAAATTATTTTATAACCTAGTGATAAATAATTTAAATATTCATCATCTTCTTTTAGTACTTCTTTTGTAAAAATAGTTTTTGTTAGCTTAATTGGCACAGTTATATTGCTTAATATTTCAAGTCCTCTTTTTAATGAATATACATCAAATGATGTAACAAAATAATTTTTGTCAGCTTTTTCTAATTCGAATTGTTCAACTCTTTCTATTGTGTCACAATCTATTAGTAATATATCATATGGCAATTCACCTGTTGTACCTATATATCTTTGAATTTCTAATACATTGTTAAATCCAACTGCTACATCCATATCTTCAAAAGAAGTTATATATGAAACAGTAGGATCTATTGCTGGTACAACGTATCTTGCTTTTTGGTTTATTGTTGAATCTACAACTAGAACTCTGTAATTCATTACGGTTAATACTTTTGCTATATTCAATAATAAGTCTGTTTTATCATAAGCCCCTATAAATCCTATTTTTTTCATATATAACTCTCCTTTTTATATTTTAATTTCCTCCTAAAGAGTCTAAGTATTCTTTTCTTGTTTCTTTAGAATTTGTTACACTTTCTTCAATCTTTGTTTTTAAGTTTTCTTCTCCGTCTGCTCCACTGTTATTTATTGTTGAGTTTATGTTACCTCTTACTATTCCTTGTTCTGAGTTGTATCTTTGAATTAATGCATTCTTTGCTGTTTGAACAATATTTGGGTCAGCATTTATTAGTTCCATTACTTCTCCTTTTGGAACATATGTAGGAGTTGCTGCATTTTGTATTCCAGCTTCTGTATATGTTACAACTTTTAATGTTGCTCCTATTGATCTATATGCATCTACTATTGCATTATTCATTGTTATTATTTCTTCTTCAGATAGTTTAAGCCAAATAGTATCGGCTGAATCTACTCCATTAATTTGAGGTATTTCTACTTGTTTTTTAGAAACTACAATATAATCTTGACCTGATGGAAGTGATAATCTTACATCTATGTATTCTCCTGTTTCTATTTGTGTTGGTAAAACTAGCATATTATATTCTACTTTTCTTAAATCATCTGTTGTTTTTTCATCAGATTTTGAGATCATGTCTATTGTTACAACAGAATTTTTATTCATATTTACTTTTGCTATTATTGGAGTTTCTGCAAGTTCAATATACTCTTTATTTCCACCTTTTTCTATATAGTAACTTCCTGTTTCGTCTTCTGTTTTTATTTCTGATTTAGTTCCATTTTTTGTTATATATAATGTAGCAACATTGTTTTTATATTCTGTTGTTACTTCATTTCCCTCTTTGTCTGATAATGCATAATTTGAAAGAATTGATGTATCTCCAATTGCATTACTTGGTACAAGATTTTTATTTACAACTTGTTGTTTTAACATATCTGTTGTTATAACTTGTCCTGATATTACATCTTGTGATAATACCCAAACTTTTACACTGTTTGCTTGTTCTTGTGCCTCTTTTTCTTTATAATTTTTTAATTGAATAATCAATAATGCTATTACTGCTCCTCCTAGTATTAATGCTACTAATACTCCTAATAAAAATGAATTTCTTGCTTTTCTTTGCATTGGATTTGTTGCCATTACAAATTCCTCCTTGTTTATTATTTTTATAACCTTTATTACATTTTACATCAATTTTATCCTTTAATCAACAAAATACCGTCTTGTAACAAAAAGTTCATATTATTGTAACATTTCTGTAATATTGATTGTTTTTAGTTGTTTTGTCCTCTTTTTCTACATATTTGTACAATATTTTTCTATTGCATTTTTAACACCATCATTATCATTGTCATTTGTTACATAATCCGCTATTTCTTTAATTCTAGGTGTACTTTGTCCCATTGCAATTCCTATGCCGGCATTTTGTATCATTAATTTATCATTCATGTTATCTCCGTATTGCAATAACTTCTTCTTTTTTTATATTCAACTTATTTATTAAATATTCAATAGCTGTCCATTTATCTACTTCTTTTAATGATATTTCTGTGTAGAAATATTCTATATTTACATCTTCAGTTCCTTGTTTTATAACTTTTCTAGACATATGGCTTACATCTAAAATATCTATATCAGAAATTGTTTTTAGTTTTCTTATTACTGAATTAAAAATTGATTTTGTTTCGTCACATATTGTTATTTTTAAATATTTTTCATTATCTGAGTTTTTTATATATTCTATAATATCTTCAACTATTGTTATGTTAGTTTTATTTTTTTCTTCTTTTTTTAAATTTTCTTTATAATAATACAAAACATTATGTTTTAATTGTTTAGCTATAATTGTTTCTTCTGTATAAATATTATATGATATACTATTTTCTTCACATATTTTTGCTATTTCTAATACTTTTGATTTACTTAAGAATTTTTCATATATTATTTTGTCTTTTTTTATATCATAAATTAAAGCACCATTTCCAGCAATAAAGTAATTATTTGATTCTATTTCTTTTGCGATTTCTTTTATTGAGTCTATTGGTCTTCCTGATGCTATTATTACATCTGTTCCTTGTTCTATTGTTTGTTTTATTGTTTTTTTAGTTTCTTCTGTTACTGTTCCATATTTATTTAGCATTGTTCCATCTAAATCAACTGCTATTAATTTATACATTGGTTCCTCCTTTGTTTTTGTTGTTTTATTTTCTTCTATCGTTCCTTGAAGTTTATACCACATTTTTATGTTTTTTTCAATTTTTTTGTAAAAATTTCCTGTTTATTTTTTTCATTTTTGCAAATGATAGTATTAGAAAAAGCAAATGTTTTTTTCTAGAAAATGTAGATTTGCAGGAGGTGAATTATAATGGCAAACAATTCAAACAAAAAATTAGTTCCAGAAGCTATGACTGCTTTAGACAAATTCAAATACGAAGTTGCTAGCGAAGTTGGTGTTAATTTAAAAGACGGATACAATGGTGATATATCTGCTAGAGATGCTGGTAGAATAGGTGGTAACATGGTTAAAAAAATGATTCAACAAGTTGAAAATAATATGAAATAGTTTTATTTTTAATAGTTAATATCATTTTTTGATAGACTGACAGAATTTATTTCTTAATGATTGAGGTAGAAAGTTATATTTTGTTTTTTATATTTTTTATAATTTACTTATAAAATAGAAAAGGCAGGATATGATTTCCTGCCTTTTATTTTGATTTTATTGTTTATGTTCTAGATATATATCGTTTATATCTTCTTTTTGATAAGTTTGCTGTATTTTTTCTAATTCTCGTTGTTGTGCTTGTGCTTTATAGTTTGTATTTACATATACTGCAACTACAACTATTACAAAAAATAACATACTCATTAAAACAAATAAAGTTATTGAACCTTTTTGTTCTTTTATTTTTGATTTTAATTTCATAATTAATCACCTTTTAATTATGTTTCGTTATGTACTATTTTGTTTATGCTTCTGGCTCTACTAATCCATAATTTTTTCCATCTTTTAATTTATGTATAACATTTACTTTTCCTGTTTCTACATTTATAAAAGCTAAGAAATTGTGTGTTGGATGTGCTTTTAATTCTAACACTGCATCTTCTGGTGTTATTGGTTTTATTTCATAGTAAGAAGTTTTTATTATTTCGTTTGATATTTCTGCAATGTGGTCACTTTCAACTTCCATTGTTTTTAAGCTTGCATCTTTCATCATTTTTTCTTTTTTTGTTTTTGCTTTTCTTATTTGTCCTTCTAATATGTCTATATCTTTATCTATAGATGCATACATGTCTTTGTCTTCTGTAACAGCTCTGTATTTTTCTCCATTTGCTATTATACAAATTTCTGCTGTTTGTTCATTTTTTTCTGTTTTTAAAGTAACATCTGCTTCGGCATCTTCAAAATATTTGTCGATTCTGTCTAATTTTTTTTCAACATAATCGTTTATTGCTTCTGTTATCTTTAGTTCTTTTCCTATAATTTTTATTTTCATAAAAATCGCTCCCTTCTTTTTTACTTTTGCCTACACTCATTATATCGGTTCTTTTTATTTTTTGCAAGCATTTTTAAAATAAATCTTCTAATTTGTACTCTTTTTCTAATTTCTCGTTAAAATAAATCTTGCTTATTAATTCAAATTCTCGTAAACTGTCGTCTTTTAGATTAAATGAATATAATTTTTTAGGAGGTGCTGAAACTGTATATAAAATAGCATTTTTTGTACTTTCACTCATGTTCAAAGAAGACTTGTCCTGTCTTCCACAGCTATCGCATTTAAACCCATTATCTCTTATAGAAAATTTAGTAAGTTCATTTTCCTCTTTGCAACTAATGCATTTTGTTACTCTTGGCATAAATCCTAAAATACATAATAATCTTATTTTAAATACACTTAATACAAAATCTTTATCTTTTTCCGTTTCTGATATTGTGTATAGTGTATTTAAAAATAGTTGTAATATTTTGTAACAGTTCTCATTTTCTTCTGTTACGTCTTGAATTATTTTATTTATATGTATTGCATATTTTAGTTTGTCTAAATCTGTACGTAAATTATAAAAAATTTCTATTGTTTCACATGAATTTATATGGTATGTATTTGTTCCTTTATACATCATATATTCACCAAAGCAAAATAATTGTGTACCTGCTAAAAGAGCACTTTGTGGCCTTCGTGCTCCTTTTGCTACACAAGATATTTTTCCATAATTTGGTGTTAATATTGTAAGCATTTTGTCATAATCTCCTAAGTTATTTTCCGCAATTACTATTCCATTTAATTTTATATTTGCCATTTGATAATTCAAGCTAAAATATTTTTTGATATTTTTTAATATTTTAACTTGTTCCCCCTTTATAATTGTGCATTTTTATTTATATTTTCAATATTTTTTACATTCATATTTGTTATTTTTTGTATTTCTTGAATTCCTTTTTCTGCATTTTCTATTTGTTTATATTCTAGGAATGTATTTATATTACCAGTATTTTTAAACATATCCCATGCTATTTTTTTAATCATGTGATCATCTCCTTTTTAAAGTTTTACCTTTAATTTATCTTTCGCAATTTTTCTAAATTTATACAATATTATTTAAGTTTAAATTTGCTAACAATAGAATCATTATCAAGCCAATCATTTTTTACCTTTACCCATGTTTTTAAATTTATTTTTAAGCCAAAGTTTTGTTCCATGTCAATTCTTGCTGCTCTTCCTATTCTTTTTAACATTTCTCCGTTTTTTCCTATAATTATTCCTTTATGTGATTCTCTTAAGCAATAAATTGTAGCTTCTATATCGTATATATCTTCACCTTGTTTATTTTGTCTTAAATTCATTTTTTCAACTTCAACATAAATTCCATGTGGTACTTCATCTTGCAATAATTTTAATGCTTTTTCTCTTATTGTTTCTTCTGCTAATTGTCTTAATGTTTGGTCTGTATATTCTTCTATATCATAATATGCGGGACCTGGTTTTAGGTTCTTTTCAATTTCATCTAAAATAATATTTCTGTACTTTTCTTGATATGCTGAAATTGGTATAACTGCTGTAAAATTATATTCTTTGCTATATATATCTATTAAATTTAATAATTTTTCTCGTTTTACCAAATCTATTTTATTTATTATCAATATTGTTTTTCTTTTTGATTCTTTTATTTTATCTAATATTATTCTATCACCTTTTCCAATATCATCACTTGTTGCTTCAATTAAAAACAATACTATATCTGAATCTGGTATTGTTGCAAATGATGTTTCTACCATTGTTTCATTTAGTTTATGTTTTGGTTTATGTATTCCTGGAGTATCTGTAAATATTATTTGTGAATTTTCTCTATTTACAATTCCTTTTATTGCAGTTCTTGTTGTCTGCACTTTATTTGCAATTGCTGCCACTTTTTCTCCTACTAGTAAATTTATTAATGTCGATTTTCCTACGTTTGTTCTTCCAATTATTGTTACAAATCCTGATTTAAACTCTTTTTCCATTTTTTATTTCCTCTCTCTCCAATATGTCCAATAGGTGTCCAATAGGGACGGTTCTTTTTGGACATTTATATTATACACCATTTTCATGCTAAATTTGTAGAATTTTTAAATTTTTTTATTTTTTTATTTTTTTATTTTATCATAATAACAAATATACTTAGTTTTAAAATATCTATTCAAAAAAAATCTAATATAAAAAAATAAAATAAATTATTTTTTATATTAGATTTTTATACTAATTTTCCGTTTCTATTGAGTATTTGTCCAAAAAGAACCGTCCCTATTGGACATTATGCATAAGCATGTCTTTTTTTGAAATCCAATAAATTTGTAATTTCTTTTTCTGTATTTTTGGCTTTTTTTGTTTTCTTTGCTCTTTCTTGTTCAAGCTCTCTTTTTTGTTTTTCTGCCATTGATTGACAAATGGCTTTTTGATATGCAAAGTGTGTGTCTTGTGAAATTTTGCTCCAATTGTATTCGTTTCTAACTTTGTTTTTAGCTTTTTTTGTTATTTCTGCACAAAGTTTGTGGTCATATAATAATTCTAATATTGCATCCGCAATTGAATTTGGGTTACCACAATATGTTTTCATTCCATTTTCTTTGTGTTGTACTATTTCGTTTAATCCTCCAATGTCTGACACTACAATTGGATTTTCTGAAAGCATTGCTTCTAGTGCTACTATTCCAAATGGTTCATATGTACTTGGAAATACTGATATATCTGCTGCTTTATACATTCTTTGTACGTCTTTTCCTGCCATATATCCTGCAAAATATACTTTTTCTCCTATACCCATTGCATTTACTTGTGCTTTTAATTCGTCTATCATTCCGCCTTTTCCACAAATCACAAGTTTTGCATCATGATATCCTTCTAATATTTTTGGCATTGCTGAAATTAAATATTGTATACCTTTTTCATATACTAATCTTCCCATGAATAATATTATTTTTTCATTATCCATTGCAAATTTTCTTCTAAAGTTATAATCTCTTTCTATTCCGTTGAATAAATTCATATTTACACCATTTGGTATTACGTTTATTTTTTCGTATGGTAATCCAAATAGTCTTTGTAATTCGTTTTTCATGTAATTACTATTTACTATTACTTCTGATGATTCATATGTTAACATCCATTCTGTGTCGTTTATGTATCTTTGTGTTTCATCATGTATACCGCTGTTTCTACCTGCTTCTGTTGCATGTATTGTTGATACTATTGGTATATTATAAGAATTTTTTAATGTTTTTGCTGCATATGCGACAAGCCAATCGTGTGCGTGTATTACATCAAATTTTCCTTCTTTTGCTATTATTTCATTTGCTTTTGCTACAAGATTGAAGTTTAATTGCATTATCCAATCTATGAAGTTGTTTGGATTTATCATATAGTTGTTGACTCTATATACTTTTACTCCTTTGTCATCTTCAAATTCTGGTGCATCTCCCTCTTTGTATGTAACTACTGTTACATCGTGTCCGTCTTTTAGTAATGTTCTTGATAAATCATATACTACTCTTGATATTCCGCCTACTACTCTTGGTGGATACTCCCATGTTAACATTAAAATTTTCATTAATGATTCTCCCTTTCTCTCGCTTCGCTCGTTCATCGTCATCCAAAATTTTTCAAATTTTGTCTGCCAAATCTTGGGTTGCCTCGCACTAATTTTCTTTTGTTTTCGACATTTTTATTTATCGAATATATTTTATACAAAATATTTGTAAAAGTAAATGCTTTTTTGTTATTTTTTCAAAAAAATTTCTATATTTATTTTTTACTTATTAAAAAAAAATTTGGCTACTTTTAGTAACCAAATTTTTAAATTATGCTTCTACTGGGTAAACACTTACTTGTTTTTTGTCTCTACCTTTTCTTTCAAATTTTACAGTACCGTCTACTACTGCATATAGTGTATCGTCACTACCTTTTTTAACGTTAACTCCTGGATATACTCTTGTTCCTCTTTGTCTAACTAATATATTTCCAGCTAAAACAAATTGTCCATCTGCTCTTTTTACTCCAAGACGTTTTGATTCACTCTCACGTCCGTTGTGTGAACTACCTTGACCTTTTTTATGAGCCATCTATCTCACTCCCTTCATTTCGTTCATGATAATTTTTATATATTCTCTTAATTAAAACCTTTTTTAATTAATTTATGTAGAAACTATGCTTCTACTTTTTCTTCAGCTTTTGCTGCTGTTTTTCTTGCTGTTGATTTGATTGCTGTTATTTCAACTTTTGTGTATGGTTGTCTATGTCCTTGTTTTCTTCTGTAGTTCTTTTTAGCTTTCATTTTGAAAACAATGATTTTTTTACCTTTTCCATGTGAAACAACTTTTCCTTCAACTTTCATACTTTTTACATAAGGATTTCCTACTTCTACTTTTCCTTCGTCTGATACTAGGATTACTTTGTCAAAAGTAACTTTTTTTCCTTCTTCAGCGTCTAATTTTTCGAAGAATACTACATCTCCTTCTGCTACTTTGTATTGTTTTCCACAACTTTCAATTACTGCGTACATTTAAAATGCACCTCCCTTATTTGTATACTCGCTAATCCTTTTGCTAAAGGTAACTAAATTTGATT
Source organism: uncultured Clostridium sp. (assembly GCA_900551615.1). Lineage (GTDB taxonomy): Bacteria > Bacillota > Clostridia > TANB77 > CAG-508 > CAG-269. Next base: position 67,279 of record URWN01000004.1, read on the forward strand.
AGTTTTTATGTACCTTGACTAAGCGGATTACAGTTATTTATTTTAACATTATTTTCCTTGCTTGTCAACTGGTTTTGATAATTTTCAGAAAAAAAGAGTAAATTCCGGAAATTTCATTTGAAATTATAAAAATAATGATTCTTTAAACTTTCAAAATAGAAATATGAAGAAGATATAAATCTTCTTCATATCTCTATCTTTCAAAATCTTCTTCAATTGCTTTATCTTTTTTTCTTGTATTATTATCATATTCAAGTACTTCACAATTTTTTAATTTATAATTATTGTAATTTCCATCTTTAGGTTCACCTTCAAAATAACATCTTACATATATGCTTACTCCAGCATGAGTTACAACCAATACATTTTTCCCTGCATACTTTTTTTCTAATTCATCAAAAAAATCTGTTATTCTACCTCTAAAATCAGGTAATGATTCTATTCCTAATTTTTGTTCATTCTCATCTGTAAAATCAACCATATTTTCACATTCCGTTTTTAATTTGCCCTCTAATTGGCCATTACATCTTTCGATTATTCTATTATCTATTTCAATTGGTTCATTTGTAATGATTTGTGCTGTTTCAAGAGCTCTTTTTAATGGGCTTGAAAACACTTTATCAAATTCAATTCCTTCTAATTTTTCTTTTGTCTTTTTTGCTTGATTTTTTCCTTTCTCATTTAAAGGAATGTCGATCCTGCCTTGAAACCTTCCCTCTAAATTCCAATCTGTTTGTCCATGTCTTACAACATAAATCATTTTATTTTTCCTCCTTTTCTTTTAATACAAACACATATAATGCTATTGGTTTAAATATTCTTTTTGGTTTCTTGCATATATCAATAAATCTTTTAAAAAATGTTTTATAATGATAGCCTGTTTCTTTAATAATTTCAGCATTGCTTTTATTAATTATTTTTCTCCATTTGTTTCTTTTCATGAATCTTTCATTACCTAACATTTTCTTTTCAAAGTAAGGTGTTGGAACACTAAAAACACAAACATCTGATACTCTCAATTGTTCATTTATAATTGAAATAATCTCATCATCACTATAATGTTCCATAACCCCACTACTATGTGTTACTGAAAAAAATTTATTTTCAAATGGTATATTCCTAATATCACCTTGAAAAATATTTACTTCATTTTCAGGACTAACGTGTTTAGATAATTCTTTTGCCTGTTCAACCATTGCTTGTTCTAAGTCCATTGCATATGCTTTTACTCCTTTTGAAGCAAGATATGCAGAAAATTTGCCTGTTCCAGCACCACATTCCAAAACTGGCTTTTTTCCATCGTAATATTTTAATACCTGATTTAAAAATTTCTTTTTTAATTTCATTTTAGTTTTAAAATATTCATCCCAATTTTTAAATTCTTTATTTATATAATTCTCATATAATTTATTCCATTGATTATCTTTATTTTCCATACATATACCTCATTAATCCTTATATTTTTCTTTTACTTCAATTTTACTTGTGCCTGATTTATAAATTAATGACATTATTTCTACAGACATTTTGTGATCTAAAATATTCGACTTTGTTTCCGTAGGCTTTCTCTTACCAATTACAACTTCTAAAAATTGTTTTAATGCTTCATGTCTCGCAAGTTCATTCATAACTTTTGTTTTATCTAAAGAATATCTTTCTGCTATATCTTTACCTTTTATAATTTGTAGTGTCTGACCTCTAACTATCTCACTATTTTTAAAAACATATATATCATAATGATTATTTCCACCTATTTCGAAATCACTTTCATTATTTATATCATGCTTATCTTTAGATTGATAAGAATGTATTTGAATATTCTGTAAACAACCTTGCTCTATATTGTGATATTCATGTCTAACTCTGCCATTTCCTTTATAAAGGTCTTTCATATTAGAATTCAACCATGAACGACGTGAAAAACCATTATGTATCAAATTTAATGTAATATTTGTAACTGGAATTCCATTATACGATAAAGAAATAATAGAATTAGCATCAACTTCTGCTTCATTTTTCTCCTTATATATTTTTAATAGTTCTTCATCTGTTCTGCAGTCAAGTTGTTTATATTCATACCCAAATATTTTTTCTAAATCTCTTTGATTTTGTTGTAATAGTACTCCTGATGGACGAATAAATTTTGAAAATACAGATATTTCATCAAAATTTTTATTAGCTTCTTTAAATGAATCTTTTACTATTTTTGATGCCATATCTATAAAATGATATCCACTATGGGATACTTTTCCCCACCCTAGTAATGGATGATATTTGAATTTTAAAACTTCATCTGGCAATCTCCATTGTCCATCACTATGTGTACTTTGCATTGAAGTGATTGGCATTCCGTACTTACTAGATATTTCATTTACCAAATCTTGAACAATTTGAAATTGTGGTAAAAATCTTCTTTGAGCATTTACTATAAAAGCTTTGTCTCCAGAATAGCTTTCTACTAACAATTCATAATCTTTTTTTAATTGTTCAGCTTGTTCAACATTATTAGAAATATTATCATAAGTTGATATAGGTTTATCCATCAAAATATGCAAATTATGTTTTAATGCCCATAATGCATATTGCATATGGTTAAGTGGATCTGTTGCAATTATAACAGAGTTAATATTTTCTTTAGCTATAATACTATTAAGTCTATTTTCCACTTTTTCTGGCAAACTTTGTTTAAAATTTTTTTCAAATTTGTCAACAAAAAAATAATTAATATTTTCAAAATATTTTGAAGCAAATGTTAAAATATCCTCTTGTTTTTCTTTTAATTCTACTATTGCTTTAAGTTTTATTCCAAATTCGCTTTCAATCTCTTTTAATTTCGGAACATACACTCTTTTTGCATGAGGTCCACACCCAATTAACATGATATTTGGTGTTTCCATAAAACTCCTCCATTTTTTACTAAAAATAACAATTCTATCTAATTATACTACTTATTTGCAAATTTTTCAACAGCTTTTGTTGTTTTGTTGACATAATTTTATTTTACTGATATAATATATACAATTCGGTAACAAATAATATTTTAAACCTGTCACTAAAATTTTATGGAGGTGCCATTATGACTAGTAATGAAAAAAAGCATTATTCTATCGAAGATCCAAATCATGTCGGAGAAGTGATTATATCTTGGATTATCACTCATTCTTGTCAAGAAAGATGTGGCTATTGTATTAGTCCTAAAAAGCGGAATGAAATAACGACAAGAGAAGGCCATTTTATGGTACAAAATCAGTTAATCGAAACTGGTTTAACCAAGATGCGTTATATCGGTGGTGAACCCTTGTTAATTCCTCATCTTCCTGATCTGATTATTGATGCATACAATCGGGGACTTAATACAAGATTGAGTACAAATGGTATTCTTCTAACAGAAGAAATATTTGGAAAAATTAAAAATCACTTAAACTCTATTGCATTTCCTTTCGAATCAGCTGAAGATGAATTAAACGAGAAGATTCGCTGTACCAAATGTCATCGTGATACTATCATTTCACGTATCAAAATGGTTAAAAAAGCTGACGATATTGGTGTTCTCATAAACACTTGTGTTCATAAAGAGAACATTGATTATCTTGAAGACCTTGGTTCGCTTTTAAATAACTTAGGAGTTGACCATTGGAAATTAAGACGTTTCAATTCAGCAAGCGGTAGAGGTGCTGTTCCTAACAAAAACCGATTTGATATCACAGACGAGGAATTCTTCGCTAAAGTTGCTCAGTTACAAAAAATGTTTCCGAATCTTAAAATTGATGGAAGAATGCCTTCTAAATTAGCTACCCGTCTTATGGTTTCCCCTCAAGGAGATTTATATCGGATGATTGGTGCTGAAACAGAAGATGTTCACTATGGAAATATGTTGACTGACAATCTCAATATCAAAGAGATTTACGAAAAAGATCACTGTAACTAATTTTAATCATTGCTACCGAAAAAGAAAGAATCACTGTATTGTGGTTCTTTCTTTATTTTTTAAATAATATTCTAATATAAGTTCATCTCTTTTTATAACCATTCTTGAATTGTAAAGATTACTATATTTAGATGGAATTAATTTATCATAACATCAATTTTTTCAAAGAATGAAAAGTAGCAATGAAATTTCATTTGTTTCATACTATTTTTTTGCTCTTACAAATAAAAAATATGGTCTATCATATTGATTAATATATTTCGGAATAATTTTTATAGCTTTCTCATCGGGTATTGGCTCTAAAATTTTATCAATTTTAAATCCTGAATTAACTAATCCATTTATTAAGCTGCTAAAATTTCTATGATATCTTTTTACCATGACACCGTTCCATTCTTTTTCTCTTATCCCTTCTCTATTATAGTCTGAGACAAGTAAAAACCACTTTCCGTTAATTTTTGTATAATTTTTTTTCATCCATGTTTCAAATTTACTTGCTATTCTTAATGGATGATCTATTGAAAAAATTAATATTCCATCATCATTTAGTAAATTATATATATCATTTATTAACTTTTCATAATCTTTAACATAATGAAATGCTAATGATGAAATAACAATATCAAATTTTTCTTCAATTTCATTAATATTTTCCATCGCCATTACTTTATATTTTATATTTTCATCATTATTGTTTTCTTTTGCTATTTTTATCATATGTTTAGAAATATCAATTCCCAAAATTTCTTTTGCTCCTAGTCCTATGCAATACTTATCATTTTCTCCATATCCACAACCCAAGTCAAGAATTCTTTTCCCTTTAACATCAGGTATTAGTTTTCTAAAATTAGGTATTTCAACTAAATCATTTGCATTCATTCCCTTGTTTTCATATCTCATTTTGTCATATGCATCTGAAAAACTTTTAATATCATATATATTTTGTTTCATAAAATTTCTACTCCTATTTTATTATATTACTATATCACTTTATCTTATGAATTAAAATAGAACTAATCCATTTTTCAGGGTAATTTTTTTGTTTCCTTTTGTAATATTATGCAAATGCTTAGTATTGCTATTCCAATACAAACAATTATTATATTTAAATGCATTGCTTTTCCTGTTTTTGGTAATATTCCTTTTTTCACTGTACTATCTTCTTTGCTTTTTGATTCTTCATCTGGTTTTTGTTCTTCGTTTGGTTTTTGCTCTTCATTTGGTTTTTGTTCTTCGTTTGGTTTTTGTTCTTCATTTGGTTTTTGATCTTCGCTTGGTTTTTGTTCTTCGCTTGGTTTTTGTTCTTTTACATTTATTGTTATTTTTTTAGTAGCTTTATTATTATCTGAATCATATACTATCGCTTCTGCTTCATAATTTCCTGCTAAAGTTATTTTATTTTCTTCATCAACTTCAACATTATTAGTAACATTTTCATTTGTTAATAATATATATCCATCTTCTAAATCATTACATTTAAACTTGTCCACATTAATATTTAATTTATCTCCAGCTGTAAATTCTAATGTATCAGGGCCTTCTATTACTGGAGCAGAACCGTTTATTAGTTTACTGTTTGCTGTTAAATATGTATTTTTATCATCTTCATTTAAATTTAAAATGTTAGAAAGCAACTTGTTTTTTTGTATAAAATATTTATATTTATTATCTTGTTTTTCTTGTGTGATTTCTCCTTGCAACTTTTTGATATATTTATCAATTTTAGTTTTGTATTTTTGATATTGTTCTTCATCAGAGGTTTCTTCTTTTTGCAATCCATATTTTGTTATAGTATATGTTGTTTGGCTATTGTTTGTATTTTTAAAGTCTTCGTTTTCGTTTAAACATTTACTTTTAAATACTAATCTCCCTGCCGCTTCTCTATGTTTTATTTTTATTGAATAACCTATATCAATATCTATTGTATCATTTGATGGACTTGCTACGTCTCCAATATAGCTTTTTTCATAAACCAGATTGCCTTTATCATCAAAAACTTGAATGTTTGCATATTCATCATTAAAATAAACATGTGGTTTTGTGTTTGAACTATTAATTGTCATTTTTTTGTTTTCTAAATCTATGTCTGTGTTTGCAAATTGGCTATCCCCCAAGCCTCTAAATAAAATTTGAGTATCAGATGCCATTGTATTTACATTTATTTTTTTGTATTCTATATTTTTTACGTTGTCGTTATTTTCTTTTACAACAACATATTCATAGTTATGTTCATATGCTGTGCTTTTAGTATTTGGTAATTCTATTTCATAAATACCTACAGGTAAATTTTCTATTTTTAAATTTGTACTGTCAACTAAAATTTCTTTTACAATTTTTGAACCATCTTTTATATAGATTTTTTTATTTTTTATTTGTTCAAAATCTTCTATTGATATGTTTATTGTTAAATTACCATTCATATTGTATTTTTCAATATCTTCATTGCTTACTAATGCATATTTTCCATCTAGATTTAGTTCTGTTCTTATTTGTTCTGCTTTTTCATCTGTTGCTACTAAATCTCTTAAATAGTAGATGCATGGTAAGTCTTTTTCATATATTTCTGTTTGTATATCTTCTGAAGGAGTAACTTTAAATGAATTCAAATATGGTATTACATTGTATCCTGAAACTTCACTAAAAGATTTTGTAAACATATCTGATGCATTATATTGTTTTCCTTGGCTTATGTATTCTCTATATTTAGAGTGAACATATGCCATTGATTTTTCTGGTCCTATTTTGTCTAATAAATCAACAAACATATATAACTTTTGTTGATAACTTAATTCATTAAAGTTTGCTGCTTTTTCTCTTGCATTTTTTATACTTTCTTCTATTTTTAATTTATTTCCTAGCCATCCACCATCATTTTTATTTAAGAATGTAATTTGAAAATAGTGTGCTAAAATGTTGTTCATTACATCAACTAAAGCTAAATCTTGATTTGCTAGGCTGCCTTCATATCCATGGCCAAATTCGTGTAAGTTTAGCCACCCTTTACCAAGATATCCTGATATGCTATCTCCGTTTTGTGCTGTGTGATTCCCACTATAATATGCAGCACCAGCACCATGTTTATTAGCTTTTACAAAGAATTTTGTTCTTATATTTTTGTTTAATATGTTGTCTGTATCATAAGAAAGGCCTAAAAATCTATCAAATTGTTCTACAAAATTGTGATAGTATTCTAGCATTTCGTCTATTGATTTAAAACTATAATTGTTTCCATTTGGTTTTACTATTGACTCTCTATCTTTTAATGGTACTAAAAATGTTGCAACATCATTTTCTATTACTGCATATGAATGATTATTATTTTTCCATTTTTCAAAAAATTCTTGTTCATTGTCTTTGTAGTAATAGTATGTTAATTCTTCTATATTTTGCTCATTTTTTATTTCAATTGTTGGCTCTGTTTCTAGTCCATATACAGTTCTAATAAATGGAACACTATCATTGTCAACACTTATTGTTACCCAGTCTCCATTTTTTGGAATTTTATAACTTTTTTCTGTTTGACTGTCATTGTTTAAACAGTCTAGATTCAAGTCTTGATTTATTGTTAGATTTGTTTGTCTTATTTCAAAACTTGATCCTGCTTTCATGTATATACCTAGATTTTGTCTATCATGCCAGTTTCCACGGTTTGTTCCCGCTATTCCTATGCTTGATACACTTGGTAATGTGTATAATTTTTTGGTTATCGTGTTTTCTGTGCTAGCAGTTTTTACAGTATTTTCTTCATTTTCTATGTTTGCTGCTACTATTGGTAATTGGTATGTTATAATCATTATGCTTGTTATTAAAATCGTTATTGTTCTTTTAATAATATCCATATCTTTTCTCCTTTTAAACTATCTTTTTCCATTATAGCATAAGTTACCATAAATTGCAATTTTATGTTTATTAAATAAAGAACTTTAACATATTTGTTAAAAGTTCTTTATTTTAATTCTTCCATAGCTTGCCTATATTGTTCTTCATTTGGTGCTTTTCCATGCCATTCAGCTTTATTTTCCATAAAAGAAACCCCTTTTCCTTTTATAGTTTTAGCTATTATACAAACTGGTTTTCCTTTAATATTTCTAGCAACATCAAAAGCATCAATAATTTCTTGCATATTATGTCCGTCTATATTTATAACTTGGAATCCAAAACTTTTGAATTTTTCATCTATTGGATATGAACTCATAACTTCTTCTATTGTTCCATCTATTTGTAAATTATTATTATCAACAATCACACATAAATTATCTAACTTATACTTGTTAGATGCCATTGCAGCTTCCCACACTTGTCCTTCTTCTATTTCTCCATCTCCCATGATGCAATATACTCTATAATCCTTGTTGTCTAACTTTCCAGCAATTGCCATTCCATTTGCTGCTGATAATCCTTGTCCTAATGAACCTGTTGTCATATCAACTCCTGGTATTTTATTCATGTCTGGATGTCCTTGTAATCTACTGTCTATCTTTCTTAGTGTTTGTAGTTCTTTTATATCAAAAAATCCTCTATTTGCTAGTGTTGAATATAATGCTGGTGCACAGTGTCCTTTTGATAATACTAGTCTGTCTCTGTCTTCTTTTTTTGGATTTTCTGGTTCTATATTCATTTCATAAAAATATAGTACTGCCATTATATCTGCAATTGAAAGTGAGCCTCCTGGGTGTCCTGATTGTCCATTATATACTGATTCTATTATTCCTTTTCTAATATTTTTTGCAATTTCATTTAATTTAGAAACGTCTTTTATCTTTTCCATATTGTTCTCCTTTGTTCTTCTACTATTTTATCTTTCTTTTGCTATTTATTATATAATTAATATAAATTTTATTCAACCTTTTTATATAATTATTTTTACGAGTTTATAATATTATGTTACAGTTCACAGCCAATCAAATTATTATTTGTGTAGCACCCCCTTCCCCTTGGGTAATTATATATATTTGAGATTTCGTCCTGTTCATTGCG
>URWN01000005.1 GCA_900551615.1 uncultured Clostridium sp.
AGGACGAAATCTCAAATATATATAATTACCCAAGGGGAAGAGGGTGCCACACAAATAATAACTTTACGGACTGTGAATTGTAACTTTAGTTTTACTGTTCACTAAAATCGCTCATATTATAATTTTGATACTCTATTTTATACCCAGAAAAATCAGGTACTTTTACATCGTCATCACTTACAATATCAAAATCATATTTATATTTTTCAATAACATCACTTTCTTTTTTTACAATTTCAGTACCAGTAATATATGACCTTGAACCACCTCTATTTATTTCCCTGATTACAAGTCCAGTCTCTTTGTCTAGCCATACTTCCCAACTATTTCTCTTATCAAACTTATCTCTTAATATATAATACTCTTTATTAGAATCATACGAATCTGAGGTTATAGACATCAAAAAAGTTTTTCCTAAATTTGCATAAATTGATTTTCTTTCTTCTAATGAAAATCTGTCAAATTTGATATTTTCTTCTTTATTAAGTATTTTTGAAATATCTCCTTTATATATTGTAACTGTTTTTTCTTTTTCGTTTACTATCTTTTTTTCATCACTTCCCACTTCACCATATTCCGCTGAAATAAGTTCTTTTCCGTCATCTGAATATATTTCTCTTGTTATTTTATATTTTCCATCCTTATAATATGTTTTTGAAACAGATGCACTATTTTCTCCAGCACTTTCTTGTTTCTCACAATAATAATTTTGTGATTTCAAACTTTTTTCGGCTTTTCCCATTATATTCGAAATTTTTATAAATTTTATTAAATATGCTAAAATTAAAATTATTACTATAAGTCCAATTGCAATTAATATTGATTTTACTCTACTTTTAGTTCTTACTTTTCTTAAATAATCTATTTCTTTTTGTTGCATTTTTTCATTTAGTTTATTATCTTCTAAAATCTCATTTAATTTTTCTTTACAATCTATGCATTCTTTCAAATGATTTTCTACTAATTTTTTAGACTCATCATTTAAAGTTTTATCAACATACCCAAATAATAAATCTTCAACTATTTTACATTCAATTTTCATCTTTCCTTACCTCCTTTAATTTTTGTTTAGCCCTATAAAATGTAACTCTTGCCCAATTAGGTGTTTTTCCTAAAACTTCTCCAATTTCAATAAAACTCAAATTTCCTGTTATTCTTAAATAAACCACTTCTCTTGATTTTTCATCTAACTTTTGTAAGTCCTTAAAAAGTCTTATTTTATCATCATTGTCACAAATAATATCTTCTAATGTTTTTGTATCTTCTATTTCTTCATTAATTTCTTCAATTGATACATTTTTTCGTGATTTTTTCTTTAATTCTTTATACCATAAATATTTTGCAATTTGGCATAACCACACTGATACTTTGCAGTTTCCTTTGAATTTTGTTATTTCTTTTACTGCAATTGCAAAAGTTTCTTGTGTTAATTCTTCTGATATATCTGCGTTACCTGTTAGGCAGAATAGATATTTATATACTGCATTTGAGTGTTGTTTATATATTTTTTCAATATTCTGCATAACATTTTCCTCCTTTCACTTTATTAGTGTGTTTTTTTGATAAAATATTACAACTTTTTTCATAATTTAGCAAATAAAAATATCCTTTTAAAAACTGCACTACTTAAAACAGTTTAATTTAAAAGGATATTTAAAATCTTTTATTTTATTTCTATTATATTAATTTTAGTATTTTTATCTATATTGTTAACTAATTTTTCCATATCTTTTTTATTTATTGAAACACACCCATGTGTTGCTGTATTGTTACTGCAATGCAAGAATATTGCACTTCCTTTATTAGGAATATTTGTTGGATTGCTTTTTATTTCTACCAAATATTCATATTGAATTGGATAATCTATTAAATGTTCCGCACTATTCCAATCTTTTTCTACTTTAGTTACATCAACTAATTTATTATAATATATAGAATTGCTATCATCTACCCAATACATATCTGAACTTATTTTAGTATAATCATAATTTTTATTAAAAATCTTATCATGTGTTCCTAATAATAAACCCAAATCAAATTTACCAATAGGTGTACAATCATCACCTTCTTGTTTATTTGATATTAACCCATTTTTTCCAATAAATGCAGATACTTCCAATGCACACTTAGGGAATTTTAAAATTGCCTTGTCTGAACTAATTAAAACCGTAATTTCATTATCTATCATATTCTTCATTTTCTTCCTTTTCAATATTTTGTAAAGATTTAATTTTTTTTGAAAATTCTTTATAAATTATGTCTTGAACTCCAGTTAACATTTCATACTTAACATCAGGCTCATATTTTTTAATTACTTGATAAGTAGCTTCTGAAATCATTTGAGCAATGCTTGCAACATCTAAAGTGTATTTAACTGCATCTAAATTAGAGTTTATAGCATTTGTATAATTTCCTTTAATATCTCCATATGGTGCAATTGGATTCCCTCCCATACCTGAAAGTTCTATAAGCAAGTTCTGCGGATAATTAAGTCTAAAAATATCATTACTAGATGTTGCGCTAGATTCCTTAGTATAAATATTATATTTTGAATTTTCTCTTCTATTATTACCATTTTCATCAAATCCTGTATTTTTATAAGTTTTATCTTGATAAGTTTTTGCTAACATATAATTAGTTATTTGTTTCTTTACTATATCTTCTTTATTAATTTTCATTCCCTCAGGTATTGTTGATGGTCTTTGAAATATAAGTCCACCTGTACTATGATAATTTATATAAGCAAATAATTTTCCACGTCCTTGTAATGAATCTAATAAATTAGTAATCGCCAATGTTTCTTTTTCAACTTTAAATCCCTTTTCTTTATCAAACGGACAATTTATTGGCCCAGGATGTGAAATATTTAAATTATTATGCCTCCTAGCTTCCATATATATATCTTCATCATTAAAAATCTTAGATATTTTTGGATTATAACTTGAATTTGCCTGTATATCTACACCATTTGCATTTGCACTCCATATATGTAAACAATTTTTAGGTAAATCTGGATATTTTTCAAAAATTTCTTTTAATGAATTTTTTATATTTTCATATTCATTAGGAATACACGTATAATCAATATTTTCAAACATTTTTAAATGTTCTTTTTCAATATTCTCATTGATATCATCATTTTTATAAGCAATATAATATTTTTTAGCAATTTTTTCAGCTTCTTCTTGTGACATTTCCCTAGGTATTAATTTTCTTATTGCATAAGATGAAATTAAATAACCTTCTGGATTAAGCATTGGAATTAAATGCAACCTGAATTCTTTTAAAATACTATTCCAATTTTGAGGATTATTATTTATACCACTCATTAATTTTAACACAAAATCTGTTGTAATTATTTCACTTCCATGTGTCGCTCCGAGTAATTACTACATCATTATTTCCATTACCCACTGCAAAATGCCTTATTGGTAAACCATATTCTGTTTTACCCAAATCATTTAATTCTATAAAATTTTTATTTTCAACCAAATTGTCTAATTTTTCATTTACTTGTTTATAGTCTAAAATGATATTTTTCAAACTTTTTTCATCTCCTATTGCCTAAAAATATAATAAACATAGTATAAAACCAATTATGGAAATTGTCAAGTAAAGAAAAAGAAGCCTAAAACATTAAGCATCTTTTAAAATATATTATATGTTATCATTTCTAATAGTTTCTATAATATTTTGTTTATTTATCTTACTCATAGAATATTTCATAATAATACCAATAACAACAGCTACAAATATAACTGCAACAGCAATTGCCTTATATGGTAAAACATAATCCATTTCCATGCTATTTTTAAATACATTATACATACCATAAGATAACACCAATCCAATTGGAATACCAATAACCAAAGATTTAACACCATAGAAAATGCTCTCTAATCTAATCATTCTATTAAATTCTTTTTTGGTCATTCCTATTGATTTAAGCATTGCAAATTCTTTTTTTCTTAAATTCATATTTGTTGTTATAGTATTGAAAATGTTCGTTATTCCAATTAAAGTAATTACTCCAATAAATCCGTATAAGAATATTGAGATAACTAATACAACTGCATTTTCTGCTCTAACTGATTCTTCCAAATTAAATGAATTCAAATTAGAATCAATAAGATTATTATCTTTTTTATATTGTTCAACTTCCGCATCTAATTTATCAGCATCATTTGATTGTGCACATAAAGTTGCTGATATGTATCCAGTTTTATTTATAAAATCTTCACTTACAATAAAATATGCATTAGTATTATATAAATTTTCAACGCCATTTGGTCTTTCTTCTGTTTTGGCTACTATTTTGATGTTATACTCTTTATCATTTATTTTTCCTGTAACAGTATCTCCCTTTTTCCAAGTGTACATGCTACCTTGAATTTTCTTTCCTTTTTCATCCAAATTGATATTGTTATCAATTAAAATTGCTCCATCTTTGTATGTTTCATAATCTCCACCTATCTTTTTCAAATATGCATCATACGCATTTTTGCTTAATGAAATAATATTTACATTATCTATTTGTTCTTGGTTTGAATTTGACTCTGAATATCTTGCTTTAATATTTTTTCCATATTCAGTTAATTCTGCTTTATGTTTTTCATCCATATTCATTTCAAATGTATTGGTTTTATTTATTGATACATCTCCTACATCTGGTAAATTTGATATGTCTGTTAACATTTTTAAATTTTCTGCTTGTTCTTTCGCAAATTCTTCTGTATCTTCAGGTGATGCAGTTGTGTATGCATATACTACATAATTATAATTTCTTTCTGTGTAATATGAATTTGACATTTTGAATCCGTATTGTATAAAACTTGATATTGCAATAAATATTACTACGCTGACAATTATAGATATTACTGTTGTTCTATATTTTTTCTTGCTTCTTTTTAAGTTTTTGTATGCTATTTCTCCACCTGTTTTAAATATTTTCGTTATGATTTTTGGACATTTTATTTTTTTAGCCTTTAATTTCACATCTTCTGAACTTCTTATTGCTTCAATTGGTGTTATTTTTGATGCCTTTTTAGCAGACCTTCTACAAGATAGCCATATGGTTACAATTGATACAATTATACTTACAACTATTGCAGTCCATGATATTCCATATGTTAGTAAAGTCCCACTTGATACATAATCTTTTAATATGTAATTTACTACATTTACTAATATATAAATTGCAAATATTCCACTTAAAATTCCTAGAGGTATTCCTATAATTCCTAATATAAAGCCTTCAAAATAAACACTTTTTTTGATTTGTTTTTTTGTTGCTCCAATGCTTGAAAGCATTCCATATTGTTTTAATCTTTCTGTTATTGATATTGCAAACCCATTTCTAATAACAAATACACTTGATACTAGAACAATTCCCATTATGAATGCTCCTAGTCCATAAATTGTCTTTAGTGTTTCATCATCTAAGCTTGCCCCTTGATATGCTAATAATTCTTTATTTATTTTTATCTTATATTTATAACTTTTATATGTTTTATCTAACCCGCTAACTCTATTAAAATCATTTTCTTTTGTTCCAGATTTTGCGATTACCATTTGGTTTATGCTTTCTGTATTTTTTACATAATCATTTGGTTTTGAATATAGAACTGCTATATTTGCTTTTTTATTTATTGTTTGCATTTTTGTAATAACTGTAAACCAGTCTGCTTCATAAGGTTCAATTGCAACAGTTGGTCTTTCTAGTATTCCAACTATTTTATATGTTTTTGAAGTTACGTTAACAATTTCATTTTCAGTTGTTTGTTCTGTTCCATCTGTTTTTTTGATTTGTTCTTCATCATAATAATTAGCATTTTGATTTTCTAAAGTTCCTTTTAATTCTCCAACATTTAATGTTACAGTATCTCCAACTTTGCAATTTGTCTTAAATTTTTCATTTATTCTAGTTGAAATTGCAAGTTCACTATCATTTTCTGGTAATCTACCATCTTTTATATTTATAGCCATATTATTTAAAAACTTGTCATTCATTGAAATAATATTAACAAGTGGCTTTTCTTCTTCTCCTGTTGATGTTTTTCCATTTGTTAAATAACTATATCCTAATTCTTCTGATAAATAGTAGTCTTCAATACTTCTATTTTCTTCAATATATTTAAGCTCATCTTTTGGAACATTATAAAAAATTGCATGATAATTTCCTTGACTGTTTTTTGCAGTTTCTACAAATGTCTTTTGAAAACTTGTTATAAGCCCTGCTACTCCACAGATTAAGGCTGTTGATAAAATAATTCCAATTATGATTACAATTGACCTTTTTTTATTTAGCCTTAAATCTTTAACACTTAATTCATTTAAAACTTTCATTATTTTCCAGTCCTTTCATCTTTAATAATTTTTCCATCATCAATTGTTATAACTCTATCCGCTTCTAATGCAATTTTTTCATCATGTGTTATAACTATAACAGTTTGATTATATTTTTTATTAGAAAGTCTTAATAATGAAATAATCTCTTCACTTGCCTTTGAATCCAAATTTCCAGTAGGCTCATCTGCAAGCATCAATGCAGGTTCATTCATCATAGCTCTACCAATAGACACTCTTTGTTGTTGTCCACCTGATAATTGATTAGGCAAATTATATTTTCTTTTTTCAAGTCCTAAAGTTTTTAATAAATCATTTAATCTTCTTTCATCAACATCTCTGCCATCCAACTTTGTTGGTAAAGTAATATTTTCTGCCACATTTAAAACAGGTATCAAATTATAAAATTGATAAATCAATCCAATTTGTCTTCTTCTAAAAATAGCAAGATTATCATCATTTAAAGTATAAATATCTTTTCCATCTATAAAAACCTTCCCTGATGTCGGTCTATCTACTCCACCAATTAAATGTAATAGTGTAGACTTTCCGCTTCCACTTGCTCCGATTATCGCTACAAATTCTCCTTTTTGTACAGAAAACGATACATTGTCTACTGCTTTTACTTGATTTTCTCCTTTTCCATAAATTTTGTTCAAGTTTTCTACCCTTAATATTTCCATATTCTTCCTCACTTTCTTTTTTGTCTCATTGGGGACGCTTTTGCTTTGTTGTATTTAGTATAGTTTTTGAAAGTGACTTTTAGGTGACTTTTTTACTATAAATTTTGTCACTTTTGAAATCTTTTAAGAATATAAAAAACTATGGAGACTTTTACATCTCCATAGTTCTAACTTTTTATTATGGCTTATAGTTGTTCAAATATTTTTTGAACAATTTCTGACTCAAAAACTAAATCATAATTCTGTCCTTGTTTCTGCATTTGTTCAGTTAACACCATCAATTTTGCTAGTTGGCGAATCTGCTTTACAGAAAGATTTTCCACTAGTTCATTGTGTATAAGACTATCAAAAACTTCGTCTAATCCAAGTAATTCTTCTGCTACCTCTGCTTCTTCTTCTTTGATTTCCCCGTTTTCATAAATGAAAATTGTAACTTTTTCGAGAACTTTTATGTATTCTCGTATTTCATTTAAGATTTTTTTATTAGTTGATAGTTCCTCGGATTCAGTTATTATTTTTTCATCTATTTCTACTATTTTGGTAAAGATTTCGTCTACTGCTTTCTGCCTTTTCAGAATTATGCCTTTTAATTCTAATATCTTTTCTTTTTCATTTTCTAATTCGTCAAAAAGTTTCTTTTTGCTAGAAAGTGTGCTCTTATGAGCAACTTCTTGGTTGCAGATTTCTGTTACTAATGCATTTTCCCGATCTTTAAGTTTTTCTAAACTCCTTTCATCTGACTCTTTTTTGTTTTCTTTCATTACCATTACGTTTTTCTCCTGCATTTGTCTTCCTTTTTTGTGAAGTTCATTTAATGTTGTCTTGGAAATTTCTTCTTGAGTAACAATGGTAGCAGTATTGTTGCCTCTTTTTTTACCGTTTTTTTCTAGTTCCCGTCTTATACTTTCTCGTGCTTTCTTTTCAAAATTCTTTTCCATGTATTTCTCTAAATCTTCTTGACTGCATTTATACTTTTCTATCAGTTCCTCAATTGTCACCCCTTGTTTGATATAAACCCATATCTGTTTACCTCTTAGTCTTCTTAAATCACTCATCATAGATTTCCTCCGTATTTGCTATTGTTGTGTCAATTTTTTCAATTATATTATCTACTTTTTCCAGCATATCTGAAAAATCTTTTTTTAATTCTTCATGTGATATTGCATCTTTCGGTAATTTTTTTGAAGTACTTTTTATAATATGTGGTTTTTGTGGGACGAAGAGTAATTCGTCTCTCGTTACATGGTTTTCATCTGCAATTTCCTGCAAATGAAAATAAATGTTTCCAGCAGTCATTCCGTATTTTTTTGCAATATCCTGAATTGACATTCCAGAAGCCCGCAGTTTAATAAATTCTTTTTTCATCAAGCTTGTCCTTTCTGAATTTTTATTTGCCATAATTTCCTCCTTTGTTTTTCTGGTTACAACCAGAATTTTTCTACAATAGTTACATTTCTATTATAGCATATATTAGCAGCAAAATCAACATTATGTAAATAGTGCTTGTTTTGATTGAAAAAAATAGATTTATGCTGCATATTAAGTATAATTTTATTTATAAAATATTAATAATATGAACATCTTTATTTAAAACTATTTATTTAAATCTATTTTTCCAATTCAATTCTATAAACAACACTTCTAGTATAAAAATCAACAAAATTAACTAATCCAAAGGCAAATAAAGCAATATCAGATTTACAAAATACTAAACAGATTAAAACTCTAATAAAACTTCCTATTGTAGAACCTAATAACAATATTTTAGGTTTTCCTTGCATAATACATAATGTTCTATAATTTTCAAAATGATATAAACCAAATACTCCAAATGTATAGAAAATAATATATGGAAAACAACTAGCCAATGGTAAGCTCCCATGTTGTAATAATAGATATATCACTGCAAATACATAATTTAATAGTATTATAACTGAAAAAACATCCTTTTTCATATCTATTATTCTTTGTTTTTGTTTTTGGTAGGATTCATGTGTTGGTATTTTTATCATTAATGTTGCTTGATATGCACTTGTTATCAATTCTAAATTTATACATATTGCATAACATACTGTATGGATTGAATATTTTTCTGTTTCCATATGACTTGCTATTACCCCATATATCAAAACAAATATACGTGAAAATAATCTTTCCAAGGAAGTTGGTATTCCATATTTTTTAACATTTTCTATCACTTCTTTATCTGGCCATTTCATTTTTAACTTTAAATTATTCAACATATATATAATAGATATTATCCAAGAAATCATTGTAGCTATAAATAGCATTTTTAAATTATGCGTTGTAAAATATGCAATTGAGTCTAATCCTATTAATGTAACATAATACACAATTAAACTGTATCTATAAAGCTTTAGTTCACCTTTTAACCTAACCATCTCAAATAGTGCATTTGCTAATCTTCCTAAAACTAGATAACCTATGTATAATATTAAAATATCAGATAACAATTCCTTTTGAATATCTGTTAATCCAAAAATATTTACTATATAATTTCTTCCTAAAAATACTATTATCCCCAATACAAAACTTACTACTACATTTACAATTAAATATGATGTTTCGTCTTTTCTTGCTGTTCTATATGTATATGTCCCCATTTCACTTAATGATTTTAATATTAAGTCTATTGAAAATAAGCTTCCACATACTACTATTGCATCTATACTGATTGCGTTGTTGAATGCTGAGTCTATGCTTTCTGCTATTCCCATGAATATGAAACTTATTAGTATCGATATAAATTCTTTCATTAGTCCTCCTTTTATAATCTTTATTAGTTCTTTAAAATTTATTCCATATTTTCATATAAATATTGTTCTGTCTTTCTTAAATAAATTGCTGCAATTATCAAGAAAAACATTAATATTGAAATTGTTATTGAAAGTATATTTATATTGTAAAAATAATTATATAAAACATATACTAGGCTATAGCTTATAACTTGTCCTACAAACATACAGATATTAAATATTACCATATGCTCTTTTTTATATTTTTCTAATCCATCCACCTTAGTTGCGGCATATACTGCACTACAAGATTCTGATTCTATTATTGTTCCAAATGAATTCATTAATATATAATAAATTAATAGAGTTACAAAACTTGCATTAAATACTACAAATAATGACGAAATGAATATAATAATAGCCATATATGGATAAAATTTCTTATTAATTTTTTTATTGTTTATCATTTTTAATATTTGCAAAGAAATAATTGATATTACTGCAAATAATGTATTATAGTTTCCAAAACTCACTTCTGTACCTAATCTTAAAAATAATACAATTGGTAATAATTCTGTCATTGCTCCTTGTGCTGATATTCTTCTAAAAAACATACATTTATATATAGCTTTTAGATGGGGCTTTTCTTTGACAATTTCCCAAAATTCTTTGATATTCATTTTATTATCTTGTACTGTAAAATCTTTGATTTTCATTGATATAGCAATAATTAATATTGTTTCTAATCCTAAGATTATAAATAATACATTATATGAAAATCTCCCTATTATAAATCCTGAAAACATAGGTGTTAATATTGCTGTAATATTTTCAAGTATATTTAAGTTAGCTAAATAACTACTCATTGATTTATTTGTGTTTGAACCTATTATCATAAGTTCATATGGTACAGAATAAAATAAAACTCTTACTGTGTCTAAAGTTTTAAATAAATATATATGTTTAACAATATTTTCTTTGAATATTATTAATACAAAAATGCTTATTGCACTTAACACAAAGCTTAGTCTATATATATAACTGGCATTTCTTGAATTTATTATTTTTAGTAATATGTATTCTAATAACATTCCTAGAAATACTGAATAAACTGTGTATTTTAATATAAAATTCAAATCATTATCTACTATTTTTAATATGTATATGTTAAAAAATAATGAAAAGAATACACTCATAAATTTTCTTAAAAATGCTATTATTGCTATATATTTTCTATTTACTTGTTCCATTTTTTTCCCCTTCAAATTTTTCTATATCTTTCAAAATGTATCCCATTAATGGTATTGATAATGTAAGAATTATCAAAGCAAAATTCAACGTCACAACATTAGAACTAATTCCTGCTATTAATAAAATTGTATAGCTTACTATTCTTCCTAAATTTAAAATTCCTTCTCTAAGAGAAAAGAATTCAGATTGGTCATCCTTTTGAATTATACTACTATCTGACATATTAAATAAACGTATTGTTCTTGAAAGGCTTAGTATTCCATTTACAAATATTTCATAACAAAAACTATAAATTATGATTGTTATATTATTTGTATTCATTAGTACAATAAATACAGATATTACCGGAATAATACTTGATATTATTAATGCCTTTTTGTCTGATTTATTTTTACTATATTTTCCATATAATTTAATTGTAATAATTGATAAAACCGTAGAAATTGATGATATTATCCCTAAATTCATGTTGGTTTTAAATACATTAAATATTAATATTGTTATTAATGTACCAAGTGCACCATCACTTATACTAAATCCAATTAAAAATTCTACTAAAAACATCTTTTTTATTTGTTTATTTTTTCTTATTCTTTTCAATGAATCCAATAAGTTATATTTTTTTAAAGTATTGATATTTTTTTCTGGTGTAAGCATAAATGACAAAACTATTTGTATTAAAGATATTATTAATATAATTATTGCTGTTAGCTCAAAGTTTGTAGCAGTAATTATTGTTCCAAGTAAAATTGGACATAGTACTCCAACTGTTGACACAATAATGTTTTTCTTAACTGTATAATCCGTTCTTTCTTGGTTATCTATTTTGTTTATAACAAATAAGTTATATGGAAACCAATATGTACTTTGTGAAATTCCATATAATATAGATATTAACCCCAAATGATCTACAACTTTATCTTTTAAAATAACTATTGTCATAATATATATAAAGCTTATTATGACACCTATCCTAAACATCCCTATTCTAAATTTATTTTTTACTATACTAGCTACTATAAAGCTTCCTATTCCCAATAGAATATATGAAAATATATAATAAATTGATAAATCTATAATACTTTCTGATGAAGTTTTTATAAAATATGCTGTTAAAAATGGGCCTAAAAATATAATCATTATTTTCTTTAATGCATCAATCGCTATTATTATATTTGCTTCTGATTTTAGTTTCATAGTTTTCTCCTATATTTTTTCTATTAATTCACTAACACTTTTTACAATTTTTCCACTACAAATTTCCATCAATTCTGGTACAGATTCTTCCATACAATATCCATTATAATTTTTTATCATTTCTATATCACTATAGCCATCACCAACCGTATAGATTCTATCCGGAGTAATTTTTTCTATCTGTGCTATTTTACTTATAGCATGTGATTTAGTTGTTTTATTTGATATTATTTCAACAGCATTTCCTGATACAAAATAACTATTCACAAATTTAGCATATTTCTCATTTATTAAAGAATTAATTTGTTTTGCTTCATCTTCTTCGTATTTAGCATGAATTTTTGTTAAATCTTTATCATTAAAATTAGTTCTGCTATTTTCTAAATTACAGCAAAAATATTTTATTGTTTTTTCGATTTCTAAATCTTTTTCAATATTATTTATTATATTATTATCTATTGTATAATTTAAAATAACATTATTATTTTTATCTAATATTGTTGCTCCATGATTAATTATTAAATAATCCCATTTCAATTTATATTGTTCTGCTTTTTTCATAAAATCCATATAAGAACGTCCAGTTGCAAATATAAATATATTTCCTTTATCTCTAAATTTTTTTACGCTTGTTTTATTTTTTTCAATATCTTCATCATTTAAATAAAATGTTTGATCATAATCGCTAACTAATATTTTTTTCATTTTTCTAATACCTTTCCTGTTTTATCTATTGCAAAATTTTTGTTAAATATAATATTAACCGTCAAAAATTGATACAACGAAGATGTCACTTGTCCAATTCCAGTACAATATGGTGTTTTTAGTAATGATATAAATATCCTTAATATTCCTGCAGTAATTTTGTTTGTTGTTATTTCTTTAGCAAATTTTGTTAATTGCAAGTAACAAGTTTTTATTTTATATACTGGATATATGCTAAAATTAATTAACTCAAAACTTAGATATATTAATGTTATTCCTAAATCTAATTCATAAAATCTATATGAAATTAATAACATAATAAATATTGTAGCCAATAAAACACCTTCTAATTTATAAGCATTATTTCTGTGTTCTTTATAATTAAATTCATTTTTACTTATATCTATTTTTGCAACAGTTGAAATTGATTCAAATGAATCCCATTGTGTATCTGTTATTAATGCTACAAAATTTAGTGCAACAGTATATTTTTCTCCAAATTCCAATGCATTGCTTAATCCAAATAAGAAAATTAAAAAAAACAATATATTGTTTACAATTTCTACTGATTCATATTTTATATATTTTATTATATGTAACTTGAATTTAAATTTTTTGTACTGTTTTATTGTGACTATTAATGTGTAAATAGCTATTGATATTAATGTAATTGCAACAATAATTGTTTTGTTTTTCGTAAATATAGCAGTTAGTATTAATACAATAAAATTTAATAAATTTAATTGTATACAATATTTATTTGCTTTTTTCTCTTCTCCAGCAAAATATAATTTTTCTAATACAAAAGAAAAAACTAGCTGAATGTATAATTGTAATATAGAATATACAGCAAATTCTTTGTATGTTTCAAAATCCATATTCATAAATTCCACATATTTTTTTACATTTATTGCAAATAATCCAAATATTATTAGCCCTACTATTATTCCAGCTGTCATTCCAGATAAAACTGCATTTTCATCTTTATCCTTTTCTTTACTTATATTGGGTCCTGTTGCAAATATTGATTTTAATAATGCCCATATAAATTGCAATGGATATGTTAATGTAAATACATTTACTAAATTTTTATCTACTAATAGTCCTAGACAAAACCAAGATAATATTGGTATAAACGAAAATATTGCTGAATTACTTGCTATTCGTAATAATCGTTTCATTTGTTTTCTCCTATTTTTCCGTTTTTATATTGGTACTCTCTAATTTCACAATTTTTTATTTTTGCACTAACAACAATTCCTTCTTCACTTATTCCGTTAAAATATGCATTAATTGCTCTACAAGTTCCGCCATGTGTAACTAGCAAAATATTTTTATCTTTATATTTTTCTTGTATTTCATCTAATAAATTCCATACTCTTTTACATACATTTTGTATAGGTTCTACTTTCAGCTTATTCCAATTTAAATTATAGTTATTTATTATATCTATATCTTCATTTACTATACTAGGCCATTCCTCTTTTGTTGTTCCTTCTATATTTCCACAATTTCTTTCTATTATTCTTTCATCACTTATAATTTTACAATCTATTGCTTCATTTATTATTTCCGCAGTTTTTCTTGCTCTTTTTAATGGTGAACATATTATCAAATCTATTTTATGGTCTTTTAATTGTGTTTTTGCTTTCTTAGCCTGTTCAATTCCTGTACTATTTAATTCTATATCTGTTCTTCCTTGGCATTTTCCTGCCACATTCCAATCTGTTTGTCCATGTCTTATTACATATAATTTCATTCTTTTAACTCCCCATATCCTTCATATATTGTTCCATTATTTATCAAAAATTCTTTTATACTTTTTTGTAATCTAGTTGTTTCTGGTAATTGATGATAATTATCACATTTTTTTAAATTAAATACAAAATTCAATACATCGTTTATTCCATTTTTAGAACTCTGTATTTCAAAAAGTTCTTGAAATTTTTTTATATTAGACTTCTCATCTAACATTGTTGATATTTCTTTACTTAATAACCATGATTCACAAATATATTTCGGATTTTCTATATTATAATATTTTTTTAATAATTCTTTTGAATTTAGTAATGAATCTTTTACTTTTTCTATATCAAGTTTTTTTCCTGCTGGTATATGTATTTTAACATTATTGTTAGTAGTTGGTTCAAACTGCAATCTTCCACATTCTATTAATCTTGCATTTATAAAATATGTTCCCCATAACATTTGTGAAATTCGGATTCCTTCATAATGTTTAATTAGAATGTCATTTAATAAACATTCTTTTACTCTTTGTTTTTGAATTTCTATTTGTTCATTATCAAAATTATATTTGCTAATATTCTTCTTATGATACTCAAATCCCAACAATAGCAACACACTTGTTATAAATGGATTTACGTTTTCTCCAAATAATATATTTATATTTTTTTCTTCCCATAGTTCTCTAAACTTTTCTGTTTTATCAATATATAAGATTTCATATATTTCATTTGTTTTATCATATATTTTTTTATTATTATTAGTTTCATCTATACATCTATTACATTTTTCATAGTAATCTATATCTTTTATAGAATAGTACTCCAATGCTTCTTTTATTTTTTCTTTACTTAACAACATTTTTTCTCCTATTTTAAATAATATTCCATCATTAATGGATCACTCTCAAATCCATAGCTTTTATAGATAGAAATCGCTTCTGGATTATCACTACAAAGTTTCAAAATTTCTAAATTCTGTTTTTTTGCAAATTTTATACATTCGCCTATTAATTTTGTCTGAATACCTTTTTTTCTATATTCACATAATGTAAATACATCACAAATATATCCTTCTTTTCCACTGATTGCACACTGAGGCATATAATTTATGATTTGTAAGCCACATGTAGCTATAATATGATTTTCTTGTTCTTCTACAAAAAAAATTATATCTTCATTTAAATGTCTAATTAGAAATTTTTTTGTTACTTCATAAAGTCTTTTATCTTCTCCTTCTGGATAATCTTCCTTCCAGTCTTCTCTTTGTTGTAAAACTCGTAATTTTGAAAGTTCTTCTATATCCCTTTTCTCAGCAATTCTCATATTTCCTCCATATCTATTTTCTTTATCTTTTATCAAATAACTAACTATCCATAATACTTATTTGTTTATTTTGTTTTTCTATATTTAGGTATTTATGTTTTGATAAATGTTTTTGTGCTATACAATAAACTGCATATGCAATCCATACACCTTTAATTCCTAACACAGTATATGACAAAATCGTTGCAACTACAATTTTTATTAATGATGTAATAAAATTTCTTTGTGCTAAAAATTTAAATTCTCTAGTTCCTCTAAGTATTGCACAATAAAACATACCACTTATTTCTTCATATTGTCCTATTATTAATAATGGCAATACAGAATAAAAAATTACCCATAATTCATTTTCTTTAAATGATATATCTGCAATTATAATAGCAATAATTACTGTACAAACTGGAACTATAACGGAAAATATGTTTATTAATTTTCTTCCTACACTTTTAGCATTTTTCATTTTTTCTTGGTCTTTTCTTCCAGATTCTATTCCAATACTTATTGAAATGCCATCACCAAGTCCCTGTATAAATGCTTGTGATACATCTCTTATTTGTATTACAATTACATGTACTGCATATTCAGTAGGTCCAATTCTTGATACTAAAATATTAAATATAAATTTATCTATTCTTGATGCTAATCTTTCCATACAATTCCATTTAAATAATTTCAATATTTTTTTAGATATTTCTTTATCAAATTTATATTTTATAGTAGAGTTCGATTTTAATATTAAATAAATACAAAGCCCTGTATCAATGCTTATTGTAACCCATGCTACTCCAGCTACTCCACCTCCTAATTTTACAACTATTACGTCTAAAATCAAATTACAGATTACCGCTATAATTTTTAATGTCATTATCATTCCTTGTTTTCCTATTGTCCTTTGGTGTCCTGTAAGGACTGTAACCATAGCATTTGGAATAAATCCTATTAATCTTATTAACATATATGTAGTACAAATTTTATCAACATTAAAAAGTCCTGGTAATAGTGGATTTATAAAATATACAACTATAATTGTTATAATTGATATTACTAATGTTATTAATATTGAATTTCCTGTTATTTTTTTAGCTTTTTCTGTGTTGTTTTCTCCTATTGTTTTTGAAAGTAATGCTGTATTAGAAATATTTAAAGCCATTATACTCATTTGCATTATATCTATTATTACTCCCGCTGCTCCTATTGCACCTACAGCATTCGTTCCCAGTCTAGTTACAACAATTGTATCTACTAATGTCATTAATGTATTTATAAAATATTCTAAAGCTATTGGTATAGATATTTTTAGTTGCTTTTTTACTGTTAATTCTTCATTCATTTTTCTTTATCCTATATTATTTTTTATTATATATTTTACAAATTATCTTTTATACTAGGAAATAAATCATAAACATTAAATCCTAATTGTTCATCAATATATTGCTTTAATTTATAAGTTTCTTTTATATGATATTGTGTATTTTCATGTGCACCCTTTCTAATTATTAAATCTATCAACCTCTTATCAACAGTCATAATAATATCAGTACACATCAAATCACATAAATTTATTATTTTTTCATATATTGTATATTCATGATTTTTAATAAATTCTGTTCTAAATGGTATATCTCTTGGAATTCCACCTGCTGTACAATAAACATCATTGTTTAAATATGAATGTGTTAGACAAATATTTGCATATTCATCATCATATCCTAATTCTTTAAGATAGTTGTATCCTTGCATTACATGGTCTTTTCCATCTCCTACAGATCTTCCTATATCGTGTATATACCCTAATATTTTTGCATAATCTACATCTAAGTTTAACTTTTCTGCTATTTTTCCTGCTGAATCTCCCACACAAATTGAGTGGTTTATCCAGTGATCATCTGATGCTTTTTTTCTTGCTTCTTCTAACATTTCTCTTGCTTTTTCCACTGTTAATTTCATATTTTTACACTCCTCCCTTTTCTTTAATCTTCTCATCTATTGTACAAATTTGTTAAACAAATCCTTATAAATTTTATCAGCATCTAAATAATTAACAAATGTAACTTTATGTCTATTTTCTGATAATTCATATGATGTATCCTCTTTTATAATTGGGCAACTGACTTCTTCTGTTTCAAAGCAAGTTTTATTTATCATATATGCAATAACACTTATGTCCCAAATAACTCTTCTTTCTTGTATTCCATGATATGTATCATTATAAAATCTTTGGCATAAATAATCGCATACTTCATTTTTTCCTTTTAAAAAATGTTCTAATTCATATATTGAAGTTTTTAAATTAGATGCCACATTTTTGCAAGGAATCACTGTTAATTTAACTTTTGATTCATATAATTCTCTAACTGCTTGTACATCTTGTCTAAAATTAAACTCTCTATTATTTTTCATTTTTGTTAGCAATCTCTATAATTTTATTTACTGCATCACTATTTTTGTTATATCCATTACATATATAATCTAAAGAACCTTTAAATACTTTATTTTTTGTTTCAAAATTTAACCAATTGCATATTTTTAATATTTCGTTATAACTCTTTTCTGTTGTTTCCTCTATTGTTTCTTTTCTATCACTATGCGAATAAGGTGCTACTGTAATTGCTTCAATATTGAATTTATCTTGATTTTTTAATAAATATGCAAGAGCAAATTGGTCATCACATTCATTATATGTATCTGTATCTAATATTATATTGTCCATATTATTTTCTCCTTTATTTTATTTTATTTCAAACCATTATGATAATTTTACAATTATGTCTCAGACTTTTTTCTCTTTAAATTATATTATTTTGCTCTGTTAATTTTTTAAATAAATCTTTATATATTTTATTCGGATCTAAATCATTAACAAATGTAATTTTATGCCTATTTTCCGTTAATTCATATGATGTATCTTCTTTTATAATTGGGCAACTGACTTCTTCTGTTTCAAACCAAGATTTATTTATCATATATGCAATAACATCTATATCCCAAATAACTCTTCTTTCTTTTATTTCATGATATGTATCATTTACAAACCTTTGACACAAATAATCACATAATTCACTTTTTCCTTTTAAGAAATGTTCTAATTCATATTTAGAAATCATTAGATTTGAAGCAACATTTTTACCTGGAATTACTGTCAATTTTACTTTTGATTCAAATACTTCTCTGATAGCTTGTACATCATGTCTAAAATTACATTCTATGTTATTTTTATTTAAGAAGCTATGTCCACCTGTCCAAATTATTTCTATCTTTTCTATAATGTCTGGTGATTTTTTTATTGCTAGTGCAATATTTGTAATCGGTCCAATTGCTAATATATATGTTTTTTTATTTGTATTTGCAATTTCAACAATTTTATTAACTGCATCATTATTTTCATTATATCTATTACAAATATAATCTATTGAACCCTTAAACACTTTATTTTTAGTTTCAAAATTTAGCCAATTACATATTCTAAGTATTTCATTATAACTTTTATCCGTTGCCTCTGCTATAGTTTCTTCAATCTCATCGTGTGAATGCGGTGCTATTGTTATCGCATCAATATTAAATTTATCTTGGTTTTTTAATAAATATGCAAGTGCAAAATGATCGTCACATTCAGTATCCATGTCTGTATCTAATATTACATTAACTTTTTCTTTTTTATAGTTTGTAATAAATTCATAAATTTCTTTCCAATTATAAACTCTTGTAATTTCTTTTTCTTCTCTATTACAAGGTTTGTCCATTATAAGTGTAGTTATATTTTTTTTATAACATTCTCTACAAATACTATTAGAATCATCTATCATTACATCAATACCATTTTCTATACATTTTTCTGCCTTTTCTTTTTTATATTTTGTAAAAATTAATTTATCATATGGTATCTCTTTTTCTCTTAACCATTTCTTTGTCATATTATATGGGTCTGAGTATTCTCCATTATCCCTACCTGTAATAATTACAATAGTATGTCCATCTTCTTTTAATTTTTCAATATATTCTTTTGCACCTTCTTTTACTCCTAAGTTTTTAGCTATTCTTTCAACATTGTCTAGATAAAATGGCCATAATTCTTCTTCAGACCAATCAAACATTCCCTCAGTCATATGTTTATTTGGGTCAATGATTCCTGTATTTCTTAATTCTTTATCATGCTTTAAAAATTCTTCTTCCAATGCTTCATCAAATTTTGATATTACATTATCTATATCTATTCCTATGTTCATTTTTTACCTCTTCCTTATTAATATATATTTTATTAAAATCTTTATTTAATCATATTTTTGTTTATATATACAATAAATACTATATACACTATTATTGCTATAAGAAAAGTAGTTGATATAATATTTTCATTTTCTTTAAATACTGTATAAGATAGTATTGGAATTATTGCTGTAACAATTCCTTCTATAAATCTCTCAAATGTTACATATGAAGTTTGATAATTTTCTTTTGAACTCTCATATATAGCAACATTATCGTATATGTCATAAGCACTATTTGCGCACCCCATAAAAACATATATTATCGGTAATAAATATATTACATAGTTAGCTTTAAACACAAATAATAATATAAAAGAAATTATATATAATATGCCATTTGGAATAAGTACTCTTTTCCATTCTCTGCCATCTGCTTTTCTTGCCCAAAATTTACTAAATAATGCATCTGACAAATTTATTACTATATTTAAAATACTGTAATATACATAATTTATATGTATATACCTAAGTAAATACACATTTAAGTACATTGTTCCAATTCCTAATGCAAATCTATTAATTCCTGCAGTAATTAGTACTTTTTTAAACGATTTATCTTTTGCAGGTCTTGATATAGATTCTTTAATTGTAATGGGCTTATCTTCTATCTCAGGTTTATACGTATTTATCCTTATCATAATATCAATAAATGCTATAATAAAGACTATCCCAAATAATATTAAGAATCCGTTTAATTCATATCCATTTGCTTTAAACTTATCTAATATAACTCCCATAAATAAACTAAATGCCATAACAACTGTATTTTTTATCATATTTTTACTTGAAGCAAATTTTGTTCTGTCTTCTTTTTTTACTAGTGTCATTCTCCAATTTACAAATGTTATATATCCCAT
This sequence comes from uncultured Clostridium sp., assembly GCA_900551615.1. Taxonomy (GTDB): domain Bacteria; phylum Bacillota; class Clostridia; order TANB77; family CAG-508; genus CAG-269. Next base: position 21,128 of record URWN01000005.1, read on the forward strand.
TTCTCCTGTTACTGCATATATTGATGCAAATATGAAAAAGAATATTGTTCTAACAGTTATATTATCTGATATAAATGGTATAAAAGCAAAACCAACTGACGCTAATCTGTATATAGTATAATTTGATAATACTACCAATTTTGATTGTCCTATTTTTGAAAAAAGTGGTGCTGCTAATATTTGTAGCACATTTGTTATTGTGTCTAATACCGCATATATTCCAATCGCTAAGTCTGATAGTCCTAAATATACTGCAAATGCAGTTATCAGTGAACTACTTGCTATTTTGTTATTTGCGGTATCTAATATTGATGATGTAAGATATTTTTTATATTCTTTTTTATAATTCATTTTCTTGTTCCTTTTCATTATTATTTATTATAATTTTATACAAATATATACTTACAAAAATTTCTATTATTGATAAAACCGTTAAAATACTTATTACTAATACCATTGGGTATTTTAACAGTATTGTCGTAAAACTCAAACTTATTATTGTTCTCACAATTTTTCTTGATAACTCCATAGTTGTTAATAATGTTTGTTGTCTATTTTTATCAGTATTTTTTAAAGCCAAATCTTGCATATACACCTTAAAAGGATCTCTTATGAAAAGTATAATTACATATCCAAGCCCCATAATCACAAATTTCATTACTGGCATATTAGATACATTATAACCAATAAGCATTAAAATCAATGATATTAATAATCCCACTGGAAGCATTATTCCTACTTTGTCTTCATATTTTTTATGTATTTTGTCAAATTTTATATTTGATAATAATCTTACTATCCTTGACACACATAATATTGCACCAATTACTAGTGATGTTTTTTCAACATCATATAATTTTAATAATTCTTGTTGAATAAATAGTTTTCCATTAGATTGTCCAGAATTTACCATTGGATAACATAATCCATATGAAAGTAGTATGAATATTATAATTTTTGTGTATTTAATTTTTCCTTTACCTATTTCTTTATTTTTTTCTAATTTATTTTTATTATCTTTTGAATAGTCTACCATATACCAAGATAATATAAAACATATTACACAAAATGTAATACAGCCTATCATTGGCAAATAGTTATTAATATTAAACATTATACTTGCTACAAACGATATAATCATTGTCACAGCTGCATATATTGTATTTGCTTTTGTTCTATATTTTATATATTCGTTTTCCGTGTGTTGCAATTCTAAATTATTTTTTAACACTGCATTTATCATATTTTGAAATGTAAATGCCATCTCGTAAAATATTTTTCCAATTACGATTGTTATGTAATTTTTACCAAATGTTAATAATATACTTGATATTAATAATAGAAATGACCCTAACCTAACTGATTTTGTATTTCCTATTTTGTGTATTATTTTAAGTAATGGTACTTGCAATAAAATATTTATTATCATTGATATTGATGTTAGAGATACTATTTGTGATGCTGTAAAGTTTTTTACTACTGTTAAAAATAATGAGTCTATTGCAACCCAAAATAATAAATCCCCTGATAGTCCATCATACCATGGAAATATCTTATTAAATCTCTTTAGTTTATTTTCTTCCATTTGTTACTCCATCTTTTATTCTTCTATTTCATATAAATTTTTATATTCTTCACAATTATTCATTAATTCTATATGTGTACCAGAAGCGCATATTTTATGCTTGTCAACCACAAAAATATTATCCGCATCAACTATTGTACTTAATCTATGTGCTACAATTATAACAGTGTGGTCTTTTGATAATTCTTTAATAACATTTTTGATTTTTTCTTGATTACTATTATCCAAAGAACTTGTTGCTTCATCTAATAGAATTATTTTTGATTTTTTTATTAGTGCCCTTGCAATTGCTATTCTCTGCTTTTGTCCACCACTTAGAATCACTCCATTTTCTCCAACAAGAGTGTCATAACCATCTTCCATAGATTCTATAACATCATGAATCTGTGCCTTTTTACAAACATCGATTATTTCCTCATCAGTCGTATCAGGATTTGCCAATTTTATATTATCTTTTATTGATAAATTAAAAATATATGGTGATTGTGAAACAATAGAAATATTATCTTTTATTGTTTTTTCTGATAAATCATTTATATTATAATTATCTATTAAAACTTTTCCACTATCTACACTATATCCTTTACTAATTAATTTTAAAATTGTTGATTTTCCTTCTCCACTTTTTCCTACAATTGCTATCATTTTATTTGGTTCTATTTTGAAGTTAAGATTTTCAAATAACTTGTTTGAGTTATATTGAAAATCTACATTTTTAAATTCTATATTTCCTTTTATATTATTTACTTTTAATGTTCCAAAATTTTCTTTAACAAAAGACTTATATGTAATTATATCAAAAACTCTTGATGATGAAACTTTTCCATCTGCTAATTTTTCTCTTATTTCTGATATATAATTTATCAAATTTAAAACCTTATTTTTATATAAGAAAATTATCAAAAATGAACTTACTTGAAGTGTATTGTTCATAATGAAATGTATTGATAGCAAAACGAATATAAAGTCTAAAATATGTTGAAATACTGCAATCCATCTGTTCCAAGTCCTTCTAGTATGTGTAGTTTTAATTTCTGCTTTTATAGTTTCTAACTGTTTTGCATTAGTTTCTTTTAAAACTATTTCTTTTAGATTTAAGTTTTTTATTTCTCTTATACCTCTTATAATATCTGTATATAATCCAACAGTTTTTTCGTCTTTTTCCTTATAATCTTTTTTTACTCTTTTATAATAGAATAATTTTTTTGAAGTTAACATATATACTAATATTATATTTAAAATTAAAAATATTCCTAAATATGCATTAAGATATAATACATAAACTATAAAACTTACATTTAATATTATTCCAGATAAGTCATCTGTTATATAATCAAATAATTCTGATAATTCTGTTGTATCTTTATTTAATCTTGAAATAAAAATTCCTGAATTTGTGTTATCAAAATTCTTTACTTCAAAGTTTGTCAAACTTTCTAACATATCTCTTTTTAAATCAAAATTTACTTTTCCATTTAATTTTAATACTAATCTAGACCACAGGTTTGTTACTATTTCTATAATTATTCTTAATATTAATAAAAATAATGCTATTTTTATTATATTAGTTTTGTCAAAGTCTTCAAAGAATCCAAGCATTTTTCCTTCATATATTGGTGATAATAATGATATTCCAGCATATGCTAAACTCAATATTATTACTCCTATTGAAAGAAATTTATATTTTTTATAATATTTTAATAATTCAATTAAATTTTTGCTATCTTTTTTCATTTTGCTTCTCCATTTTAATTTATAGTATTTTTTCATATATAAATGCTTTTTCATCCGTATTTTTTTCTAATTTTCCATATTCTATATCTTCTATTATTGTTTCATAAATTTTTTTACATCCACATTTTTCATAAAAATGATAATTACATGATTCATCTGTTAGTATTTGTAAGTTTTTCATATTATCTTTTTTAGCCATCTTAAACACTTCAAGCAATAATTTTTCACCTATTTTTTGTCCTCTAAAATTTTTATCTACTATAAGAATGGAAACTTCTCCATCAAAATAATTTTCTAATTCTTTTGGTACATAATCATAATTATTCTCATATTGATTAAATCCTTCTTTATCTTTAATTTTTTTACTTTTTCGCAATATATTGCCTATTGTTTTGTATATTTTTCTTTTTATTAATCTTCTATGTGAGCTTTTATTTGAATATCCACAAAATCCAACAAGTTTCTTTCCATCTTTATATGTTACAATTTTTTCACTTTCTTCTAATAAATCAATTAAATATATCCATGCACAAATATTTCCTTCTGCTTCTGATTCTCTTTTTCCTAAATTCCATTCTTCAGCCAATAAATTTACTGCTTGTTTCATTTCATTATATTTCATTTGTTTCTCCTATATTTTCTTATATTTTTATTACTTCATATACTTAATCACAAACTCTGTACCTTTGTCAAGCTCTGACTTGCAACTTATCATGCCATTATTTTTTTCAATAATATTTTTTGCCAATGCAAGTCCAATACCTACGCTATTTTCAGAAGAATTTTGACCTTTATAAAATCTTTCAAAAATATGTTTTAAATCTTCTTTTGTCATTCCTTCTCCTTCGTCTCTTATTGCTATTTTTGTAAACAAGGTATTTTCTTCATATTTTATATAAATTTTTCCATTTTCTTCATTATGTTCAATACAATTTTTAATAATATTTGTAACCGCTTCTTGTTGCCATTTATAGTCACCTAAAAATGAGGCCTTTTCGTCTCCTTTAATAATAATTTGTTGATTTTTTATTTCGATTGGTATTTCTAAGTTTCTGATTATTTCACCTATAAATTTTTTTAAGTTGATTTTTTCTTCATTAAATTTTATAACATTTGCATCTAATTTTGATAATTTTAGCATTGATATAACAAGCCAGTTTATCCAATCTATTTGTTTGCTAATTTCAAATATAAATTTTTGTTTTGTGCTTTCTTCCATGCTCGGATTATCTTTTAAATTGTCTAGCATTATTGTTATTGATGTTAGTGGTGTTTTTAATTGATGTGATATATCTTCAACAGACATTTTTAAATTTTCTTTGTCTTTTTTTGATGTTTCGCTTTCTTCTTTTAACATAACTGTAATTTTGTATAGTTCGTTTTTTAAGTTGCTTAGTTCATCTTCGCTATTTTCGTTTATATCTAAGTCATATTTTCTGTTTTTTATTTCATTTATATATTGTGTAATTTGATTTATTTTTTTATCTCTTTTTTTCAAATACACTAAAAAAATACCCATACATAAAATACTAAAAATTATAATTAATATAATGTTTGATATTAAATTTTGTTTCATTTGATTTTGTACTGATATTATAGAATTTGTTTCATTTGTGTCAATTCCATATTTTGCAAGTTCGGCTTGTCCCTTTTTATATTCTTCAGTATTTTGGTTTGAATTTAATATTTCTATTATTTTTCTAGTATCTATCTCTGGCTTTTCTTTTAACATTGTTCCTATTATGTCTGCAATTTTTTGGTTTGCAATAATTGTTACCTTTTGGTATTGCATATATGTTTGAATTGTTATAATTATGCTTGCTGCTATTGTTAATAGTATTATTGGTAATATTAAATATTTTATATTTTTGTTTCTTAAATGTTTCATTTTAATCCCCTATTCTATACCCAAGTCCTCTAACAGTCTTAATAATTGATTCATCACCTAATTTTTCTCTAATTCTTTTTATATAAACTGTTAAAGTATTATCATTAACAAAATTCCCAGCAATATCCCATATTTTTTCTAACAGTTGTTCTCTTGTGATTAATTTATTTTGATTTGTAAATAACATAAGCAAAATTCTATACTCTAAACTCGTAAAAATTATTTCTTGATTATACTTGTATACCTTTGCTGATATTGTATCTATCTTGATATTTTTATATTGAATTATATTGTTATTTTCTTCTTTTTGTCCATATCTTCGTAAAACTGATTTTATTCTTGATACTAATTCTCTAGTTCTAAAAGGTTTTACTATGTAATCATCTGCTCCTAAATCTAAACCTAGTACTACACTTGTTTCTTCATCTTGTGCTGTCAAAAAGATTACTGGTATATCCTGTTTTTCTTTTATTTCTTTGCATATGTCAAAACCATTTCCATCTGGCAAAGATACATCTAATAATACTATATCAATTTGTTCTTGTTTTATTTTTTCTTTACTTTCTGCTACACTTTTTGCTGATATTACTTGAAAGTTTTCTTGCTCTAGTGAATATTTTAGGCCCATTACTATTGTTTCATTGTCTTCTACTAATAATATTTTTTTCATAATTTTTCCTCTTAATTTTATTATCTATTATACTATATCATATTTAACAAAATAACAAAAGGGTATGTGAGAATTTTTATTTTACATTTTTCGACAAAAAATGAGACAGATTTGCTTCTGTCCCTATTGTCCTGCTCTTGTCTCACTCTTGTCTTATTTGACAAATAAACTTCTTATTTTCTTTATTACATAATGGCTTCCACCACTACTATTATTTTGAGTATTTTCTACCATTCCTATAATAAGCATATCATCTACATTTGAATTGTTAGCAGAATAATCAACTGTAAAGCAGTCAAACCATCCTAATGTACCACTTTCTGTATCTGTACTTGAATTTTTAAGTTCCGCTGTTCCAGTTTTTCCAGCAATTGTAACACCTGGTACTTTCATATCATTTGCTGTTCCTTCTGGATTTTCTACAACTTGAATTAAGTCATTTTTTACAGTATTTGCAGCATCTGATGTAAATACATTTTCCTTTAAATATGTTCTTTTCATTTTATTTTCATTTTTATATTCTATAAATGGTTTTACCATATTTCCATTATTCGCAAATGCTGAGTAAATAGATGCCATATGTATTGGATTTACCAATATGTCACCTTGGCCATAGCCTGAATCTGCTAATTTCTTTTCATTCATATCTACTTTTTCTGAATTTGAATATTGTGATTTTTTAAATGTTAATGGAAATTCTATTGTTTTATCAATATCTTCATTAAATCCTAGTTTATCTAATCCTGAGCAGAAAGTATCTTTTCCAATTTGCATAGCAGCTTGACCAAAGAATATGTTGTCAGAGTGTATTAATGCATTTGCTATATTTTTTTGTCCATTATATGCAGTTAATGTTGTTATATAAACATCTCCCCAACTTGAATTTTTTTGCCATTTTAACCCTGAATAATTAAATGTTGTATCTGTTGATAGTTTTCCACTTGTTAGACCTATTGCAGCAGTTATTGGTTTAAATGTTGAACCTGGGCAATAGCTTTGTAAAAATCTATTATATAATGGTTTATTTGCATCATTATTTAATTCATCCCATTTTTCTGATGTCATTCCTAATACAAAATCGTTTGAGTTATATGATGGTGTACTTACTGTTGCAAGTAATTCCCCTGTTGTAGGATTCATTATTACAAAAAAACCTTTATCTGTTTTCATTTGATCATATAGATTTTTTTGTATTAAACTATCTATTGTTAGTTTTACATCTGTTCCATCCTTTTTATCTTGTTTTGCCAACGTTTTTAACTTATTTCCATTTTCATCAGCTATATAGATTTCTGTTCCATCTATACCTCTTAATGTATCTTCATATGCTTGTTCTAGTCCAGCTTTGCCTATTATACTACTTGAATTATATCCTTTTCCTTCTTTTTGTTTTAATTCTTCTGCACTTATAGCTTGCACATATCCAATTAAATGTGCAGCCTCTTCACCTAATGGATATACTCTTGCATCAACACTTGTTATTTTTATTCCTGATATTTCTAGCAATTTGTCTTTTAATTCTGTATTATCTGCTGAAACTTTTTTTATTGGCACAAATGTGTCATCCTTAACATATGATGCTGATATTTGTTTATTTATGTAATCTGTTGAAACACCTGTTAATTCTGATATTTTATTTATGTTTGTTTCTTTATTTTCTCCTAGTTTGCCTGGTACAATTCCAACACTTGAAATACTACCATTTTCAGCAAGTTTTTCTCCATTTCTGTCAAGAATCTCTCCTCTTTTTGCTGATAATGTAGAAACTCTTACTTTGTCAGTACTTCTTAACTCTGGAAAAATCATACTAGAAGTCCAACTTATTTTATATTCTTTATTTTCTTTTACTAATTTTGCCGTATTCGTAAAATTTATTGTTCCCGCTGATGTTGACATGCTTTCATCATATTTTATATTATATGTTTTCCCATCTTTTGTAGTTTCAGATGGTGTTATTTTTATATCGTATGCATCAATTCCTTTATATATATTTTTATTTCTTTTAGCAAAATCTTCTTGTGATATTTGTGTTTTTGAATTTTCTGAAATCATATTATACATTTCTTCGTATTTTTGCTCATTTAATAATGATATGTACTCACTTAATGCTTCTTCAGGTTTTGGTGCATTTTTATTTATTATTATAAATGCTCCTCCTGCAATAATTGCTATTGCTACTATTATTACTATTGCAACTATTATTATTTTTTTATTTTTCATAAAATACATCTCCTCTTTAGAACTTGTCAAAAGGGACGCCCTTTTTTGACAAGTTTATAATAATATTATTTTTAATACTTGTCAAAAAGGGGCGTCCCTTTTGACATTTAAAATAAACTTAAAAGTTCTTCTTTATCCCTTAATCCTACTAATCTTTTCTCTTCTTTTCCATTTTTGAAAACTATCAAAGTAGGAATACTCATAACATTATATTCAACTGCAATATCTGAATTTTCGTCAACATTGATTTTTCCCACTTTAGCTTTTCCTTCTAATTCTTTTGCCAATTCTTCTATTACTGGTGACATTGCATTACATGGTCCACACCAATCTGCATAAAAGTCAACCAGTACTGGTTTTTCTGAATTTAAAACCTCTTCTTTAAAATTTTCTGAACTTAATTTTAGTTTCATTACAATTCCTCCTTTTAATATTTTTATCTTTGATTATTACATTATAAACAATCTAATAACCATTATTTTAAAACTGCAAGACCTGCCTTAGTCCCTTCATATACAGCTTTTGAAATTTGATATAATCCTCCTGTACAATCTCCGCAAGCAAATAATCCTTTTATTGATGTTTGCATATTATCATATACTACAATTTTATCATTTTCTATTTTTGCTCCAAGTTTTTTTGCAAAATCTGTACTTCCTGCAACGCCTTGTGCAATAAATATTCCATCTATTTTCATTTTTGTATTATCATCAAAATCAATTTCTTCAACTTTAGTTTCTCCGTTTTATTTCTTTTATTTCTTTTGTATTTACATCAACATTTTCTGTTCTATATTCTGGGGCTTGTCTACCATTTGTTAATATAGTTATCGATTTTGCGATATTTTGCAAATCCATTGCTTCTGATATTGCATAATCTCCATTTCCAATTACAGCAACATCTTTATTTCTATAAAAAAAGCCATCACAAACTGCACAATAACTAATGCCTTTACCCTCATATTCATCTATATTTTTTATATTTGGTTTACTCTTTTTGTTTCCAGTTGCCAATATAACTGCTTTTGCTTCAAATTCATTGTTCAATGTTTGAACTTTAAATATTTGCTTTTTATTATCTATATTACTATTCAAATAATCAATCTGAATATTAGTAACTTCGTCCTTTACAATTTCTGCTCCTATATTTTTAGCCTGTCTAATTCCTATATTGTACAATTCTTCTCCACTTATACCATTTTCAAATCCATAATAATTCTCTATTTTTTTTGACTTTTCTAATGTTGATTTTTCTTTATATATTATTAATGTTTTCAAGTTTCTTCTTAGTGTATATAAACTTGCTGATATCCCCGCTGGTCCAGCACCTACAATTATAACATCATACATTGGTTTCTCCTTTTAAAACTCATTATTTAACAATAATTCCTAATAATTTAGATAGTTCAACAGCCTGAAATTGGTTAACAATTATTCCTTTTAAATCTTCTTTATCTACTACTATACCATCAATATTACAAGTTGAAACATCTATACCTCTTAAATTTGTTCTAAACATTTGAGTTCTATACAATTCACATTCATTAAATTTAACATTTTTTAATTTACATTCTCCAAAGGATGACAAACTTAAATTATTTTCCTTGAAAATTGTATCTTTTATATTAGAATTTGATAAATTTGAATACTCTAAATTTGATTCATTTATTTTCGTTTTGTAAATACTTGTATCTACAAACTTTGTACCCACAAATTTACAATTTAAAAATTCACACTCAACAAAATTTGATTCACTAAAATCAGAATTTGAGAAGTCACAGTCTTTGAAGATTACATTTGTAAAATATATATTTATAAATTTTGATTCTAAACATTTACAACTTTCAAAAATGCAATTTGTAATTTCAATTTTTTCTGTAATTATATTTTCTACACAATTTTTAAATTTATATCCTCGTATATCATTTTCTTGATTTATTTCTTTAATTATTATATTTTCTATTTCTTCTGTTTCTTTGTAGTTCATATTTTCTCCTTAAAATATCAAAAGTATCTTTGGAACAAATATTATTAATCCAATAATTGCTGATGCAATTGCGGATACTAAAACTGCTCCTGCAGCAACATCTTTAGCAATTTTTGCTTGTTCATTTTTTTCTTTTGTTATTAAATCTACTGTATTTTCAATTGCAGTATTTATCAATTCCATTGATATTACTAATCCAAATAAGATTATACAAATTATCCATTCTGCTTTACTTATTTTTAACATTATTCCAAATATTATTACAAGTATCATTATTGTTATATGTATTTTCATATTTTGTTCTTCTTTTATTCCTGTATATATTCCATCAAATGCATATTTAAAACTTTTTAACAATTTTTTCATTTTTCAAATTTAATCCCTTCTGAATTTAAAATTTCTTTCACATACATTTTACTAAACTTCTTTTTATTTATCAATAGCTAAACCTAAAAAAAGAGCGGTTAGTTCCACTCTTATTCACTATATTCTACATAAAGCTACAAATACTATTAAAAATAATATTTTAACTAAATAACATACAACAATATACAGAAAAATTGTAATATACTACCTAACAATATGAATAAATGGAATATTGAATGCATGTATCTTTTCTTTCTTCCTAACCCATATAATATAGCTCCAACTGTATAAGCAATGCCACCTGAAACCAATAACACAAGACCTGGTATACCTAATAATTTTGGTAAAAGTTTAGCTGTAAAAATAATGCACCAGCCCATTCCTAAATAACAAATCATTGAAAATACTTTATATTTTTTTATATCTACTGCATTTAATGTTATTCCTAAAATTGCAATTGCCCATATAATTCCGAAAATAGTCCAGCCAAGAACTGCATTATATTCCCTAAATGTTACTAAACAAAATGGAGTATATGAACCTGCAATTAATAAAAATATTGAACAATGGTCTAATATTTGAAAAACTTTCTTTGCTTTTCTTTCAGGTTTTAGTCCATGGTATATACTAGACATTGTATATAAAATTATCATCATTACACCATATATTGAACTACTTACAACACCATATCCATTATGATGAATTGCAGCAAATACAATACATAAAACTAATGCTACTATTCCAAAACTTCCTCCCACTATATGTGAGGTCATATTAAAAATTTCTTCACCTTTTGTGTAATCTGGTAAAATTCTATCTTTTAATTTTGTTCTTGTCATTTTCCACTCCTTACTTTTTTATCCAGACAGATACACTTCTTGATTTAACACCAAAATTTCCGCATCCGTCTTCATCTATTGTAACTTCTTCCTCGCAATTCCCAAGGCCATCAATATATGTCTCACCTATATTTTGAGGTCCAATATACATTCTTTTGTATCCATCACCTGCATTAGAAATTACAACTGCCAAACTAGAATTAATATGTTCATCGTCTCCTTCTTGTGTCCAACCTATATAATTATTATGGTCAAAATAATCATGTTGTAAACCATAAGACCTATCTTTCCTTATCAACATCAATGTTTTCAAATCATTTACTGGTTCAATATTGTCATGTTCTATTCCATAGTAATCTCCATAAAATACGCAAGGATATCCATCATTTCTTAGTAATATAATTGAATATGCTATTGATTTAAACCATCCTTGTATAAAACTTTGTAATGCTTGCCCTGGCTGTGTGTCATGGTTATCCACAAATGTTACCGCCATACAAGGATTTTCCTTTACTAATGTATGCTCTAATATTTTTGACATATCATAATTAGGATCATTTGAAGCATTATAAAAATTATAATGTAATGGAACATCAAATAATGATATTTTTCCTTCTGTTGAAGTTATATATCTATGTAACTTATTTACATCTGCTGCCCAATATTCACCAACTGCAAATAATTCTTTTTTACTTTCATCTCTTAATGTTTGTATCCATTTTTCATAAAAATCTGCATCTATATGTTTTACAGCATCTAGTCTAAATCCATCTACTTTAGTTAAATCTAAATACCATTTACCCCAGTCAGTACATTCTTTTACAACTCTTGGATTTGAAAAATCTAAATCTGCTCCCATTAAATAATCAAAATTACCAAACTCTTCATCAACCTCTGCACCCCATTTTTTATCAATAAATTTGAATATTGCATTTTCTCCTGTTTGGTTATTATAGTCTATTCCGTCAAAATCTGTCCAGTTCCATTCAAAATCTGAATATTTATGTTTTCTTCCCGGAAATGTGAATTTTGTTGCTACTTTTACTGTTTCTTTTTGTGAAGTCTCAATGTTATGATTTGACCAATCAACTTTTGTTGCTGGTATTGTTTGAAGTGCATCTGCTCCCATTTTATGATTTAAAACAATATCTGCATAGCTTTCTATTCCTGCTTGTTTTAATGCTACTATCGCTTCCAAATATTCATCTTTTGATCCATATTTTGTTTTTATTGTACCTTTTTGATTAAATTCTCCTAAGTCATATAAATCATATACTCCATATCCTACTTCATCTTTTCCACCTATTCCTTTGTATGCTGGCGGTAACCACATTGCTGTTACTCCTAAGTCTGCTAATTTTTCTGCGTTTTCTTTTACTTGATTCCATAAATTTTGTTTGCAATCCATATACCATTCAAAGTATTGCATTATTATTCCATTAATTTTTTTCATTTGATTACCTTCTTTTTCTTTTGATTTTTTACTTTTGATATTATATCATTATGAGTTTTAAAAATCTAGTATTTTCATTTTTTACTTTAAAACTATACTAAATGGTCACTATAATTTAATCAGTAAATTATTTAAAATAAAAAAATCAAAATATAAATTTCAAACAATTATTTCAAAAATTTATATAAAAGCATTTACTTTTTTATGTTCACTATGCTATAATACTTAAAGTAACTCGTAAATTTAGGTCTAAAAGCAAGTGCTTTTGAGGAATTCATTATGGGATTATTAAAAAAGAAAAAAAAGTATAAAGGTCACTTAGTTATCGAAGACAATAACCTTGAAGCAGCAAAAGGCAAAGATGTATTGGAGCAAACATCCAATGGTAATATTATAATTCGTCATTATGATGAAAATGGTGTTGCAGACAACAATTATCGTGAAATTGATTTGGCCCATTGTCCAAACAATATTATGAAAGGAATCCACAAACAAGTTGGTGGAAAGGATTTCTTAATATCTGAATCATCATTAGAGCTAATTTTAGAACTATCCTAGTTGACCTAAAAACAAACTGAAAAGAAGCCAAAATATTTTGGCTTTTTTTCAGCTTTTCTCTTCCTATTTCCAACAAAATATGATAAAATAACTCCAGTTTATATATCAAAAGAAAAATTAGGAGGAATTATTATGGAATTTAATAAATGTAGTAGATGTGGAAATTTTTATGTATCAAATGACAATGTATGCCCTAAATGTAGTGCAAAAGACAACTTAGAATTTTCAACTTTTAAATCATATGTAGAAGAAAACGGTTTAACACAAAATTTAGATACTATATCTGGTGCAACTGGAATTACAGTAAAAAACATAAATAGATTTTTAAATTACTCTGAATTTACTGAACAATTTAAAAACAACAAAAATATAAAATTATAATAATATATTCAAGCAAAAATACTGATTTATAAATATTTTAGCATAAATCATAAATATATTATCTTTAGAAAGGACGATCTTAATAATGACAAATGTATTTAATATTTTAGAAGAAAGAGGATATATTGAGCAAATGACTCATCCTACAGAAATCAAGGAACTTTTTGGAAAAGAAAGTGTTCCATTTTATATTGGAATTGATCCAACAGCAGACAGTCTTCACGTTGGACACTTTGTTTCTTTAATGGTTGCAAGTCATATGCAAAAATGTGGACACAAACCTATCATATTAGTTGGTGGTGGAACTGCAACAATCGGTGACCCATCTGGTAAAACTGATATGAGAAAAATGATGACAAGAGAAACTATTGACCACAATGTTGAATGTATCAAAAAACAAATTGAAAAATTTATTAGTTTTGAAGGTGAAAATGCTGCAATTATAGTAAACAATGCAGATTGGCTTTTAGATTTAAATTTTGTTCAATTTATGAGAGATATTGGAAGCCTATTCTCTGTTAACAAAATGCTTGCAGCAGAATGTTACAAACAAAGAATGGAAACAGGTTTAACATTTTTTGAAATGAGTTATATGCTTATGCAATCTTATGATTTTTTACATTTATATGAAACATATGGATGTAAACTAGAAATGGGTGGAAACGATCAATGGTCTAACATTCTTGGTGGTGTTGATTTAATTAGAAGAATTGGAAAAGATGATTCTTATGGTTTAACATTTAAGCTTCTTACAACAAAAGAAGGTAAAAAAATGGGTAAAACTGAAAAAGGTGCCCTATGGCTAGATCCAGAAAAAACTTCACCATATGAATTCTATCAATATTGGAGAAATATTGAAGATGAAAGCGTTGAAAACGTTTTAAAATTATTAACATTCTTACCTATGGATAAAATAAAAGAACTTGCTTCTTTAAAAGATGAAAAAATAAACGAAGCTAAAAAAATTGCTGCTTTTGAAATCACAAAATTAGTTCATGGTGAAGAAGAAGCTAAAAAAGCTGAAGAAGCTGCTAATGCCCTATTTACTGGTAAAGGTAATTTAGATAATATGCCTACTGTTGAATTACAAAATAAAAATATTTCAATTTTAGATGCTATTATTTTAACTGGTATTGCTCCTTCTAAAGGCCAAGCTAGAACTTTAATTAATCAAGGTGGTATTTCTTTGAATGATAATAAAATTTCTGATGTGAACTATGTTCTTTCAGATGTTGATTTTAATGATGGTTATGCTATTTTGAAAAAAGGTAAAAAAGTGTTTTACAAATTAGTCTAACAAAACGGGATTAAGGTGTTGCCACTCCAAAAATCCTTTTTTGTTTTATCAAAAGAGATTATTATATATTAATATTTCAGAAAAAATACTTCTTCGGGTCTTCCATTGGGACTTTTTCTTTAATATTAATATATAATAATCTCTTATAAAAAATATAAATGAAAACGTGATTTTAGGTGGTAATCCCTTAATCCCGTTTTGTTATTCTAATATATTATTTTCTTCAACTACATTGTTTACTTCATTATCGACTTCATTTTTTATTTCAGCTTTTTTCTTATCTTCCTTTGCTTTCTCAGTTTCCAAAGAATCAATCAAACTTTGTAATTTTTTAATATCAGAACCCATAAGTTCCCAATCCTTATTATTTGTAGATTCAGACAAATTTTTATTAGCCTTAACAATAGCATCAATTAAACCATCTATATCATCAGTATCTTCAACT
Source organism: uncultured Clostridium sp. (assembly GCA_900551615.1). Taxonomy (GTDB): domain Bacteria; phylum Bacillota; class Clostridia; order TANB77; family CAG-508; genus CAG-269. The sequence continues at coordinate 36,550 of URWN01000005.1, forward strand.
TCAATATTAGATGCTTCTTTTGAAAGTAGATTTTTTAAAGCTATATCTAAATTATCACCAATTGCAACTTTGTTACCTGATGCTACAACAACCTTTTTAAGCATTGGTATTTTTGATTCTTCATTCAACATTGTTTGATAAATTGATTCTACATATAATAATGTGTTGTTTACTGGTACAACTACCATGTCTTTTGTTACTTTTGTTCCACTAGTGTTTAAGTTTTGAATTTCAGAATATATAGTTTCGTCTTGTTCAATTTGATTGTCTAATTGCATTGGTCCAAAAATATTACTATCTTGTGAGAATTTATACAATTTCAATTTATTTGAATTTCCATCTGTTGTTCCAACTAAATATGAAATTAAATTTTGTTTTGATTCTGGTGTATAAATTTGTACTAAACCAATTTCATTTTTATTATCTTCTTTAACCATTGTATAATATGGCTTTAATTCTGTTCCTGTTGATTTTGTAACATTTGTTGCATTGTATTTTGCTAAACTCCATACATCATCTGTTCTATATAATACATCTGGTTTTACATTATGATATATTTTTAATAGTTCTGCTTGAACATTATATAAATATTCTGGATAAATAAAATGTTCTGATATGTCTTCTGGTATTTCTGAATTTATATCTTCAAATACTGTTGGATAAATATTTCTATATGCCATAGCAATTGGATCAGTTTTATCTGTTACATAAAATTTCATTGTACCATCATATGCATCTATTATTACTTTTACAGAGTTTCTTATGTAATTGATTTTTTCTTTTATTCCGTCATGTTCTATTGATGTATATTGTGAATATGGATAATCACTTGAAACTGTATATGCATCTAATACCCACACTGTTTTTCCTTCTTCTGTTACAACTGTATATGGATTTTCATCATAAATTAAATATGGCATTGCTTCTTTTGCTCTTTTTATAATATTTCTATTTATTAAAATTTTGCTATCTTTATTTATTTCTGTTGAAAATGCTAAGTTTAAATCCCCTGTTTTTATTCCTAGTATTAACCTATCAATAAATCCAAGTTGTAGGCCTGCTTGACCATTATATGTTGATGTATGCTCTAAACCATATTCGTCTGTGTAATCATATTCTTGTTTATTTTTTACACTTGTTGCAATCGCATTATTTGTTTCTAACCCAAAATAAATATCTTGAGTTTTTGTTCCTATTTGTTCATCTTTTCCAGATACATCTTTTTGGATATAATTTAAGCTACCTGTTGCAGTTGTAGAAGTTGCATCTATTACTATTTGGCCTTTTCCATGTGTATATTCATATGTTTTACTATTATATGTTCTGCCTGAATTTGTAACTTCTCTTGGTGCAACATATACAAGTGTATCTTTCCCTGATATTTTATATTTTGCAATATTTGCATTTCTATATGTATAATATCCTGTTCCCGTTTGATTATCATCTAATGTTTTTAATACAACATCTTGATTTACTAATCTTGTATTATTTATTATATCTGTATTTTCATTAACTTCATTTTGTGTTATTGTTCCTGAATTTTCTAAATTTGTTTCTTCAATATCTATGTTATATGCAGCCTTTGTATATTTTATATTATCAGCTATATAATCTTTTTCTTTATCTAGTGTATTTGAATTTACAAAAATCAAATTAAATACAATTATTACTAAAAACATTACTACTAAATATCCTGGTATTATAGCTAAATTTTTAAGTACTTTTACTGTATCATTCTTTTTAAAAGCTTTTATCGCTCTCATTGCTCCAAAAATTATTACAAATGAAAATATTAAATATCCCCATCTTTGAACCATTACATCAGTATAACTTGCACCTATAATTTCTATATTTTCTGTAGAATCAACATCATTTTTTATTGTCAACATTTTACTTAATGATATATTTGTTATATTCAATGCATTTATTAAAGCAATTAAAATTACTACCATTACCGCATTTCTTAGGATCTTTTTAACTAATAAGCTTTCTCTTACCATCTTTCCGTCTACACCGTCAAAAAATCTATTAAATACAATTACATAATAAACTGCCATATATATTGTTAATCCTATAAGTATTTCTGCAAAGTATCCTAATATAGTTTGGACAAACGGCTTTTGGAACATATAGAATGCTATATCCAATCCAAAAACCGGATCATTTATTCCAAATGACGCATTACTTGCACACAATAAAAATTGTTTCATTAATGTATTAGAAACTAGTGTACTTACTATTACTGAAGTTACAAATGCTATTGACTTATTTAATAACTTTGGCATTTCTTTATTTTCTTTTTCAAAAAAAGGTTTTAGTCCTTTTTTTATTCCTCTATTTGTAAAATACATTATTATATACAACATTACAAAATTAATTCCAAAAATTATATATTTACATTGTAAATTTGTTTCAAATGCCTGTATATAATTTTCGCCTAACTCTTTATATTGTAAATATGTTCCTCTTAAACTTGTATAACTTCCAATTATAAATATTGCTAGAAATAATATTACAATAATCATCCTTGTTTTACTTTTATTCTTTTCCAATTTATACCTCCTTATTCAAGTGTCCAAAAGGGACGGTTCTTTTTGGACACTTTGGAACACATTCTTACTTTAATAAAAACGTCACAATAGTTCCCTGCTCGCTGTCTGTTAACTAAATTATTGCTTTTACAAAATCTTCTGAATTAAAGATTTCCATATCATCAATTTGTTCTCCAACTCCAATAAACTTAACCGGAATTTTATTTTCTTCTACAATTCCTATAACAACTCCACCTTTTGCTGTTCCGTCTAGTTTTGTTAAAACTATTCCTGTTATATCTGTTTCTTGCTTAAAAGCTTTTACTTGTGATATAGCATTTTGTCCTGTTGTTCCGTCAATTACAAGTAAAACTTCTTTGTCTGCATCTGGCATTTCTTTGTTTATAACTTTTTGAATTTTATTTAATTCATCCATTAAGTATTTTTTGTTATGAAGTCTTCCAGCTGTATCTACTATTAGTACATCTGCTCCATTTTCTTTTGTTTTCTTGATTGCATCAAATACTACTGACGCTGGGTCTACTCCTTCGTCTCTTTTTACTATGTCTGCTCCTGCCCTTTTTGCCCATATTTCTAATTGTTCAACCGCTGCTGCTCTAAATGTATCTGCTGCTGCAACTACAACTTTTTTTCCGTCTTTTGCTAATCTATTTGCCATTTTTCCAATTGATGTTGTTTTTCCAACTCCATTTACTCCAACTACTAAAATTACTGATGGTTTTGTATTTAAATGTAAACCAATATCTGTTACATCTAATATTTTTTGCATTTCTTCTCTTAATGCTTGTTTTACATCTTCTTCATCTTGTATTTTTTCTTTTTTGATTCTTTCTCTTAAACTTGATATTATTTTAATTGATGTGTCCATTCCTATGTCTGACATTATTAGTATTTCTTCTAGTTCGTCTAAAAAATCTTCGTCAACTTTTCTGAAGTTTTTGAATACGTTGTTTATTTTTTCATCAAATGATGTTTTTGTTTTGTTCAACCCGTTTTTTAATTTATCGAAAAATCCCATAAATCTAATCCGCCTTTCTTTTTTTAATTATTTTTATTTATATATGGTTTTACTTGTCTGTTTCAATTTTTCATTAACACTATTAGTATAGCACATTTTACCAGTTATGGCAACCATTTTTTGAGACAAGTGGAACAACACAAAAATGAGACAGTTTTGCACTGTCCCATTTGTTTAATTTGTCTCTTTTAATTAATTGCAGTTCCATTTACATATAATTTATAACCATTAAAATCAATATGATTTATCACATTCTCAATTATCCATTCTCATTAAATTACTTTTTACATCATTAGCTCTTTGACTATAATTTTTATTTTTTACGTACAAATGATAAATAAGCTTCCAAATTATTTTATTAATGAATTTATTTTATCATATTTTTATTAAATTAACATTAAATTTAAAATAATTTTGGAGAGCTTATAAAAAACTCTCCTTTTCTCCTTATTATATATTTACATCTTTCTTTCTATAAACCGCAAAAATCAAAGCTAAACACATCATATTAACAACCAATTCGCCACAGCCATAAGTAACAAAAGGAAGATTAAAGCTAGCACCAAAAAGCAAATTAAAATTCATCAAAACGTTAAATATACTCTGCAAAATAAACATACAACCAATTCCTAAAATTATTAAACTACCATACTTTTCTTTAATCTTAAATGAATTAATTACTAACTTTATAGAAAAAGCCAAAACAGCAATAATCAAAGTAACAGTTGGTATCCAACCAAAATGAGTTAATATTGATATAATTTCATTATTTCCAAATCCATCAAATAAATATATGGCATCACTCATATTTTCCGCTTCGCCAAATTTTTGTGCAGACTCAATTATTTCTTTTCTGTTTAATGCCCTCCATCCTTCTTTTTCCTTATATTCTTCCGGATTATATACTGAAATAAATTTATCCAAAACATATGGATTTGCTAAAACTTCAAATAAAACGACTACTGTTCCAACTATTATAGGTATTCCCCACAACATTAATAGCTGTTTTCTCTTATTTTCACTCTCACTTACTACCTTTTTTGTAGCTAAAATTAAATATGTAATTGCTAACACTATTACTGATGATGATGAAGGAATTAAGCTTAACATTAGTAATGATATCAAACTTAAAACAACTAATTTTAAAACATTGGAATTTATTTTAATATTTTTTTCTTTAAATAGTTTAGTTAATTTATTTTCTTCATTTATATTTTCTAAAAAAACAATAAAAGCAAGAATATATAATGGTATAGCTATTGTATTTGACCTTATGCTATAATTTCCTATTCTTAAAAAATTTATGCCATTAACTGATATTCCAAATAAAAAAGCTAATATTATTACTACTGTTGCAATTATATATAAAATTAATGGTTTATTTTTAATTTTTTTATAATCACAAAAATATATTATTACACCTATTGAAAAACCTAAAACTACAAAGCATGCATATTTTATCATATAGTTTGTTGTAATATATTCGCTTACTCCTTCTTTCATATACTGCATCATTTCTGTATGTTCATTTTCTGTAATTATGTACGAAATTACAAAGCCAAAAATCAATAAAACAACTAATATTATTAACAATTTCCAATCTAATCTAGGTCTATGTACTTTGTTTAATTCTTTTCCAATAATTTCGGCGTCTCCCATTTGCTCAACTGCGTCTTTCTCTGCTTCCTCTTCATTTTGTCCCATTTCAATTAGTTCTTCTTTTTTGTCCTCTATATGATCTTTTAGTTCTTCAGCTATTGTATTTCTTATTGGTTTGTATTTTATTTGCTCACATACCGAGTTTAGAAATTCATTAATTTGCAAATGAAACACCTCCTATTACTCTATTTACTGATTCACTAAAAATTTTCCATTCTTCGTTTTTTTCTTTTAATGATTTTTTTCCTTTTGTTGTTATTGCATAATATTTTCTTTTCTTTCCTGTTGTATCATCCCAATATGATGAGATTAATCCTTCTTCTTCTAATGAATGTAATATTGGATATAGTGTTCCTTCTTTAAATTCAAATACATTATTTGATTTTTCTTTTAGCTTTTTTATCATTTGATATCCATACATGTTCTCATCTTTGACCATTTCCAATATTAGCATTTTTGTGCTTCCTTTTAATAATTCTTTGCTTATTTTCATCTTTATACCTTACCTTTCTGTTTTTACTAAATATAATTGTTAAAAATAATACCTAGTAATTCTATGTATTTTATACATAGTAACACTAGGTATTACTTTTGTCAATATTTTTTTATTTTTTTCTTGCTTGTTATGATTTCTTGTGTTATACTTTTTTATATGCCAATATAGCTCAGTTGGTAGAGCAACGGATTCGTAACCCGTAGGTCAGCAGTTCGATTCTGCTTATTGGCTCCATTTGAAAACAACTTACGGACTAATTAAAGTTCGTAAGTTTTTATTTTATCCGTAGTCAGGTTTGGAAAGGCTTGTTCTACCAAATATAAAGATAACGTTCTCTTTCTAGGAAGGAGGACATTTTTTATGCTTTAATTTAAAACAATTGAAGAATTGAAACCTAATACTAAACTACTAGAACTTATTAAAGGCTTTACTTATAAAACTAAAAAAGGAAAAGTTAAAATTCTTCTAAATACTAATTTACAGTTTATTGAACCAACTGAATATTTAATTACATATCCTATTACTTTTACTATACTTGAATATAAAGTAAATGAGATTAGCAATAAACCATTTTACATTAAAGAGTGCAAAGAAAAGTATAATTTGAAAGAAATTGAAACTTTTTTAAGAAATCTTTAATTTTTGACTATACTTTTTGCGTTTAAGTGAGGAAACATATGAGAGGTATATTAATATTTCTCAAAATTTAAGGAAAGGAGGAAAAATATGAGATGTGGAGTTTATGTAAGAGTTTCTACTGATGACCAAAGAGATAATGGTTATTCTATTGATTCTCAACTTCGAATGATTAAAGAATATTGTGAAAAGAATGATTATGATATTGTAGATGTATACAATGATGCAGGACATTCTGGAAAAGATTTAATGAGACCTGAAATGCAAAGATTACTTAAAGATATCAAATCCAAGAAAATTGATAAGTTAATTGCTATTAAAGTAGATAGATTAACTAGAAACAATTATGATGGTTTTTGGTTACTTAATTACTGCGAAGAACACGATGTTAAGATTGAATTAATACTTGAGCCTTATGATGTATCTACTGCTAATGGTGAAATGATATTTGGTATGAATTTAGTATTCGGTCAAAGAGAACGAAAAGAAATTGGAGCAAGAACTAAGCGCGCTATGGAAGAAATGGCTTTAGAAAAAATTCATCCAAGTAAAGCACCTTATGGTTATAATAGAAATAAAGAAACTGGTCATTTAGAAATAGAACCTATTGAAGCACAAGTTGTAAAAGAAATATTTGAACTATGTAAAAAAGGACATTCTACTAGAAATATTGCAACTATTATGAAAGATAATAATGCTTATTTAAAACAAAGTAGATGGGCATCAGACAGAGTTTATAAAATACTTACTAATTCTATTTATATTGGTATATTTGAATATGGAAAGTATAAAAGAAAACCACAGGATGTATTAAGAGTTGAAGATTATTGTGAATCTATTATTGATATAAATACTTGGAACACGACAAGAGCAAATCTAGAAAAGAATAAGCATACAAACTATGGGGAGCATATCCATTTATTTGCAGGATTAGTAAAATGTCCTTTATGTAATGAGATACTTGCAGCTAGTGAATCATTTAAAAAGTATAAGAATGAAACTAAAATTTATTACCATTTGAGATGTAAAAATCATAATTGTAAAGGTTACGATTATCACTATAATTCAGATAAAATTGAGGATAAATTAAAAAGAATTTTAAATGAATTAATTAGATTTATGTATGATAATTCTAATGAAATAATTACTTGTAGTTCTACTAAAAGCAAAGAAGTAAAAGAAATAGAAAAAGCAATTGAAAAGTTAAAAATTCAAGAGAAAAAATTAGTAGATTTATATTTAAGTTCTACCCTAGATGTGGAAACTATCAATCATAAAAATGATGTTATTAAAAAAGAAATTGATAAATTAACTAAAAAGAAAACTACACTTGATCCAGATAATGACTTTAAAGAATACACAGTAGAACTTCTTAAAAAGTTAGACTATGAAGAAGATAATGGAGATTTTACCTTTAAAAACAGTTTAAGTTTTGCTTATTTATTCGATAGTTTAAATAGAAAAGCACAGAAAGAATTAATAAGTAGATTAATATCTTCTATTGAAATAACAAGAGATGATAACTACAATATTGAGATTAAAAATATCAAATTTACAGAAGAATTTATCTCAAAAAGTACAAAAGATTATATTGATTATTTAAATGAACTACTAACTGATAATAATATTGGTATAACTTATAAAGAACAAATTAATAAAGAAAAATTATTAGAATTAGAAAAAGATTATACCGTTATGTCATTAGTAAAAATGGAGAATAATCTATATTCGGAAGAAGAATTAAATAACTATATCGATTTAATGAAAGAACATTTCTATGTAGGTGGAATTATAAATTGTCCTTATGTTGAAAGTAATAATATAGTTGATACTTTAATTCTAATACCAAAAACTGAATTAATAAATGTTTAAAATTAAGAAAGGAATGATAAAATTATAGAAATAAAATATACAAGACAAGGAGATTATTTAATACCAAATTTATATTTAGAAAATGATGAAGATTGTGGAAGAATTGGCAAATATGGAATACTAAGATTACACTTTATTGCTCAAAATAAACAAGCACTTTATGAGGCACTTTTGATGAAAAATAAACTAACTCATCATCTTCTTTTAGTCAGTGATTCTTGTGAAAATTTATACAAAATACTAATAGAAAATTATATAAAAAATGCTGAAAGACTGTCTGAAAAAAGAAAAGAATTAAATCCATTAGAATGGACGAAATTAATGAATAATTACAAAAATATGGCTGAAGAAATAGTCTTAAATGAATATGTTTTTGTATAAATAATCTCAAAAAAAGAGGAAAAAATTATCAAAATAATTGAATCCTCTTTTTATATTATTCTTAATATGGGAGTATAAGTCGTGTCTAGCAAGCACTGAATTTATACTCCCGCATAAATTCTATTATGGGAATTCCCAGACCCTTTGCTAAAAAAAGTTTTAATAAAATTATTAAAAAATATGATATCACCCATTTTTTCTGGATGCCATTGAACAGCAATAATATTTCCATTTTCTATTGCCTCAATTGTTCCATCTTCAGCAATTGCAGATGCTATAAAATTATTTGCTAATTTTTTAATAGATTGTTTATGAAATGAATTTACTTCAATACATTCTTCTATATTGTATGTATTACTTAAAAAAGTTTGTTTTTTTATTTTTATTGTATGTAATGCATCTTTCAAATTATGATTTTCTATTTTTTGGTTTAAGCTACCTCCAAAACAAACATTTATAGATTGAAGTCCTCCACAAATTCCTAAAATTGGTTTATTTGCACTTGAAAATAATTCAATTGCTGCTTTATCTAATTTAAATTCATCAATATCATAATTTTTTTCTGGAATGGGTTCTTCATTATAATAATGTGGTGGAATATCGATACAACTTCCTGTTACAATAAGTCCATCGCATATCTCACATACTTTTTCTAAATTTTTATCTGAAACAATTGGAAATAATAATATATTTAACTTGTCAAATATATCTTTATAATGTTTAGTTAAATAATATCTGTAGTTAAAAGGTTCTTCTTCCTTTACATTTTCAAATCTCTCAATTATTGCTAATATCATTTTTATACTCCTTTATATTTCTAATTTTATAGTATATATCATACCAACTATATGCTCTTGTTATATTATCAAATTCAAAATTTCTATTATATGGATAATCAAATATTATTATATTAGTTTTGCCAATTAATTTTCTTAAATTATTTGGATCATCTTCAATCATAATATCTATACAATTATTTTGGCAATATTCCCCTTTGTTTTTTACATCAAAAACAATTTTATCATAATAAATATTATTATCCTTTAACCATTTTTTTGTAATACTTTCTACTTCTTTCTTTAGAGAATTAGAAAACCATTCATCATTATTTCTTCTGGCTGTAATTATATATATTTCGTTACCTTCATTTTTAAGTTTTTTTATAACTTCAGCTGAGTGTTTCTTTGCTGGTAATGTAATAACTAAATCTTTTCTATATTTATTCCAAAATTTATGTGCTATATCTTCTCCCCATAAAAACATATCTGTAGTATCTATTACATTTATATTTTCTAATTTATATTTACCTAATTCATTGCAAAATTTAGTTCCATAATCTATACAAAAATTATACTGTGAATTTAAAACACCATCAATATCTATTCCTATTTTCATTTATTCCTCCAAAAGTTATAATCTAATAAAAATTATACTATAAAATAATAAAACTTTCAATACTCTCATTGAAATTTAATAATAATTCATATATAATATTTTTAGAAAGAGGGCGTTATGGTTCGTAAGCTGTTGCTTAACCGCTCCATAATGCGTTTTCGCCAAACTTCTTGAAAGTATTGCAACAAGTTAGTTTAAAGGAAATGAAAAGGTGAATATCATTTCACAAAATATAAGTCGATTTAGTCGGCTTATTTTTTGCTTTTTAGAAATAAAATTATGGAAATGGAAAAAGAAGAACAAAATCAAGTTACATTGTATTTATTTAATTCTATAAATTCTAAAGTTTGCCAAGATAATACTTAGATTCAATATCTAAAAGAGTAAAATCGGTGCAGTTATAAACTACACCGATTGCTCGTATCACATTTTTGCTCCGTACAATCTCACGGTTGAAACATGATAGCCATTGTCGAACGCAATAGATGTGAAACTGTCTTTGTGAAAATCATCCGCAGTTTGAGGTTTTTCAATGATTTCAAATGCTTTGACAAAATAAAGATTATGTTCATTAATTTGGGAAAGAACTTCACTGACACTTGGTTTAAAAAATCCATAGTATGAGTAGCTGTGCAAACAAAATCTCGACCTTCCAAAACCTCAAGCTCGTCTTTACCCACTTCTTCTCTCACATCTTCTTCATAATTCCACAGATAGCTGATGTCACTAAGTTCTTCGAGAGTATATTCTCGAAAATAGTGCAATTTGCCATTCACCGTGATAACTGGCTTAATCTGTTTGTACCGTTTCATCATCTCCTCATCAGAGATTTTAGGAATTGATACTTCAAACATTGTGATTACCTCCTTAAATTTTCTTGGAGATTAGAAACCTCCAAGTTGTTGACTTATTGGTTTCTAAAACAATACTGACATTTATATATTATCATAATTTACATAAATTTTCAACTTTTCTGAAAATTTTTTGAAACTTACTAAAAAATATGTTATAAAAGTATTGATAAATTAAGTTTGTAAGTTGTTATTTATATAAAATTTTCTATTTTTTACTTATATATTCATTAATAAATTTTTCAAAAAAATTTAAATCGTTCATTATTTCCGGATGCCACTGAACTCCAATCAGATTACCTTTTTCGATTCCTTCAATATATCCATCAGAACTAACGGCTGATACAGAAAAATTTGGAGCTAAATCTTTAATTGCTTGATGGTGATAAGAATTAACAGTTATACTTTCCCTATTATAAACTTTATATAAAAAAGAGTTTTTTTCAATTCTTACTGTATGCATTGTATTTGTGCTTGTTTTTTCAGTGAGATAGTGATTTGGAATATTTTGGTATAATGTTCCTCCAAAAATAACATTTAGTTCCTGAATACCTGCACAAATACCTAGTATTGGTTTTTCTACTTTACTAAATAAGGTAACAGCTTTTTTTACTAATGGAAATTCATCAATCTTATATTCAATATTAGAATCAGGTTGTTCTCCATAATAAGCAGGATATATATTATTTGGACCACCTGTTATCAATAATGCATCACAATAATCAACGATTTGTTCCATATTATTTTCAGACAGTATAGGAATTAACAATATTCCAAGTTTCATTAAACACTCAATATAATAGTTCTTTATAAATATTTCTTTTCTTAAATTATTATTTGTTTCATAATATCTACTTCTAGCAATAATAGCCATTTTCATAGCATTTTCCCCCTTGTTTTTATATTTTAATAATTCATTTTATAATTTCTTAAATAACTTTATTGTTAAACATAATATAAGGTATTATAAATCCTAAAATCATAAATGCTATAGAAGATAGTAATAATATACTAAAATAATTAGTATTATTACATTTGCATATTTTTTAATCTTATCAACTCTTCCTTTGCCTCAACTAATTCATCAGAAACATCCTCTAATAATTCAACAGCCATATTAATATCCTGTTTTACACCAATTTCCAAATTTCCACATTCATAAAAATACTTAGCCAAATTATATTTAGACCAAGGGCACAAAATAAATTTAGGACTTTCACTTGATACAGTATAATACTCAAATGCCTTCTTTAAATCCTTTTTACCTACAACACCCTTCCTATAAAAATCCCCTATTTTATTTGCAGCCCAACTTTCACCTGAATCAGCTGAAACAAGATAATAGTCAAATGCCTTTTTATAATCCTTTTCATCTTCACATATCTTACCTAAATTATTATAAGCATAAATATTTCCCAAAGATTTAGCCTTTTTAAACATTTCAATAGCCTTATCCCTATTCTTTTTAATATGTGGCATATTACCATTTAATATAATTAATCCAAAGCTATTAAATGCATTAGAACATTTAAGTTTTCTCGCTTTATTAAAATACTTGAAAGCTAAATATAAATCTCTTTTTGATTTATTTCCAATATATCCTTCATAATATAAATATCCTATTGCCCAATTAGCTACAGGATGATTATGTTCGGCAGCAATTTTATAATATTTATATGCTTCTTCATATCTTTTTTTACCTGTAATTATTCCATAAAATTCCATTGATGCAATTTCAAAACAAGCAAAAGGATTATCTTTTTTTGCTAATTCTTTAATACCTCTTATTGACAAAATTCCTGAATTTAATTGAATATCAATAAATTCTTGAATATCATTAAAAGAAATATTTGTATCATATATACTTTTTTCAACAATATCATTTAACTGCTCATTAATATATATTGGTTGTTTTTTATCTAATATGACATAAAATAAAACTTGAGCCATAAAATCATATAAATTATTTTCTTCTAAATTTTTATACAATTCGTTTGATAATCTTATACTTACATCTGAATCATTTTTACTTATATTATATAGTCTATTACATATATGTTTCAATTTGAAATTTTCATTTATCTGATCAATAGTAATATTATCAGCCTTAATTTCTTTACCTTCAATTAATTCTAATATTTTTCCAACAGCTGCGGTTAAAACATTTTTATCTTGCTCAAATATGTTTTCAATTTCTTTAAAATAACTTCTATATTTAGGGTTTATTGCTCTAAAACCTGTACAATAATTATTAACAGTACTATCTGCGATATTATACGTATTAAATATTATTGCAAATAAATCAGATTGCAAAAACATATTAGTGTTATTTGCTTCTTCCTTTATAATCCTAAATACATTTCCTAAAGAAAGATAATTATCATTTATATTTAATCTTATAAATTTTCTTTGTAACATAAAAATCACTCCTTAATAATTATACTACCAAAAGAACTTTCAGTCAATTTTATTTGTGAATTTGACGTGAATTATGTTTTTTTGTGTGAATTTATGTGAGTTGTTTTTTATATAATAAAAATATAAAATGTTATAGAAAAAATTTTAGGAGTGTGATTTCAATAAAAACAATTATAAATAATTTAAATATAAACTACATAAAAAAAGGAAATGGAAAAGCTGTTTTGATTCTTCCTGGTTGGGGTACAAATATTAATACTTACATGCCAATTATCAACTCTCTTTCTACCTACCACACTGTATATTGTTTAGATATGCCTGGTTTTGGAGAATCTGAAGAACCTAATACTAGCTGGAATTTGGATGATTATGTAACATTTGTTATTGATTTTATAAAAAGTCAAAATATAAATGAACTATCTTTAATAGGGCATTCTAACGGTGGAAGAATTATAATAAAACTTATGAATGAAAAAAATTTAAGTTTTAAAGTAAACAAAATAATTTTAATTGGAAGTGCTGGAATAGTTCATGAAAAAACTTTATATCAAAATTCAAAAGTGAAATTAGCCAAAATTGGTAAAAATATTTTAGAGTTAAAACCTATCAAAAAAATTTTTCCAAATTTAATTACGAAATTAAAAAATAATTTTGGTTCAGAAGATTACAAAAATGCAAGTCCAATAATGAAAGAAACTTTAGTACAGTTAATAAATTATGATTTACGAGAATTTTTACCAAATATAAATGTCCCTACTCTATTAATATGGGGTTCTAATGATACAGCCACACCTATATCTGATGGAGAACTTATGGAAAAGCTTATACCAGATGCAGGCCTAATAAGAATAGAAAATTGTTCTCATTATGTATTTTTAGAACAACCTGGATACGTAAATAAAATAATAAATACATTTCTTGATGGAGGTAACTAATGGAACAAATTATTATTACAGAATATATAATAAATTTAGTTGTTTTGCTAGTATTTCATATGCATATGTTTCAACTAAATTCCTATTTCTTTAAAAAGCAATTGCATTGGATAAAAAATAATTATAAAAAGATTGTCTTGCAAATTTTATTAATAGCATTTCCAACACTGCTATTAACATTTAATAATGTTACAACTTCTATAATCGCTATAATATTTTTAGCTTTATCGATTTTTTATAATATACCTAAAAAGAAAGCAAAAATTCCTTTTAAATTTACAAACAGAGTTAAAAGAATGTTTATAACAGAAATATTATTGATTTTGCTTATATTTATAACTGCAAATAGTACAAATCTAATTTTTATAAAACTTTGCATTTTAAATATCTTATCCCCTATCATAGCTCTTATAGCAAATTTTATAAATTCTCCTATTGAACTATTAGGAAAAAGATACTATATCAATCAAGCAAAAAAAATATTAAAAGATATGCCTAATTTATTAGTCATCGGTGTTACAGGAAGTTATGGAAAAACAAGTGTTAAAAATTTTTTAGCAAATACTTTATCTTCCAAATATGAAGTATTGGTAACTCCAAAAAATTATAATACCACTATGGGTGTTGTAAAAACAATAAGAGAAAATTTAAAACCATTTCATCAAATTTTTATATGTGAAATGGGAGCTACACATATTGGTGATATAAAAGAAATTTGCGATATAGTAGAACCTAAAATTGGAATTATTACAGCAATAGGTCCTCAACATTTAGAAAGTTTTAAATCTATTGATAATATAATAAAAACAAAATTTGAGTTAATGGATAGTGTTACAAAAAATAATGGTATTACATTTTTGAATTATAATAATAAATATATTGCAAAACAAGATTTAAATAAAAATATTTTAACATATGGTGTTGATAATAAAAATTTAGACTATAACAGTTTTAATTTAACCTCATCTTCTAGAGGACTTTCATTTACATTATCATCTAATAAATCAAAAGAAAAATTGGAATTTAAAACAAAACTTATCGGAAAACACAATGTTATAAATCTAACTGGTGCAATAGGTGTTTCAAATTATTTAGGTATTCCATTAAATAAAATTGTAAACTCTGTACGAGAAATTAAAAACGTAGAACATAGATTAGAATTAATCCCTCATGGAAACTTAAATATAATTGATGATTCTTATAATTCTAACCCTATAAGCTCTAAATCAGCATTAGATACTTTGGCAGAATTTGAAGGAACAAAAATAATCGTTACTCCTGGATTAATAGAACTAGGTAAAGATGAAGAAAAATATAATTTTGAACTTGGTAAATACATGGTAAATATATGTGATTATATATTTTTAGTAAATAGTAAATCATCAAAATATATTTTAGAAGGTATTAATTCTATGAATTTTAATGAAGATAAAATCTTTATTGTAAATACCTCTCAAGAAGCTATGCAACATATATCTCAATTAACTATTAATAATAAGGTAACTGTTTTGCTAGAAAATGATTTACCTGATAATTATAATATATAGAAAGGATTTGATAATTATGAAAACTAAAATTGGTGTATTTTTTGGAGGAAAAAGCGTAGAACATGAAGTGTCTATAATAACAGCACTTCAAGCTATTGAAAATATTGATAAAAATAAATATGATATTGTTCCTATATACATATCAAAAGAAAATAAAATGTATTGTGGTAATTTTATAGGCGATATAAATCAATATAAAAATATTGATAATTTGCTTCATATTAGTTCACAAGTCACTTTAGCCCAAAGAGGTAATAAAGTTATTTTGTTAAAATGTAATAAAAAATTCTATGAAAGTAGTGTTTATGATTATATTGATATTGCCTTCCCTATCGTTCATGGAACAAATGTTGAAGATGGAACTTTACAAGGATATTTAAAAATGTTTAATATTCCTTACGTTGGAAGTGATGTTATTTCTTCTGCTTGTGGAATGGACAAATATGTATGCAAATGTATATTAAAAGATAATGATATTCCTATCTTAAATTGCAAATGTTTTACTTTAAAAGATTATAATGAAAGTGCAGAAAATATTATTGATTCAGTTGAAAAAGAATTTGCTTATCCTGTTATTGTAAAACCTGTTAATTTAGGTTCTAGTGTAGGAATACAAATTGCGAAAAATAAAGAAGAATTGATTGATTCTCTAGAAGATGCATTTTCATATTCAAGAAAAATACTTGTTGAAAAGGCAATTAAGAATCTAAAAGAAGTTAACTGCTCTGTAGTTGGAGATTATGAATCTGCAGAAGCTTCAGAATGTGAAGAACCTATAAAAACTGATGAAATTTTAAGTTTTAATGATAAATATATATCTGGAAATAAAAAATTAGGTGGAACAAAATCAATGAATGCTGGAGTATTAAAACTACCTGCTGATATCAGCCCAGATGTAAAGCAAACGATTCAAAAACTTAGTATTAAAACTTTCAAAGTTTTAGGTTGTTCAGGTGTTATTCGTATAGATTTTATGATAGATAAAGATACTAACGCAATATATGTTAATGAAGTAAATACAATACCTGGCTCCCTATCATTTCATTTATGGAAAGCTGCTAATTTAAATTATACAGATTTACTTGATAAACTTATTGATTTAAGTTTAAAGAGAAATCGTGAAGAAAAGAATTTAACTTTTTCTTTCGACAGCAATATTTTATCAGGAGTTTCACTAAATGGATTAAAGGGTACAAAAGGTATGAAAATCTAAAAAGGGATTATGGGGCCACCACCCCAAATCCCTTTTTTGTTAATATAAAGCAATTGAATATCTCGTTATAGACATCACAAAATCAATCAAAATAATTACTAAAAAGACATTCAATAAAATAACTTGAACCTTATGTGGAATTTTAATTGTAAGCTTTTCTAACTGTTTTTTCAAAAAAGGATGAATTTTTTCTACAAAAATAGTTCCAATTATTCCCCATGCAATTGAATATGCAAGGCTTATTCTTCCTTGAAAATTAAATGGTTCACCTGTATAATCCCACCATCTTAAGCCAAATAAGCTCTCAAGTACAACAGATACTACGTATTCAAATATTGTAAATGCTATCATTGAAATAAAAAATTTACCTGCAGTATTTGTTTTTATTTTTTTCAAGCTTTCTATTAAAATTATTGCTCCAAATCCATATATTGGACACACAGGTCCATATAAGAATCCTCTTTTATTAAATACTCCTAATGTTAACACACAAAAGATAGTTTCTAATATCCATCCCAAAAATGAATATGTAAAAAAATATAATAATAATTTTTGTTTTTCTGTTAATTGATTTGTTTCAATTAATTTTTCTTTTTCCATATATATCCCCTTAAAATTTTGCAGAATCTGGGGCGATGACCCCAAATTCCGATTTTATTTTACAACTTCAACATCTAATTTCAAGTTTTCACCATTGATATTAGTTTCTGTATAATCAGCTCTTTCAGCATCATAAACAATCTCTAATGCCAAAGTATCATGTTTAATCAATTCTGCATTTTGTTTAATAACATTCTCAAGCATTTCATTTCCAGATACATAAAGATTTATTTTATCTAAAACTTCAAATCCTTTGTCTTTTCTCATATTTTGAACTTTTGATAATACCTCTCTTACATATCCTTCTTCTTTTAGCTCTTGTGTGATATGTGTATCTAATACAACACCTATTTCACCTTCACCTGCAAATGCAAATCCTTCTTTACCATTCATTGTAATTAGTAAGTTTTCTGAATTTAAAGCTATTTGTGTATCATCTATCTCGATGTATTCTACTCCACCGTTTTTTACTGTGTTGGCTAAATCCATTTGATTTTTCTTTGCTATTTCTTGTTTTATTCTAGGTATTAATCTTCCATATTCTTTTCCTAAAACTGGTAGATTTGGCTTGATTTCAAAGTTTACGTAGTCTGACATTTCTGCTCCTAGTTCAACTTTTTTAACATTTAATTCTTCTTTTACTATATCAGAATAGTATTCAGGTAATGTGTTTACAGATATTAGCATTTCTGATAGTGGTTGTCTATTTTTGATATTTACAGAATTTCTTGCACTTCTTCCTAGTTTTACTATTGTGTATGCTAAATCCATTTCTTGTTCTAGTTTTTTATCAACTGCTGTTTCGTCATATTCAGGCCATAAGCATAAGTGAATGCTTTCTGGTGCTTTTTCATCTAATCCTACAACTAAGTTTTGATAAATTTCGTCTGTCATAAATGGTACAAATGGTGCTGCTACTTTGCATAGTGTTACTAGAACTTTATATAGTGTTACATATGCTCCGATTTTGTCTTCTGTTAATTCTTGACTCCAGAATCTTTCTCTATTTCTACGTACATACCAGTTTGAAAGTTCGTCTGTAAAGCTTTCAATTTGAAGTGCTGCACTTGTTATGTCATATTTATCTAGTTTTTCGTCTACTTCTTTTACTAATGTATTTAATTTTGAAATTATCCATTTATCCATTATATTTGTAATTTTGAAATCACTATATTTTAATGGATTAAATTGGTCTATTTCTGCATATAAAACATAGAATGAATATACATTCCACAATGTGCTTAAAAATCCTCTTTGTGTTTCTTGAACATTGTTTAAGCTAAGTCTTGTTGGTAACCATGGTGCTGATACTGTATAGAAATGCCATCTTGTTGCATCTGCTCCAACTGCATCTAATAATACCATTGGATCTACACCATTTTTCTTTGATTTTGACATTTTTTGTCCGTGTTCATCTAGAACATGTCCTAAAACTATACAGTTTTCAAATGGTGTTCTTCCAAACAATGCTGTTCCTAAAGCTGTTAATGTATAGAACCATCCTCTAGTTTGGTCAATAGCTTCTGAAATAAATCCTGCTGGGAAGTTATTATCAAACATTTCTTTATTTTCAAATGGATAGTGCCATTGTGCAAAAGGCATTGAACCTGAGTCAAACCAACAGTCTATAACTTCTTTTGCTCTTTTCATTTCTTTACCACATTTTGGACATTTTAAATGTACATTATCAATATATGGTTTGTGTAATTCTATATCTTCTGGGCAATCTATTGCTTTTTCTTTTAATTCTGCAATACTTCCAATACATTCTTGATGTCCACAGTTTTCGTCTTCACAAGTCCAAATTGGAAGTGGTGTTCCCCAATATCTGTCTCTTGAAATTCCCCAGTCAATTACATTTTCTAGAAATTTTCCAAATCTTCCTGTCCTAATTGTGTCTGGATACCAGTTTACTTTGTTGTTGTTTGCAACTAATTCGTCTCTTAATTTACTCATTGCAACAAACCAACTTTCTTTTGGATAGTATAGTAATGGTGTGTCACATCTCCAACAATGTGGATATGAGTGCATATGTTTTTCTTTGCTGAATAATTTGTTCTCGTCTGCTAACCATTTACAAATATCTTCGTTACAATCTCTAACAAATCTACCTGCCCATGGTTCTACTTCTGGTACAAATCTTCCTGTTTTATCTACTAAATTTACAAATGTAATTCCGTTTTGTTTTGCAACTAAACTATCATCCTCACCATATGCTGGTGCAATGTGAACGATTCCAGTACCATCTGTTAGTGTTACATAATCACCATGAATTACTTCAAAGGCTTTTCCATCAACTTTAGCAAATGGCATTAATTGTTCATATTTTACTCCTAATAATTCCTCACCTTTGAATTCTTTTACTATTTCATATGGAGTTTCTTTTAAAACTGATTCAATTAAATCTTTTGCTAAAATGTAGTTTTCATATACTGGTTCTTCATCTGTTCCAATATTTGCTTTTATTTCTGCATATGTATATGATTTATTTACACATAATGCTAGGTTTGATGGTAATGTCCAAGGAGTTGTTGTCCAAGCAAGAATATATGTGTTTGGCTCAATTGCTTCATTTTCTATATTTTGACCATCTAGAACTTTGAATTTAGCAACACATGTTAAATCTTTAACATCTTTATAACCTTGTGCAACTTCATGTGAAGATAACGCTGTTCCACATCTTGGGCAATATGGCATAACTTTGTGTCCTTCATATAAAAGACCTTTTTTCCATAATTGGCTTAAAGCCCACCAAACTGATTCAATGTAGTCATTATGGTATGTTACATATGGATGTTCCATATCTACCCAATATCCAACTTTGTTTGTCATTTCTTCCCACATATGAACATATGTGAAAACACTTTCTTTACATTCTTTAACGAATTTTTCTACACCATATTCTTCAATTTGTTGTTTTCCAGAAATTCCAAGTTTTTTCTCTATTTCAAGTTCAACTGGTAATCCATGTGTATCCCATCCAGCTTTTCTTATAACTTGATATCCTTTCATAACTTTGTATCTTGGAATTATATCTTTCATAACTCTTGTTTCGATATGTCCAACATGTGGTTTTCCATTTGCTGTTGGTGGTCCATCATAAAATGTGAAATATCTTTTTCCTTTATTCATATCAAAATTTTTCTTGATTATGTCTTTTTTCTTCCAGTTTTCTGCGACTTCTCTTTCCATTCCTACAAAGCCGTCTTTTAACTCTACTTTTTTATACATAAAAAATTCCTCCTTTTTTTGCTTTTTATTTTTTAAAATTTTTTGCAACACTTTCTATATTTTGTAATTCAAATCTGTATTTTTGTTTTACATCAGGATACTTTTCGTGGTCTACTTCTGATAAAAACATTTCTTTTGGTCTTACCCATAATCCGCAATCTTCGTATAATCTTCTATATAATACCATTTCTTCTTTTGTTTCAGAATCTTTTGCTATATCTTCTACTAAATAATAGTCACCTTTAAAATGTTTATAAACACCATGTATTTTTAGTTCTTGCATCTTATTCTCTCCTTTCATTTTTTCGACTTTTTTGACACAAATTGCAAGACAAATTTGGACCGTCCCAATGTTTCAAAAAAATAAAGCTACTTCTGTCCTAATATTTAGGACGAAATAGCTTCTATTCCGCGGTACCACCTATTTTAATAATGTTCCACTATAATTTATTTTAAGTTTTATATAATCACTTATACATTTTACATTATTCTCTTATTAATCTTTAACGCAGATTTACGTTTAAACTTACTTTGCATTATTAAAATATATATTAAATACTTTAATTTTACAGTTCTGCTCAAAAACAGTTAGGCGATAACAAATTATTTTTACTTACCAATTTTCACCATCCATTGGCTCTCTAAAAGATATTATATAATTTGTGTTGTCCTTACTTTTGTTTTTATTATATTCTTAAATTAGATTAAATCTACTACCTAATTTTCAAATATTATATCACATTTTTTTAAAATTTCAATACTTTTAAAATATTTTTTATAAATACTATATATTAATAATTTAATAATATATTGCAAATAATAAATATAAACCAAATTAGAAATTATCATCTTTATACATTTTTATTTTTATAAAAAGGAGTTTTATTATAATAATGAATCAAATTTTACAAACGTATCTAAAAAATGAGTCATACAAATCTAAAATTAAAAAAAATTTTAAAATACAATTATATTTCTCAATTTTGCTAATTGTTTTTATTTTTGGAACTTTTATATATAAATCAATAAAAATATCTAAACAAGAAAAATATTCAGAGCAAATCCTTGAAAATTATAATATTATAAGAATTTACTCAAACTTATCTTCTATTAATACTGAACCTGATTCTTTAATTACTAAAAATAATATAACATCAGATAAGCAAAACATTTTAGGAACAATAAGTATTCCAAAGTTAAATATTCAATATCCTGTTTTTTCTAATTTTGATAATGAATTTTTAAAAATCTCACCTTGTAGATTTTTTGGACCAAATTTTGGTGAAAATGGTAATATCTGTATTGCAGGTCATAACTATGATAATAATAAGTTCTTTAGTAATATCGCTTCTCTAAATGTTAATAATAAAATTCTTCTTACCAACAATTTAAATAAAATATTTTGTTACTATGTAAAAAAAATATATGAAGTCAAACCTGATGATTTATCTCCTATATATTCATATGATAATAGTAAGAAGCAATTAACACTTGTTACTTGTAATAATAGAAATAATAACAGAATTATAGTAATTTCCTACAATATAAAAAAATGAAACACCTTATATATAAAGTATTTCACTATAATCACTATATATTTTTAATGTTATTAAACTTGTTTAAATAACCAGTCAATTCCTTTACTATTAATTGTCTTTTTATTTTGTGCTTTTGCTTCAACATCATCAGCCCATAGATATGCTAAAAATGTTACTAGTAAAAATGCAAAATCAACAGCCATATTAATTGTTAATGTTGAATATAAATATGAATATTCTGCTTTTAATGTTAACATTTGAACTGTATGTATTATTAAATCTAATACAAATGCAAACAACGGAATTGCTGCAACTAAGCTCTTTTTTAATTCTTGTGATAAGTATATAAGTAATACTGTAGCTATTGTTACTAATAATAATGTAAATATATTTGTTAAATCAAAAATAAACATTTTTTTCCCTCTTTCTCTTTTGTTATGAATAAATATTATCATTTTTTATTATTTATTTCAATATATTTTTAAAAAATATATTATTACTTTTTAATTACAATTTTATTACATGTATATTACATTTTTTATTTATCTCAATAAACTCTATATAATAAATTTATTTTAATTTTTCTTCTATCAATTTAGCTATTTCTTTTGCTTTTTGAGTTATATATTTTTGGTCTTCTCCTTCTATCATGACTCTTACTAGTGGTTCTGTTCCTGATGGTCTAATTAAAACTCTTCCATTTCCAGCAAATTCTTTTTCTAATTTTTCTATTGCATCTTTTATTTCACTATCTTTATCATAATCATATTTTTTTTCTGAATTTACTTTAGCATTTATTAATACTTGTGGATATAACTTAATTATTTCAGCCATTTTTGAGGCTTTTTCATTTTCTTCTAATATCGCTTGAATTAGCATTAATGATGTTAAAATACCATCCCCAGTTGGATTGTAATCTAATAATATTACATGACCTGATTGTTCTCCACCTAAATTGTATCCATCTTTTAGCATTTCTTCTAATACATATCTATCTCCAACTTTTGTTTGAATTAGCTCTAACCCATTGTCTCTTGTATATTTATGCAAACCTAAGTTACTCATTACTGTCGCAACTACTGTATCTTTTGCAAGTTTTCCTTTTTTCTTTAAATAATTTGATACAATAGCCATTATCATATCACCATCTATTTCATTTCCATTTTCATCAACAGCCAAGCATCTGTCTCCGTCACCATCATATGCAACTCCAAGACTTAATTTGTTTTCTACTACAAATTTTTTCAAAGATTCTAAATGTGTTGAACCACAATTATCATTTATATTTATTCCATCTGGATTGTTATGTATTATTTTATATTTTATTCCTAATGCTTTAAAAACCTTTTCTGCAACAACTGATGTAGCTCCATTTGCTGTATCTATACCAACTACAAAATCTTCCCTGTTTAATTTTTCAAAATTATCATCAAAATTTTTCCTAAAGAAATATACATATTCATCTAATAAATCTTGTCTATATTCAGACACACCTATTTTGCTACTTACTGCTGTTAATTCATCAATTTTACCAGAATCCATTACTTCTTCAATTTCTTCTTCTAAACTATCTGGTATTTTCATACCTTTATTGCTAAAATATTTTATTCCATTAAATTCAAATGTATTGTGTGATGCAGATATAACAACACTTGCATCTGCTTGTAATTTTCTTGTTAAATAAGCTACAGCTGGTGTTGGTATAACTCCTAATAATTTAACATTTGCACCATAACTTAAAAATCCTGCAACCATGGCGCTTTCTATTAAAGTACCTGATATTCTTGTATCTCTTCCTATTAAAATTGTTGGTGTATGGTCTGTATGTTTTGATAAAACATATGCTCCAGCTTTTGCAACTTTATACACTAATTCAGGTGTAAGTTCTGTGTTTGCAATTCTTCTTATCCCATCTGTTCCAAAATATTTTCTCATAAAATATACTTCCTTTCAAAATTCTGTTATTAACATCACCCTTATTTATAAAGATTCTATTTTAAATTTTTGGGATTAAGGCAACATATCCCTCAATTCCAATTTTTTAGTTCCTTTTTAAATACATCATTATTTTTTCTTTAAATGTTAATGTTACTTCTTCTGGTTCTTCTATATCTATTCTTTTATTTTCTAATGCTAACCTAGGATTTATTGTTGTTAATTCTTCTAATTTTTGTTCTCCTACTATATTTTCTATTTCTTGTAATGCTTGTGGTATTTTTTTGTATATAGTATTTTGTCTATGTACATCACTTCCAAGAAAATGAACCATGTTTGCCTCTAAGAATTTTTTAACTGTCATTTTAGCTTTTTCGCCAT
The DNA here is from genome assembly GCA_900551615.1 of uncultured Clostridium sp. GTDB lineage: Bacteria > Bacillota > Clostridia > TANB77 > CAG-508 > CAG-269. The sequence continues at coordinate 61,208 of URWN01000005.1, forward strand.
ATTGTCCTAAAATACTACCATAATTTGATTGCATTAATACTCCTTTTTGTATTAAATCATAAACAAGTTCTGGTTCTTTTTGTACAAAACTATACCTTTCAGGATGAGCTAATACTGGTATAAGTTTATTCTCTTCTAATGAATATATTACATCATATAAATTCATTGGTTCTGCATTCATTGGCATTTCAAATAAAACATAACTACTATTATTAATTGTAGAAGCCTTTCCATCTATTAGTAGGTTCATCATATTATCTGATATATATATTTCATTTCCTAAATATAAATTTGTTTTTATTCCTTTTGTTTTTAAATTATCACTTATTGCTTTTACCCATATATCTCTTTCTGGTGCATCTGTTTCATAATACCCTTCTATATAATGTGATGTTAATACAATTCCTTCAAAGCCTACTTCTTGTGCTTCTTTTAATAAGTTAAATGTTTCTTCTACGCTTCTAGAACCGTCATCTATGTTTGGTATTATGTGTGAATGAAAGTCTATCATTGTTGTTCTCCTCTTTACTATTTTTCTTTGTTGTTTGTTGTATCTTTATTTTTTTCTTTTTCTAAATAAGTATTTATTTGATTTAAAATATCGTTTGTTCTATCCTGCATTTTTTTTTCTTTTTCTATGTCTTCTTCACTCTCTACTTTTTTATCTAATTTTTCTTCATATTTACTATCTTCTCTGTTATTACTCTTATGTGAATCTTTTTTCATAATCCTTTCGAAGTTTTCTGATTGTTTCTTTATTTCATCTGTTAAATCATCCAAATTATTTTTTTTGTCTTCATTTACTATTTCTTTTGTTTCTTTTTCTCTCTTTTTAAATTCTGGATCTATTGTACTAGCTGTTGTTGAAGCATAATAATAATTTTCATTATATTTTTTTATTGAAACAGGCATTTTATTAATAACTACACCTGCTAAATTTCCACCTACATTTTTAATATTTCTAACTATTTTCTCTAAATTGTCTTTTTTAGTTTCTTTATGTGCTGTTACAATAACTGTAGAATCTACTATTCTTGATAATATAACTGAGTCTGTTACTAATTCACATGGTGTTCCATCTATTACTACAATATCACATACACTCTTTAAGTTCTTTAATAATTTGTTCATTTGATCAGATACTAATAATTCTGAAGGATTTGGTGGTATATTACCTGCTGTCATAATTAATAAATTATTAACCTCTGTTCTTTGTAAATATTTTGATATATCTGGCTCTTCTCCTTCTTCTAAATCCATACCAGATAAATAATTTGAAAGTCCTGGACGTGGTAAAGCATCAAAAATTTTATATTGTCTACCTTTTCTCATATCTGCGTCTATTAAAATAACCTTATTTCCAGCTTGTGCAAAAGTCACAGCCAAATTAGATGCAACCCAGCTTTTTCCTTCTCCTGGAAAAGTTGATGTTATTAATAATGTTTTTAATTTTTTATTTGCATTCATAAATTGAATGTTTGTTCTTAATGTTCTAAATACTTCTGAAACAGGTGATTTTGGATCTTTTTGAACTATTAATTCTTTGTTTGACTTCATCTTCTTCTTTTTCCTCCTTTGTTTTTAGCAATCTCAAAACTGTATAATGGTATTGATGCAATTACTGGCACATTACAAAGCTTTTCAACCTCTTCTGAACTTTTTATTGTTGTATCTAACATATTTGCAACTAATACAAATACTATGGCAACAAATAAACCTACAAATGTAAACATTATAACATCTTTTGCATGATTTATATTAGATGGTGTTGTACTTATTTCTGCTTGATCTAAAATTTGTACATTGTTTATATTATAAATTTCAGATACTTTTTGAGTAAAAACTTTTGCTATTTCATTAGCTATGTTATATGCATTTGTTGCATTTTTATCTGTTACAGATATTTTTATTAATTCCGTATCTTTTACGGAACTTACTGTTATACTATTTCTTAACTCATCTTCTGTTTCATCAATTCCCAAATTTGAAATAACTTGCCTTGTTACATTTTTACTCTTTACTAATTCACTATATGTTGATACTAATTTAGAGTTTAATGTTATATCACTTGTTGTTATTGTATTAGTCTTAGAATTTGAACTTTCTGATGTTGCTAACAATAATGTTGTTGAAGATGTATATTTAGGTGTAATAAATCCTACTGAATATATAATTCCTATAAACATAAAAATAATAGTTATAAGTATAATACTTACCTTTTTATTCCAAAATAACATTATAAATTCTTTTAAATCAACTTCTTCCATTTTTCCTCTCCTTTTATCTTCCGAATTAAACATTAATATTTTATCATACTGTATTTTTAGTATCAAGTAATTTTATAAAAAAATTACATTTGGTACATATATTTTATAAAATCTTTTTTAGCTTTTTCTGTATCTGTTACATATAGATATGCATTGTTTTCATAAATTTCGTTACTATATTCCAATGCTGGCAACATTACTGAAGTAATATTGTTTAAATATTCATTTTTATTAGATATAAAATCTGGTAACATTGCTGTATATTTTGCTACATTTATATTTGTTGTTACTTGGCTTAATATTAAATCTAATATTCTTGATATTTCTTTTGGTTCTTTACTTGCAATTTTATTAAGCATAGAAATAAATACGTCTCTTTGTCTTCTTGTTCTTCCATAATCGCCATGTTCACTATTTTTGTTGTTTGTTCCAGACATTCTTTCTTTCACATATGCCGCTGCTTGTTCTCCTGTTAAAGTAACTTTTCCATATCTAGTAAGTTTTTTTGTTGGTTTTCCTGAAAACTTGTAAAACATGTCTACATATTCATTTACCCATTTCATTTCATCTTGTGTAACATTTACTTCTACTCCGCCTAATTCATTTATGATGTCATACATAGAAGATATGTTTATTGTTACATATTCTTTTAAATTTAAGTCAAATGTTTGATTAACTGTTTTTAAGGCTAATTGTTCTTTCCCTGTTGCAAATGCGTAATTTATTTTATATCTGTTTTTTACTCCATCTATTTTTGCTGCTGTATCTCTTGGGATACTTATTAATTTTATGCTTTTATATTTTGGATTTACAGATATAATCATCATAGCATCACTATTTCCACCATATGTATCACTCATATCTTTTGAGTCAGAACCTAAAAGCATTATATTTATTACTTGATCATATTCCTTTTTTGTTAATCCTTCAATTTCACTATAAATATCATCATTTGTTCCTAAATCGTTCTCATCTAAATCTTGAAAATTTATCTTTGAAAATTTTCCATTTATAAATGTTCCTGCTACTATTCCGAATGCTATTATTATTACTAATATTACTATTAAAATTATTTTTATTATTTTACCTTTTTTTCCTTTTTGTTTTTTTGTTTTTTCCTTTTCTGCTGAGTGTTTTCCTGCTTTTTTTCTTTTTTCTTGTTCTTCTTCCATTTTTTCTCCCTCTAGATTCATTTTTATTTTACTATAATATCATATATTTTTTTGAAGAAAAAGTAAAGTGTTTTTAAGATATTATTTATTTTTTCGACAAAAAAAATTATTAATAAATCCATTTTTCAAAAATATTCATTATTTCATTATCATTTTTCTCAATATAATCAAACAAAATATCTAAAATACCACCATAGATTTTACATCTAAACTCCTTTGGATATTTAGCATAAATATTCTCATCTTGTGCTAAATTAATAACAGGACATGTACCACAATAAGGTGTATAAACGCAGCCACTGCAAGAAGGTAAACATTCAATACAAGAAGAAATACACATTGCTTTTGTAGAGTTGCATTCCATCAAATCTCTATATGAACTTTCTTCAATATTGCCTAATTTAAAACTATCATCTCCCATTTCTGATAACATTCTTCCCTCATCACATGTGTAAATGTTTCCATCATAATAGTATGCAAGTTGGCCTATTGCCCCTCCACAAGGAGAACGCAATTCCATATAATTAATTGGACTGTTTCTTAGAATTTTTTTCAACAAAATACTACCATGTCCTTCTATTAAGTTTTTCCCTTCTTTATTTTTTTGTAGAATATATTCTAATACTTTTTTATAAAACTCCAAAAATTCTTCTGCATCATATCCTATTTTTTTCCAGTTATTATCTGCTTTTCCCAATTTTGTTAATGGCCTTATAAATATATTTTCTAATCCTAAATTTATATATTCATCAACAATTTCTTTATAATTTTCTAAACTATATTTAGTTGTAGTTTCAATTGCACTAATATTTTTCCCATTTTCTCTTAACATTTTTATTTTATTAACAGTTTCTTCATAAGAATCTTTATTTGCATATGGCCTATTTTTGTTTTGAATTTTTCTATTTCCATCAATTGATGTACATATTGATACATTATTTTCTATAAAAAATTGCATCATTTCATCAGTAAGTAATGTTAAATTAGATACCAAATTATACTCAATGTTTTTTTCATTTCCCGCTTCTTTTGAATATTCTATTATGTATTTTATGACATCAAAATTAGTTAATGGTTCTCCTCCCTGAAATTCAAAAGTGAGATAATCACTAGGTGACTGTAATGCTATATCTACAGCCTTTTTTGCTGTATCTTTTGTCATCTTATACTCCTCTTTTTGATTCAAGTTTCCAGCCTGGCAATATATACAATTGAAATTACAGTTTTTACTAACAACAAATATATGTAATGTTGTTGGGACTAATAAATACTCTTTTTGTTTTCTTACTTCTAAAGATGCCTCTGTTGCAAAAACTTCATTTCTACCTTCAAATATAAAACTTTTTTCAACTAATTCATTATATATATCTTCTTTTAATTTTTCCTTTTTTATTAGTTTTTTAAATTCATTTTTTGGTACAAAAGCAAATCTTCCCATGTCATTTGTTATTAAATAATTATTTTCTCTTTCTTTAAAATTAAAATAATTTATTTTGTACATATTTTACCTCATTCCTTTTTCTAAATAATATTTTTTAAGTCTCTGCTTTTTTTCAAATATTGCAATCTATAAAACTGGATTTACCTTTATTTCTTTTACATTTATTGTTGAATTAAAAAATCCTCCACAATTTTTCTTTACTTTACATTTCTCACATTCTTCTTTAAATCTAACTTTATAATCACTAATACTTTTATGTGCAATACTATATAATCTTTCATCAATATTACATAATGGAAAATTATATAAATTTACAATTATTCCTGATTGTACTATTGTTAAACATGCATCATATAAATATTTATTTACTTTATCAAAATTAATCCATATATCTTCTCTATTTTTATAAGCATTTCCAGTCATTTCTAATGCCATTATATTTACCATTTTTACATCTGCTATCTCTTTTACTATAAATTTTGCAATATCATTTAAATATTTATAATTCATTTTTGTAACAACAATTCTAATTTCTACATCAATATTTCTTTCTATCAATTTTTTTATTCCACAAATGCTTTGCTCAAAGCTTTCTTTTGCTCTTGTAATACTATCGTGTAATTCACTATTATCAGCATAAACTGGTATTGCAACTCTAATAAATTCTGGTATACTTTCTTTAAATTTATTAACATATTCAGTATTTGAAAATACTCTTCCATTTGATAAAAATAAAAATTCAGTTTCTGGAATACATTTTTTGCACTCTACTAAAACTTTGAACAAATCATCTTTTAGTATTCCAGGCTCTCCACCTGTTATTGTAATATGTTTTGTATCATCTGGTATACAATGTATTTGCTCAATTATCTTTTTTATATTTGGATTTTCTTTTGTATTTCTAACTACATCTGAATCTGGACACATAATGCAATTTGAATTACATTGATTAGTTACTACAATCGCATTGTCATCTGAATCATCTCTATATAATACTCGTATATTTTTGTTATTTATTATTTCTACAACATCATAATCTATTAATGTATTAAAGCCTTCTACATTGTAGCAATTATTTATGTTTTCTAAATTTATATTTTGTGGCTTGTCTTCAAAAATATATCCTTTATATCCACTTTGATATTGATTGATATTTTGATTGTCTAATATTTGTATGTATTCTTGTTTTTCTTCTACATTTTTATTTTTTATAATTTTTCCTATAATATATTCATCTTCATTTTTTATACTTATATTTCCTTTTAATATAAATGGTCTATTTTGCATGTTTTACTCCTAACTATATAATCTCAATACAAAAAATAATATTTCACCAACTAGCATAAATGGAGCGAATGGCATATGTTTTACAACAACAATTGTTTCAGTTCCTTTTGATGTTTTGCTCCATCTTTTTATACTTTCTACCTGTTCTTCTGTCAATCTAGAATCTGTTGTTTCTGTAGTATTTTTAGGCAATCCTTTAACTCTTGAAGTATAAAATCTTAAAATACTTCCATATGATAATATCATTCTAGGCTTTAAATCACTTATTTTTATTTCTTCATAATTATATTTTTCTGACACTCTTCTAAATACCATAATTATAAACACTAGTAACAATATTTTTAAATTTATAGCATAAATTTGGAATCCAAATATCAAATAATAAATTATATTTGCTGCTAAAAAGACTTCTGCAACTATCATACTTGTTTTTTTCGTTTTTATAATTCGATATACAAAAATTAGTACAAGCATATTGCATAACAATATAAGTCCTTGGTTACTTATTCTAAAATCTATAAAAAATTTATTTAAAATATTATTTATAAAAATTATTATAAAATATCCTAACAAATATTGTATTACGAATTCTTTTATATCTTCTTTATCAAAACTTGATAGTCTTAATCTTTCTAGTCTTTGCTTATCTTTAATCCATAAAAAAATCGTTTCTAAAACCACATATATAAATGCAACACAAAAGATTATTATTAATAAATTTAATGCTGGAAATACATTTTTTGTTTCTACTTCATATATTTCATATGGTATCATAAATGTTATTGCCAAAAACAATTTTGCATCACCTGCTGCCCAAATTTTGAAATAATAAAATATGAATGATATTACTATTGTAATTATTAAATTGATAATAAAATTTAGTATATAATTTATTTCAATTTGTTTAAAACATATTGCATAATTAATAGCACTTATAATAAGTGCTATTATTATATTTTTATTATATATTTTTTTATTTTTTAAATCTGTTATTGATGATACTATTCCTAGTATTATCGCTATTATACTTTGTATATATGGTAACATCTTTACTCCTATTTATTTTCAGATTTATCAAACCAATTTGTTGCTATATCATCTATATTGTAATCTTCTAAAATTTCTACAATTTTTTCGTTTTCTTCATTTTTTTCTTGCTCTATTTCTGTATCTATGCAAGTTGTATATAATGCTCTTCCTACAATTAGTTCTCTTAAATTTTTTGTTTCTACTGATATTTCATATCTAAGTATTTCATTAAATAATTCATTATATAATTCGCCTATTATTTTTTCTAAATCTTCTTTTGATTCTTCTTTTAAGACCATCTCTATTTTTATTGTTTGTTCATCTTTATAATCCATTTTGACATATGTATATTCTAAATAATTGCTTAGTGCTTTTTTTATTGCTATTACTGGATATAATTTTGAATTTAATAAAATTTCTGCATAATTATCTTTTATTTTATATAACTTGTCCATCTAATTTCTCCTATTCTATTGTTGGTGTTGCTGGTGGTATTTGTGGTTTTTGGAATGTTGGTGTAGTTTCTGTAACTACTGGTGTCTTTGTTGTACTTGCTGGAGCAGTATTAGTTGTTGTAGTTGATGGTACTACTGATTTTGTTGTTCCACTTGATGATGCTGCTGAACTGCTATGACTACTGTGAGTGCTACTGCTTTGATGGCTCTGATGACTTTGATGACTTCCATGTCCTGAATAACTTGATGATGAATGTGATGAGTGCGAAGAGTGTGATGAATGTGACCTGTGCGCTCCATATACCTCATCTGCAAATATTATTCCTGCTATTAATAATAATGATCCAACTGTTAAAATTTTTCCTCTACTTATATTTCCTTCTTCTTCATATAAGAAATCACTTATTTTTTTATTTATTTTTGGAATTAGTTTTTCTTTTCCTTCTTCCATAACTTCCCCCTAAATTTTACTTTTTATATTCATTGTTTTTCCAAGTTCCTGTATATTTTTTACCATTTGTTGTATATGTACCTTGCCCATTAAATTGATTATCCACAAATTTCCCAGAATATATATCTCCATTTTTAAATGTATATTTTCCTTGTCCAGACATTTCATCTTTTGAAAAGTTTCCTTCATATATATCTCCATTTACAAATGTGTATTTACCTTGACCTTCTTTTTTACCATCTTTAAAATATCCTTCATATATTCCTTTGTTTGGAATTGTTAATTTACCTTGTCCATCTATTTTATCATCTTTCCATTCACCTTCATATACAGAGCCATCATTCCATTTAAATGTTCCTGTTCCGTCTTTTTTTCCGTTTTTGACATTGCCTATATATATTCCATTTTTTTCTACAATTTCATCTATTTTTACTTCATTTAGTATTTCATTTGAATTGATTTCATTTATACTTGTTGCATTTTGTATTATAGATGATGTATTTTCAAACACATTCGCGTCCACTTGTTGTGTCATTTTGTTACTACTTGGCATATTTGCCATAAATATGGATGATAATACTAATATAAATACGTTTTTTATTACTGTATATTTATAATCTTTTTCTTGTAATTTCTTTTTTATTTCATTGTTTACTGGTGGAATCAACATTATTCCTGCTATTAGTATTCCTATTGATGGTACTGGTGTTTCTTTAAAATATAATATAAATAATAATATAAATAATATGCTTATTATCCATAGTACTATACTTTTTATTTTTACGTTTTTTTCTTCTTTTTCCATTTTTATCCTTCATTCCTTTCAGAAATATAAACTCATTATTTAAGCTTTTTCTCTTTTCTTTATGAATATGGACATATGCTTTTTTCCTATTCAATTTTTATGTTGTAGTTATAATATACCTTTATTAGAATTTTGTCAAATATTGGCAGATTTTAATAGTGTAAAATGGTTTCGAAAGAAATATACAAAAAGAAAGTCCTTTTATATAATAATATTGAACTTTTATTAAATAATTTGCTGTGTAATGATAACTCTAATCAGTACTGCAATCTTGTATATAAAGTTCAACAAACTACTAGAGATATTGTTAAATCAATTATTGTATCTACTTTCGAATAATTGATAATGAAATTAAAGAATATGCTTATAAAAAATATCGTTACTTCATTAATGAATCCAATGTTCCTAGAACTCTTATTACTATTGTTAGAGAAATAACTTTTTATAGCAATTATTATATTTCTAAAAATTCTAATAAAAAGTTTTTCTATATAGATAAAATTTTCGATTTACCTAAAAACGACCATTACAATCCAATTGTTAAAGCTATCTGTAAATCTCTTAATTAAAAAAACAGTCTAAGTTTTAATTTTTCTTAAACTGTTTTTTTATATTAATTTAAATTTTTATTAATTTTGTTCTTATAGCTCTTTTTTGTCAACGCTTTATACACTGATATAATAATTAATACTAATATAATTCCTAATAAAACTCCTGATGTATCTATTCCTACATCTATTATAGAAGCCGTTCTACCTGGAATAAAACTTTGATGAATTTCATCTGAACTCGCATATATCAAGCCTACTAATATACTTATTAAAAATTTATATTTTAGATGTATTTTATATGTACTTATATAACTCATTATAAATATTCCAACTAATGTATAAATAGATAAATGTGCTCCTTTTCTTATTATTGGTTGAGTTTTTTCTACTATTTTATTTTTAGTTTCTTCTTTTAAATTTTTAGTATATGGAAATACATCTACTATTTTCCTTGCCACTTTTCTACTTAGTCCACCTGAAGTTTGTCCATCTTGGTTTGAAAAATTGAATATTGATATGAATGTTAATACTAAAAAAAACATTGTAATTATTCTAAATATTGTTGCTTTCAAATCCTGCCTCCTAATTGTTACATAATATGAAAATTTCTATTTTTATATAGCTTTATTTAATATAATTCCTGATATTTTTCCACCAACATTTTCAATTTCCTTTTTTGTTTTTAAAAGATTCTCTTGCCTTACTTTACCATAAGTTGCAACAATAATAGTTGAATCTGTAATATTTGACAAATACATAGGAAAAATATTTTCATTTATGTTTTCCGAATCAATTAAAATAATATCATATTTCAATTTTAATTTTTCCATAACATTTGTAATATTTTCCTTATCAAATTCATCTTCTATCACATTTATTTCACCTGCTGGTAAAATAAATATTCTTTCATTTTTTGTTTCATGTATTAATTCATCAACTTCATCTACATTATTTGTACTTAGTAGTTCTGCTAACCCTTTATTTTGTATTGTCTTTGTTACATTTGTCATAAATCTATTTTTAAAATTTGCATCTACTATTAATACTTTTGAATATAAATTTGCAAACTGAATAGCTAAATTATTAATTATATATGACACTCCATCTCCATTCTTTGTTCCAGTTAACAAAATTGTTTTTGTATTAGTTTTTTTATTTAACACTAGATTTGCTTTTATTCTTTTTAGTTGTTTTTGTATCTTTTCATTTTTTGTTATATAATCTTTTTTTCTCTTTTTATTGTCTAGATCAATAATTCCTAATGCTTTTATTTTTAATTTTTCTTCTATATCATAAATATTAGTTAACCCACTAAAGCTAAAAATACTCATAATATAAATTATATCAATAATAATCCCAATACATAAAGCTATAAAAATATCTCTTTTATGATTAATATTACTTGCTTCAGATGGGATTTCTGGATTCTCTATTACTTTAAAAGTCTTTAAATCATATATTTCCTGTAACTTACCTTGAACATTTTCTATATATTGATTAATTATATTAAAAGCTTCTTCAGAATTCTCCATTTCTACTGTAGCTGTAATTACTTTACTACTTTTATCAAATTTGGCATTTATTTTATTTTGGCACAATTCATCATTAGAAACAACTTGATCTATATAAGTATCTGACTTATCAATTAAAATTTGTGTTTCCACCTTATACAGTGTTTTTTTAATATAAAAGGTATACAACATTCCTAATATTAAAAACATTATTAAAACAGCTATCAATTGTATTTTTCTTTTATAACAAGCTTTTACAACATCTTTTAAATATATTTCTTCATTCATAAGTAAAACTCCTCATTACTATTTTAATTCTTCTTTTACACATTTTAAAGCTTCTATAATCACTTTATCCATATCAAAATATTTATATTGACCTAATCTACCACCAAATATTACCTTTGAATCTTTATCTGCTAATTCCTTATATTTAGAATACAATGATGTATTTTTTTCATCATTCATTGTATAGTAAGGTTCTTTCCCTTGTATCCATTTGTCTGGATATTCTTTTGTTATTATTGTTTTTTGTGCAGTTTTTCCTTCTGCAATTTTTCCTAAACTTGGTCCATATTCAAAGTGTTTATGTTCTATAATTCTTGTATATGGAACTTCATATTCTGTATAATTTACCACTGCATTTCCTTGATAATTTTCCACATCAAGTTCTTCCGTTTCAAACCTTAGACTTCTGTATTCTAATTCTCCAAATTTATAGCCATAGTATTTATCTATTGGTCCAGTAAATATTATCTTTTCGGCTATATTTTCTAATTCTTCTTTATTTTCAAAATAATCACAGCTTAATCTCACTTCAATACCATCAAGCATTTTTTCAATTATTTGTGTATATCCTCCAATTGGTATTCCTTGATATATATCATTAAAATAGTTATTATCATATATAAATCTAACAGGTAATCTTTTTATTATGAAACTAGGTAATTCTGTAGCCCTTTTTCCCCATTGTTTTTCTGTATACCCTTTAACTAGTTTTTCATAAATTGTTTTTCCTACTAAACTAATAGCTTGTTCTTCTAAATTTTTTGGTTCTTTTATTCCAGCTTCATTCTTTTCCTTTTCTATTTTTTGTTTAGCTTCTTCAGGTGTTACGACTCCCCATAATTTATTAAATGTATTCATATTAAATGGCATATTATATAATTCATTTTTATATCTTGCGACTGGTGCATTTGTATATCTGTTGAATTCTGCGAATTGATTTATATAATCCCATATTTCTTTGTTACTTGTATGAAATATATGTGCTCCGTATTTATGTACATTTATTCCATCTATATTTTCTGTATAAATATTTCCACCAACATTTGGTCTTTTATCTACTACTAAAACTTTTTTTCCCTTTTTATTTGCCTCATAAGCAAATATTGCTCCAAATAAACCTGAACCTACTATAAGATAATCATACTTCATAATCCTAACACATGATATATTTAACAATTTTAAATAATCATAATCTCCTTTCATTATCAATTTTTTATTAGTATTTTATAATTTAATTTCATAATATTACAAAAAACTATATACTATTTTCTTTTAATTTTCTTTATAACTTTATTTAATGTTTCCTTAATTAATCTAAAATTATCTTTTACATATATAATTAATATAATTATAGTAAATATTAATGATACTATATTTAAATTA
>URWN01000006.1 GCA_900551615.1 uncultured Clostridium sp.
ATATATATATTATATCAAAAGAAAAAGGAGGGAAAGTTATAATGAAAGGACAAAAAGGTATTACATTAGTTGCATTAGTAATAACAATAATTATATTATTAATATTAGCTGGTATTTCAATTGCTTCTTTAAGCAACACAGGATTATTCAAGAATGCACAAAAAGCTAAAGAAGAATCTACAAAAGCTGCACAAAACGATTTAAATCAATTAAATGAATATGGCGATGAACTTAACAAATATTTACCACAAGGAGAATAATATTTATAAGATTAATAAATATTTATATGATTTACAGGGCATATGCATAAATAATATGTATATGCCTTTAATAAAAAATAAATGAAGTAGGAATAGACAATGGAAATATTTTTTTATATTATAATTTTTATGATTGGAATTACCTTTGGAAGCTTTTATACTTTAGCAGTATATAGAATACCAAAAGGACAAGATATAACTCATACACACTCATATTGTCCAAATTGTAATCACAAATTAAATATATTTGATTTAATACCTATATTTAGTTATATTTTTTTAGGAGGAAAGTGTAGGTATTGTAAACAAAAAATAAGACCAAGATATTTGATTTTAGAAGCATTATCTGGATTGTTTTTTGTAGCAGTAGCATATTTAATGGGATTAAGTGTTTATGATTTTGATAAAATAAAAATAATAGAATATTCATTTTTTGTTTTATATTTTACATTTATAGTTCTTATGGCAGGCATAGATAAAGAATATAGAACAATAAATAAACCGGTTTTAATGTATGGGGTAATAATTTCAATTATGTATATAGTATATCTATACATAATAGAAAAAACTAGTATATATAGATATGCTATATATTTAGTATTATTTTTAGCATTATTATTATTTGATACTATCAATTTGAAAAAGAGGGCTAAAACAAGCTACACAAATTCAATATTAATAGTAATTTTAATAATGGCTATATATACAGAAGAATATGTAACAATAGCAAGTATAATAACAACATTGTTAATGATTTCGTTAAATTTATTATTTAAAAAAATAAGAAAACCTAAAACGACGCAGACATCAGAACAATACAATAATAATATAAAAATAGGATTCTATTTATCAGTATTTAATATAATTTATTTTATTATGGTTTTATCATATTATAGATTAATTTAGGAAGGAAAACTATGTTAATAAAAGAAGAAAAAGGTTTTACAGGAATTGATATTGCAATTTCATTAATCGTTATAACTATTTTTATAGCAATGATAGCAAATTTAATAGCAAATATAAATTTAACTGCACAAGATACAAACAGAAAAACAATAGCGACTTCATATGCTGTGCAAGAAATAGAAAAAATAAAGGCCCAAGGTTATATAGAATCTTACGATTCCAAAGGAATAACAAAAGAAGATATATTAAAAGAAGAAGATATTTATAATGGGTCAGAATTTACAGGATATAATAAAAAAGTAGTAATAAGAGATTATGTATTGGTAGTAAATGATACTACAAAAAAAAGCAATATAGTAAAAGAAATAACTGTTAATATTTCATATAAAGTAGGAAATAAAGAAAAAAATGTAAAGATTTCAACATATGTTGCAAAGGAGTAAGATTGTGAAAAGTAATAAAGGTATAACATTAACATCTTTAATTATTTATATAATAGGAATGATGATAGTTGTAACTTTAATATCAACATTATTATCTTTTTTTAATAAAAATATAAGGATAGGTGATATAAAAAGTAATACAACACAATTTACTAAATTTTCTAGTATATTTGCAGATGAGATAAGTAGAAAAAACAATACAATTATAGATTGTAAAACAACAGGAAGTGGAACAGAAAAAATTAGTTACATTATTTTTTCAAGTGGAAATCAATATACATTTATGGGAAAAAATAATGCAATATACAAAAATAATGTAAAGATTTGTCAAAATGTAGATAATTGTGATTTTACGTATAAATATGTGGATTCAAAATATGCAATTACAGTTAACTTTAAGACAGATGGGATTGATTTAACAGGAACAAATGCAATTACTTATAATTTGTAGAATAGAAAGGATGATTTTGCTATGGAAATGAGAAGAAGAATGCCAATAGGAGTAGAATTGGTAAAAAGAGGAATAGTAACAGAAAATGATATAGAAAAAGCTTTAGAGTATCAAAGAGAACGTCCAAATACAAAACTTGGAGATATATTGCATATTTTAGATGCATGTGATGGAGATATTTTAATACAAAATATAGCTGAAATATTAGGAGAAAAGGGTGTATTATTAACATCAAATACTTTAAAAATAAAACCAACTGATTATCTTTCTTTAGATGTATGTAAGAAAAATAAGTGTATTCCATTTGAAGTTGTTAATGGAAAAATAAAAGTTGCTTTTACTGATAAAATTATTAACGGAAAGCCAGATCCAGTAAGAATGTTATTGTTAAATAAAGGACTTGTAATGGAACAATATATAACATTTGAAAATGATATTGATAGAATTTTAAACTCTATGGAAACAGAAACTGCAGATGGAGACATAACAAAAGCAACAACTTCTTCATCAACTACAATGATTGAGTTAATAGATAGTATAATAAGAACTGGTATGGAAAAAAGAGCAAGTGACATTCATATTGAACCATTAGCAAATGAAATAAGAGTTAGATATAGAATTGATGGAGAATTATTTACAGCTGCTAAAATTTCAAAAGAAAAACAAACACAGGTAATAGGAAGATTAAAAGCAATATCAAATATGCATCAAGAAAAACAAGAAGCACAAGATGGAAGAATATTATTATATGAAGATTATAATATTCGTGTTTCTTCACAACCAAATGTATATGGAGAAAAATTTGTTTTAAGATTATTAAAAAAAGAAGTAGATATAAGAAATATATTTGAATTAGGTTATCCAGGAACTGAAACAGAATTTAAAAAAAGTTTTAATAAGAAAAATAGTATGGTAATAATTGCAGCACCAACAGGAGCTGGTAAAACAACAACATTGTATAGTATTGTAGACTATTTA
Organism: uncultured Clostridium sp.; assembly: GCA_900551615.1. Classification (GTDB taxonomy): domain Bacteria; phylum Bacillota; class Clostridia; order TANB77; family CAG-508; genus CAG-269. Next base: position 3,039 of record URWN01000006.1, read on the forward strand.
AATTCACCAGAAATTAATATTACAACAATAGAAGATCCAGTGGAGATTAGAATAGATGGATTAAATCAAATAGAAATAGGAAATAAATCAACATTTTCTGGGGCATTAAGAACAGTTTTAAGACAAGACCCAGACATAATCTTATTAGGAGAAATTCGTGATCAAGAAACTGCTGAAATTGCAATACAAGCAGGTCAAACAGGACATTATGTTTTATCAACAATACATACTATAGATTCAATTGAAGTAATAAATAGATTAAGAAAAATGGGAGTATCAGATTATGATATAGCTAGTACATTAGCAACAACTGTATCACAAAGATTAGTAAGAAGAATATGCCCTAATTGTAAAAAAGAAAGAGAATATACACAAGAAGAAAAAGAAATTATTACAAAAATTGCAGAAAAATATGGACAAACAGTTGATTTTACTAACAAAAAAACATATGAGGCTGTAGGATGTAAAAAATGTAATAATGTGGGATATTATGGAAGAATAGGAATATTTGAAACTTTAGATGTAACAGATGAAATAAAAGAATTAATAGTAAAAGGTGCATCAACTATAGAAGTAAGGAAAAAGGCATTAGAACAAAATTATAGACCGCTTGTTGTTGATGGTATTAGAAAAATTTTAAATGGTGATACAACATTAGAAGAGTTAAATAGACAATTAATATTATATTAAACAAAAGAGAGGAGATTTGCTATGATAAATATGGACAAAATTTTGGATATAGCAATAGAAAAAGATGCATCAGATATACATTTGATTGCAGAAAATAAACCAATATTGAGAATTATGAGACAATTAAAACCAATAGAAGAAATGGATGAATTGACAGTAGATGATATGAATCAAATGTATGATTATTTAGTTAGAGGAAATGTCGATAAAGATGAAGTTTTTAATGAAACAAGAAAATTAGATACATCATATGAATATAAAGGAATTCGTTTAAGAGTAAATATATCACTTTCTAATGATGTACCATTATGTACATTAAGAATTATAAAAAGTGAATTGCCACCATATGAATCATTAGGTTTACCTGATATTATAAGAAGAGAAACATATCAATCACAAGGTTTGATATTAGTAACAGGTAAAACAAACTCAGGTAAAACAACAACACTAAATGCTCTAATAAATGAAATAAATGAAACTCAAAATAAAAAAATATTAACACTTGAAAATCCAGTAGAATATAGACACCATTCAAAAAAATCACTAATTGTTCAAAAGGAAGTAGGAAGAGGTAGAGATAGTTTAACATTTAGTGATGGTGTAAAAAACTCATTAAGAGAAGACTGCGATATATTGGTAATAGGAGAAATCAGAGATAAAGTAACAATGGAAGCTGCCATAGAAATGGCAGAATCAGGACATTTAGTTATAGGAACATTACATACAAAATCATGTGCAGAAACAATAGATAGAATGATTAACTTTTATGAAGTAAGAGATCAAGCTAGTATAAAATATCTATTATCATCATTGTTAAAATTAGTTGTGTCTCAGAGATTATTGCCAGGTATAGATGGAAGATTAGTTTTAATACCTGAAGTAATGGTAGTTGACAACATTGTTTCAGGGATAATAAGAAAAGATAAAATAAGTGTTTCAGAAATAGAAGATGCAATACAAAGTTCTGACAAAGGAAGTATAGGATTAATAAATTCTATTGCAACGCTTTTTGTAGATGACAAAATAACTTTAGAACAAGCAAAATCTCAAATAGAAGAAAAGAATATAGAAATTTTAAATAGAACTATAATGCAAATGAAAATAAGAAGAGATGCTAGAAGACAATAAATTACAAAAAAATAGGAGGTGCTAAAATGCCTACATATGTATATAAAGCTGCTACAAGTTCAGGCCTAATTGTAAGAAATAGAGTTGAGGCAGGAAGTAAACAAAATTTAATACGTATTTTGAAAAATAATGATTTAATGCCAATATCAATAGATCAAGTTGCATATTCTTCTAAAAGAAGAAAGACTAAAAAGAAAAACATAAAAGATGTAGAAGAAATAATGAAAAATGTAAATACAACAGATATAAGAACTAAAAAAGAAACATCGACAAAAGAAAAGATAAATATGTACTTATCTAAAACTGAAAAAGTAACAAGTAGAGATTTAGTTATATTTACGCAAAATTTTTATCTATTAAAAAAGGCAAACTTTAATAATATACATGCTTTGAAGACAATAATAGAAAGTACAGAAAATCTAACATTTAGGGGAGTATTAGAGGATATTTTAGCAGGAGTTGAGGCAGGAGAAAATATGTATACAACAATGGAATATTATTCAGACATATTTCCATTTATATATATAAATATGATAAAAGTAGGAGAACTTTCAGGATCACTTACAAACTCTTTACAACAAGCTGTAGATTATTTAGATTCATCATCAGCATTAACAAGAAAACTAAGAAATATATTAATACCCAATATAGTTCAGTTTGTCGCATTATTGGTAATGCTTTTTGTGGGAACATTAGTTGCTATACCAGCAATTCAAAATGTATATACTGAAATGGGATCAACAGACCAATTACCAGCAATAACATTATGGTTCCAAGGAGTTTTAAATAATTTAATAAAATATTGGTATCTTCCAACAATGATAATTGCGGCAATAATCGGAGCAATAATATTTTATATACACACACCAAAAGGAAAATATAATTTTGATTATTTCAAATATAAAATGCCAATATTTGGACAACTTATATTTGCACTAGACTTTTCAAGATTAATGAAAGCAATGTTGTTAAACTTAAAAAATGGAATGAGAATACAAGATGCAATAGAAGTGAGTAAAAATGTTGTACAAAACTATGTTATGCTATCAATTATAGAAACATCATTAAATAATATAATTATAGGTGAATCATGGATAGAACCATTTGAAAAATCAGGATTAGCAAAATCAATGATAACAGAAATGTTAAAAATAGGTATGCAAACAGACTTATCAGAAATGATGGAAAAATTAGTAGAATACATGGAAATTGACATAGATAATATAATTCAAAAAATTATTAAAGTATTACCAGAGGTAACTTACTTAATAGTTGGTGTTGTTTTAATATTCTTTGTATTAGTAGTACTTGCACCATGTATTGAGGTTTATATGGGTGGATTCTTATTCTCAGCAGCAAGAGTATAAGGACCAAGTGACCAATTGGGACGTTTCTGATGGGACAAAAATGTCCCAAAAGGACCGATGTTATAAAAAAATACGGACTTTAAAATGTTTGAATAAGTGCAAATATTATTAATGTCCGTTTTTTGTTTTTTGAAAGGGTATTATTAAATATGAAAATTGGAATTGATTTGGGTGGAAGTCATATAGCAATAGGTGTTGTTGACGATAAAGGTTATATTGTTGAAAAAACTGAAAAAAGATTACTTACAAAAGATAAAAAAGATATAAAGACTTCTATTGAAAATTATATAAAAAAATATATAAAAGAATTAATAGAAAAATATAAAATAAAAGAAGTAGGTATAGCTGTGCCAGGAACAATAAAAGGAACAGAAATAGTAAAGTCGGTAAATTTAGGTGTAAAAAATTATAATCTTGTAGAAAATATTAAAAAAGAAATTAATTTGCCAATAAAAATTAGAAATGATGCAAAATGTGCGGCAATTGCAGAAAATAAAATAGGAGCACTAAAAGATTATAAAAGAAGTATATTTTTATCTTTGGGTACTGGAATAGGTGGAGCTGTAATAATTAATGATGAATTATTAGATACAGGAGATTTATCTGGTTGTGAATTTGGACATATGATAATTCAAAAAGATGGAATTAGATGTAATTGCGGAAAAAAAGGTTGTTTTGAAAAGTATGCATCTATGAAAGCATTGAAAACAAATTTGCGAGATGCCTTAGGATTAGACGAAACAACAAGAGGACAAGAATTATTAGATATGCTAAGAAAAAATAAAGATAATTATATTATAAACAATATAGTTGATGAATATATAGAATATTTAAGTATAGGTATTTCAAATTTAATTGATATTTTTGAACCTGAAGCAGTAAGTATAGGTGGAAGTTTTGTATATTTTGCAGATGTACTTTTAGATAAATTAAAAAATAATATTCAAAAGAAAAAATATTTATTTAATACAAGAAAAGAATTGATTATAATTCCTGCTGCATTAGGAAATGATGCTGGGATTATAGGTGCTTGTCAATAGGGACGGGCCATTTTGACAAGAATGGAATGTCAATAGGGACAGGGAATTCTGACAAGGGAAGGAAGTAAAGTGTATGGATGAAAATATAAAAAAAGCAACAAGACAAAGCTATGGAGAAGCTTTGTTAGAATTAGGAAAAGAAAATGAAAATATTGTAGTATTTGATGCTGATTTATCAACAGCTACAAAGACAAGTTTATTTGCAAAAGAATTTCCTGATAGATTTTTTGATATGGGAATTGCTGAACAAAATATGATTTCTACAGCAGCAGGAATGGCAACTTGTGGAAAAATACCATACGCAAGTACATTTGCAGTATTTGCAGCAGGAAGAGCTTATGATCAAATTAGAAATAGCGTATGTTATCCAAAGTTAAATGTAAAAATTTGTGCAACACATGCAGGAATAACTGTTGGTGAAGATGGTGCAACACACCAGATGATAGAAGATATATCTTTGATGAGAACATTACCTAATATGACAGTTATATCAACATCTGATGATGTACAAACAAAATGGGCAGTTAAAGAAATAAGTAAAATTAATGGACCAGTATATTTACGTTTATCAAGACTTGCAACACCTATAATTTATGATGAAAATCAAAAATTTGAAATAGGAAAAGCAGTTCAAATTGGAGAAGGAACTGATGCAACAATTTTTGCAACAGGTGTAACAGTTAGTGAAGCAATAATGGCTCAAAGAATATTAAAAGAAAAAGGCATAAATGTTAGAGTTATAGATGTCCATACAATTAAGCCAATTGATAAAGAAATGATTGTAAAATGTGCAAAAGAAACAAAAAAATTAATTTCTATAGAAGACCATAATATTATTGGTGGACTTGGATCTGCAATTTCAGAAGTTTTAACAGATGAATGTCCTACAAAGTTAATAAGAATAGGTATAAAAGATACATTTGGAAAATCTGGTAAAGCAATAGAGTTAATGAAATATTTTGGAATTACTGCTGAAGATTTAGTAAAAATTTTGGAACAGTAATATAATAATAAAATCAAAAATACCTAATGATGATAGTTTTCATATATTTCTCGGCTTCCCTTCATAACGTTAACAAATTCTAATACAAATACTCTAACAAACCCCAGTGGTGGGATCCTTTAGAGTATTTGTTCAAGATTTTGTATACTATTACGGTCGCATTCGAAATATATTCAAACTATCATCATTAGGTATTTTAAGCTTTATTAATAATGAATTGTAACATAAAAAAACACAGGGGAATCTGGAAAAAAATTCCTGTGTTTTTTTGGTGAAAACTATTGCAAAATTAGTAGATTATTGATATGATTTATAAGAAAAATAATAATTAATGATAATAAAATCGAAACTTAGAAATAAAGAATTTTTATGATGAGGAACGAAGGGAAGAAAATAAAAATGATAGAATTTAGAAACGTATCAAAAACATATGATACAGGAACAAAAGCGGTAAAAAATGCAAATTTTGTAATAGATAAAGGAGAATTTGCATTTTTAGTAGGTACATCAGGAAGTGGAAAATCAACATTAATAAAATTAATATTAAAAGAAGAAGAACCAACATCAGGAAATATAATAATAAATGGAAAAGATACAACATTTTTAAAGCAAAGTAGAGTACCATATTTAAGAAGAAGTATGGGAGTGGTATTCCAAGACTTTAGATTATTGCCAGACAAAACAGTATATGACAATGTAGCATATGCTATGTATATAGTAAGAGCGACACCAAGACATATAAGAAGACAAGTGCCAATGGTATTATCACTTGTAGGGTTAAGTGGAAAAGCAAAAATGTATCCAAATGAATTATCAGGTGGAGAACAACAAAGAGTTGCATTAGCGAGAGCTTTAGTAAATAATCCATCAATGCTAATAGCGGACGAGCCAACAGGAAATTTAGACCCAGATACAGCATGGGAAATAATGAATCTATTAAATGAAATAAACATGAGAGGAACAACAGTAGTAGTTGCAACACATGCAAAAGATATAGTAGACAAAATGAAAAAAAGAGTAATACACATTGAAAAAGGTAGCATTGTAAGAGATGATAAAAAAGGTGGTTATGATAGTGAAATATAATATATTTGGATATTTAATAGGAGAAGGTTTTAGCAATGTTTTTAAAAACAAAAAATCAACAGGAGCATCATTAATGATAATGTGTGCAACAATGATAATATTCGGAATTTTCTTAATATTAGGAGAAAACATAAATCATTTTGTAGACCAAGTAAAATCAGAACAAGGTTTTCAAGTATTTTTAAAAACAGATGCAACTGACGAAGAAGTACAAAAAGTAGGAGAAGAAATAAGAAAAATAGATGGAGTAAGTACAGCAGAATATAAAGATAAAGCATATGCATTAAATACTATGAAAGAAAAATTAGGGGACAAATCAGAATTAATAGATGGATATGGCTCAGAATATTTTCCTACATCATATGTAGTAACTTTAACAGATTTAAATTTAAGTAAAGATGTTCAAAATAAAATTTTAGAAATAGCAAATGTAGATAAAATAACAAGTAGTGATAAAACAGTATCAACATTATTAAACTTAGCAAAAGGAATAAAAGCTGTAACAGGGGTAATTTTAATGTTATTGATAGTAATTTCTATATTTATAATATCAAATACTATAAAATTAACAGTACATGCAAGAAGAAAAGAAATATCAATAATGAAATATGTAGGAGCTACAAATAACTTTATAAGATGGCCTTTTATAGTAGAAGGTATGATAATAGGAATATTAGCAAGTGTAATTTCTATAGTAATTGTAGGTGGAGCATATAGTTTACTTGCAGAACAAGCTGTAAATGCAAACTTTATGCAAACTATAAATATGAGTTTAGTAGGATTTAAAGATATGATTTCATCAATAATTTTTGTGTACATGCTATTAGGAATAGGAATAGGAGCTTTAGGTAGTGTTATATCTATGAGAAAATACCTTAAGGTATAATGATAAGCGAAAGGAAGAGAACATGCGTAAAAATTTATGTGTTGTTTTAATCTTACTAATTTGTTTTATGTCAGTATATACATATGCTGAAAATGATACAGAAAATAATAGTGTAAATAATAGTGTTAATAACACAACTGATTTACAAACGCAAAGAAGTGATTTACAAAATCAATTAAATGAAGCAAATGGGCAACTAGATAATGTACAAAGTAATTTGTCAGAAAATTTACAACAAGTAGAAAAACTAGATAATAGAATTGAATCATCAGAGCAAGAATTGGCAGAACAAGAAAGTAAGATTACAGAATTAAAAAATTCAATTAATCAAATAGAAGAAGAATTAAATAGTGTAACAGAAAAATATGATAAGCAAGTTGAATTATTCAAAAAGAGAATGGTTGCAATTTATATGGCGGGGGATACCCAATATTTGGATGTTTTGCTAAAATCAAAAAGTTTAACAGATTTTATATCTAGTTACTATATTATATCTCAATTGACAGATATAGATGAAAATTTATTAAACGATTTAGAAACTAAAAAGAAAACAATAAATTTGTCAAAACAAAAACTAGAAAATGAAAAAAAAGAAATGGCAACAATTTTAGAAAATCAAACTAGAACAACAAGAACTTTGCAAAATACAAAAAAAATGAGGGAAAACTTTATAGAAAAACTTTCAGATGAAGAAAAAACTTTACAAGCAAAAATAGATGAAATAAATAAACAATATGAAGAAGTGAATCAACAAATTTTAGAATTAGCACAACAAGGTTTAGATACAACATATATTGGAGGAGAATTAGCATGGCCAGTACCTGGATATACAAGAATTACATCAAAATATGCGATGAGAGTTCATCCAATAACAGGACAATATAAATTGCACACAGGTGTCGACATAGGAGCACCAATGGGAGCAAATTTTGTTGCAGCAAATGATGGTGTTGTTGTAAAAGCAGGACCAAATACAGCATACGGAAATATGGTAATAATAGACCATGGTGGAGGAATTTCAACATTATATGCACATGGCTCAGAAATATTAGTTGAAGTAGGACAAACTGTAAAAAGAGGAGATGCAATATTAAAAGTCGGTTCGACTGGATATTCAACAGGACCACATGCACATTTTGAAGTTAGAATAAATGGTGTAACAACAGATCCATTACCATATATAACAAATGGAGTTGTTCCAGGACAAAGCAATACAGAAGAAAATTCAAATATAGTAGATAATGCAAATACTACAAATTAATTACAAATTAATGTAATTAAAAAAGCAGTCATTAAAATTTTAAAAATTTTGTACAATGATTAGCCAAATGAAGAGGAGAAAAAGAAACATATGAAGATTATAAGTCAAAGAATTATTGGAATAATATTAATTGTAATGTTGCTGGCAAGTACTGATATATCATTAGCAGTTTCAGAGTCTGAAATAAATGAACAGAAAAAACAGCAAAATCAAATAAATAATAAAATAACTGAAACAGAAGAAAAGAAAAAAGATGTTGAAAATGAAAAATCAGAAACATTAAAACAAGTTGAAAGTATAAATTCACAAATTGATAATTATGAGACTCAAATAAATGATTTGGATATTAAAATAAGTGAGGCAAATGTAAAAATAAAAGAAGAAGAACAAAAATTATCAGAAGCTGAACAAAGTTATAAAGAACAAGAAGAATTAATAAAAAAGAGAATGGTGGCTATATATATGTCTGGTGATACATCTTATTTAGATGTATTACTAAGTTCAAAAAGCTTAACTGATTTTATTTCTAGTTATTATTTAGTATCTGAGGTTACACAAATGGACTCTGAATTATTAGAAAAAATACAAAAACAAAAAGAAGAAATAGAAAATGCTAAAAAAGAAATAGAAAATAGTAAAGCAACACTAACAGCATCAAAAACAGAAAAAGAAAGTGTTAATAGTCAATTAAAGACAGCTAAGACAGAAAAAGATAAATACGTTTCACAATTATCAGATCAAGAAAAAGAATTAGAACAAGAAATTCAAACATTAAAAGAAGATAATGCTAAAATAACAAGTGCAATTAGCCAAGCACAAATAGCATATAAAAAACAATTAGAAGAATTAAAAAAGCAACAGGAAAAAAATAATAGTAATAGTAGCAATAATAGTACTAATAATAGTAGTAACAGTGGAAATAAAAAAAATAATAATACTGGAGCTTCAACAGGTTCAGGATATTTTATGAGACCTGTTAGTGGAGGATCAATTTCTACAAATGGATATTATTCAAGTGGTAAATTCCATGGTGCAATAGATTATGCTATATCTGCAGGAACACCAGTATATGCGGCGGCAGCTGGCGTTGTCATGGTTACAGATAATTTACCAAATAGTTATGGTACATATGTTGTAATACAACATGCCAATGGAATGCAATCATATTATGGGCATGGCACAAGGGGGTCAATATGTGTTTCTCCAGGACAAACTGTAAGTAAGGGTCAACAAATAATGCTTAGTGGAAGTACAGGAAATTCATCTGGTCCGCATTTACATTTTGAATTAAGAACATCACCTTATAGATATAGTTATAGTGCTACTGCATATGGACAAGATTCAAGAGTTAATCCTTTAAATTATATGTAATTTATACATAAAAATAAAAAAAATTAATATTTTATATTGAGCGGAATTATCATCCGCTCAAAATTTATGAAAGGTGTAGGTAAAAAATGGAAAAAGAGAAAAAAATTAAAGTTTATAAAATTCTAATGCTAGTAGTATTATCAGTTTTTATAACATTTATGATTACGTCAATATCTCTATACACGTATTTTACAAAGAATCCAATATCAGTAAGTGCAAAATCTAATAATAAAGATATATCAAATAAGCTAGATAAATATAGAAAAATAATAGATAAATATTATTTGGGTGAAGTTGATGAAAGTAAACTAGAAGAAGGAGCAATAAAGGGTTATATAGAAGGATTAGATGATCCATATACAGAATACATTTCTAAAGATGATATGGATACTTATTTAGATGATACAATGGGAAATTTTGTAGGAATTGGAATATATATGATAAAAAATACAAAATATGATAAAATTCAAGTGTTGTCAACCATAAAAGGAAGTCCAGCGGAAAACGCAGGAATACAAGCAGGTGACTTAATAGTATCAGTGGACGGTGTTGAATATAAGGCAGATGATATGACAGCAGTATCAAATAAAATAAAAGGTGAAGAAGGAACAAAAGTAACGGTAGAGTTATTAAGAGGTTCTGAAAATGTTAAATATGAATTAACAAGATCAAAAGTTAAAGTAAATCAAGTAGAAGGAAAAGTTATTTCAGATGATATAGGATATATAAAATTTACATCATTTGATGAAACAACAGCAGAAGATTTTAAAAAAAAGTATCAAGAATTAGCAAAGAAAAATATAAAATCACTAATAATAGATTTAAGAAATAATGGCGGAGGAATAGTAGATCAGGCACTAGAAATTGCAGATTATATAGCAGATAAAGATTCAGTTCTATTATATGAGGTAGATAAAAATAATAAAGAAACAGTTAGAAAAGCGAAGACTGATCCAATAATAAATATGCCAATAGTTATACTAACAAATGAAAATACAGCAAGTGCTTCAGAAATATTAGCAGGAGCATTAAAAGATTTAGGAAAAGCAAAAACAGTAGGAACAACAACTTATGGAAAAGGTGTAATTCAACAGATTTTAAAATTAAATGATGGAAGTGGACTAAAAATAACTATTGAAGAATATCAAACTCCTAATAAAAATAAGATAAACAAAGTTGGAATAGAACCAGATGAAAAGGTTGAATTACCAGATAGTGTAGAAAGTATATTTACTATAAAAGAAAGTGAAGATACTCAATTACAAAAAGCAATAGATATGTTAAAATAATAGGAAAGGTTTGGAAAAATGAATTTAGCAAATAAATTGACAATTTTTAGAATAATACTTGTACCAATAATGGTTATAATACCATTTTTAGGAATTCAAGGAGAAGTATTTGGAATACCAATATCATATTTAATAATGGACTTGATTTTTATAATAGCTTCAATTACAGATAAATTAGATGGTTATATTGCAAGAAGTAGAAATCAAGTAACAACATTTGGAAAATTTTTAGATCCATTGGCAGATAAAATATTAGTTTTAACAGCAATGGTAATGTTTGTAGAAATGGATAAAATTCCAGCATGGATACCCGTAATAGTACTTGCAAGAGAATTTCTTGTGTCAGGTTATAGATTAATAGCTGTAGAAAAAGGTGGAAAAGTAATTGCAGCATCAATATGGGGAAAACTAAAAACAGTAACGCAAATGATATCAATAATACTAATATTTATAGATAAATTTAATTTCTTTGATTTTGTAAGAGCAACTACTGATGCAAAAGTAGCTATGGAAAGTAGTTTTTTGATATATATGAACCAAGGAAGTATAGTATTTAATGCAATTACATCAATATGTTTATTAATATCTGTAATAGCAACAGTATTTTCAGGATATGAATATCTAAAAGATGGAAAAGATTTATTTAAGGATTAGTGTTTTTTATAAAAAATGCTTGACAAATCAAGAAATCTGACTTAATATAATAGAAGTTTTTAATATGTTGTATTAAAAACTTATTATAATGATAACAACAATATGGAGGTTATAGAAATGGAAGAAAAAGATGTAATCCTTACACAAGAAGGATATGATAATTTAGATAAAGAATTAAATTATTTAAAAACAGAAAAAAGAGCTGAAATAGCAGAAAGAATAAAAGTTGCATTAGGCTTTGGAGATTTATCAGAAAATTCAGAATATGATGAAGCTAAAACAGCACAAGCTGAAAATGAAGTAAAAATAGCTGAGTTAGAAAATAAATTAAGACATGCAAAAATAATTGATGAAAAAGAAATTGATACAGATACAGTTCAAATTGGAAATACTGTAAAAGTATTAGATATTGAGTTTAATGAAGAAGTAGAATATACAATAGTTGGTTCTACAGAGGTTAATTTAGCAGAAAATAAAATTTCTAATGAGTCACCTTTAGGGGAAGCTTTATTAGGGGCCAAAAAGAACGAAACAGTAGATGTAAATGCACCAGCAGGTGTAATGCAATATAAAATATTAGATATAAAAAAATAGAGGGATTATGGGGGTAATACTCCGAGTCCTTTTTTTATAGTATAAGTAATTATTATATATTAATATTTAAAGAAAAAGTCCCTATGGAAGACCCGAAACACCATTTTTTTCTAAAAATATTAATATATAATAATTACAAAGTTGATTTACAAGAAAAAGGGATTTGGAGTATTATCACCATAATCCCTTTATTTTTTAAATTTTAATTGCAGCATCTAATGCAAGTTTAATCATGTTATTTAAACCAGTTTGACGCTCTTCAGCAGTTGCAACATTTTTAATAAATTTAGAGTCTACAACGCTCATTAAACAAGAAGCCTTTTTATTTAGTAATTTAGCATTATAAAATAAAGCAAAAGCTTCCATTTCAACAGAAACTGGATTAAAATTTTCAGGTAATCTTTCTAAAAATTTATTTACATCAGTCATATAAACATCAAAACAATCGGTAGAAACAGTATTTCCGCTAATAATGTTAGTATTAGTTTCTTTAGCAGTATTTTCAATAATAGAATTCAATTCTTTACTAGAACTAACAATATGACAATCATCATTATTTAGAGTTAAAGCATAATTACTTTCTGAAAAAACATTTTCACTTAAGACAATATCAAATAATTTTAATTCTGGTTTATATCCTCCACAAGAACCTATTCTAATAATATTTTCTACATCATAAAATTTAAATAATTCATAGCTATAAATTCCTACACTAGGCATTCCCATACCATGAGCCATTACAGAAATTTCTTTTCCTTTATAAGTACCAGTATATGCAAGCATTCCTCTAACTTGATTTACAAGTTTATAATTATCAAGAAAATTTTCAGCAATATATTTTGCTCTTAGAGGGTCACCAGGCATTATAACAGTTTTTGCAAAATCACCTTTATTTGCTTCATTATGTGGTGTTGACATATAAAATTACCTCCTTTGTATCTTGTTGTAAAAATAACAACTATGGTAATTATAGCAATAAAAAAATAAAAAAGCAATTATCATAAAAAATATTGCAAAAAACAGTAAGTTATGATATAAAATAAATGTAAAAATATAATAAGCTAAATACCAAAGAACAGAGGTGAAATTATGATAAAAGCTTATGCAAAATCAGATAAAGGAAATGTTAGAGAAACAAATGAAGATTATTTTTATATTTCAAATTCACTAGATGAGGTTCAATTATATATATTAGCAGACGGTATGGGAGGATACAACGGGGGAGAAATAGCTAGTAAATTAGCGGTTCAAACAGCTAAAAATTATATAGAAAATAATTTTAAAGATATAGAAAAAGATAAAGATAGTATAATTCAATTATTAGGAAGCAGTATGGAATATGCAAATATGGTTGTATATGAAAAAGCAAAATCAACACCAGAATTACAAGGAATGGGAACAACATTAGAAATATGCTTAATATATAACAACAAAGTATATATAGGTCATGTAGGAGACAGCAGAGTATATAGAATAAGAAAACAATTTATACGCAAATTAACACAAGACCATAGTTATGTTCAAAAATTAGTAAAAGAAGGAACAATAACAAAAGAACAAGCAGTTCATCATCCACAAAAAAATATGTTAATGAAAGCATTAGGATGTAATGCTTTTGTAGAGCCAGATGTAATGGTAAAAGGATTTTTAAAAGATGATATTTTAGTTATGAATTCAGACGGATTAACAAACTTAGTAGATCAAGAAACAATATATGAAATGGCATCAAAAAATATTGAACAAGCAACTAAAGACTTAGTTCAACTTGCTAAAGACAGAGGGGGATATGACAACATAACAGTTGTAATTATTAAAAATATATAGCAGTCCACATTAAAAGCTCAAAAGCGAAAGGAAGAGAATAATTATGAATTTAGAAGGTAGGATTCTAGGAAATAGGTACGAAATTATTGAAAAAGTAGGTAATGGTGGTATGGCAACAGTATATAAGGCCACTGACCTTGTTTTAAAAAGATACGTAGCCGTAAAAGTATTAAGGGACGAATTTACAACAGATGAAGAATTTATAAAAAGATTTGAAACAGAAGCACAATCAGCAGCAAGATTGGTACATGCAAATATTGTATCAATATTTGATGTTGGTGTTGACAATGGAATTTATTATATAGTAATGGAATTAATTCAAGGAAAAACCTTAAAAGAAATAATTGTGGAAGAAAGAGGTCCATTACCATGGAAATGGTCAGTAAATGTAGCAATTCAAATTGCATCTGCATTAGAAATGGCTCATAGAAACAATATTATTCATAGAGATATAAAACCACATAATATAATTATAACAGAAGATGGAGTAGCAAAAGTTACTGATTTTGGTATAGCAAAAGCTGTTTCAAATTCAACAATTACAGCATTTGGAACAACAATAGGCTCAGTACATTATTTTTCACCAGAACATGCAAGAGGTGGATATACTGATGCTAAATCTGATATATATTCATTAGGAGTTGTAATGTATGAAATGGTAACAGGAAAAGTTCCATTTGATGCTGATACACCGGTATCTGTTGCATTAAAACATATGCAAGAAGATCCAGTTCCACCAATAGAATTAAATCCACATTTACCAGAAGCAGTAAATAAAATAATTTTAAAAGCATTGAAAAAAGATCCAATGCTTAGATATCAAACAGCAACAGAATTATTACAAGACTTAAAAATGGCACTCAAAAATCCATCAGGAGATTTTGTAGAAGAAACAGATTATGACCCAACAGCAAAAACACAAAAAATTTCAACACAAGATGTAGAAAATATGCAAAAAAATTCTAGAAAAAAAGAAGATAATAAATTTGTAGCATTTATAAAAGAACATAAAGTATTTAGTGTATTTATAGGGTTAATATTATTGTTCTTTATAGCATTTGGAGGAACAATGCTAGTATTAAAAGTAACAAATCCTAAAGAGGTTGAGGTACCAAATGTAGTTGGAAGTACAAGAGAAGAGGCTCAACAAAAAATAGAAGGAGCAAAACTTAAATTTGAAGTTTCTTCAGAGGAATATAGTGCAGACACTGAAGAAAATCATGTAATTAGTCAAGATCCAGCTTATTTAAAAAGTTACAATAAAGTAAAAGAAGGAAGTACTGTAAAAGTTGTAATAAGTAAAGGTACCGAAAAAACAAAAGTACCAAATGTAAAAGGTAAAGAAAAAGATGAAGCTGTTCAATTAATTGAAGATGCTAAATTAAAAGCTGAAATAGTAGAAGAAACAAGTAAAACAGTAAAAGAAGGTTATGTAATTAGTCAAGAGACTGATGCTAATACAGAAGTAAATGCAGGAGATACATTAAAAATTCATGTAAGTACTGGAACAGAAAAAACAACAGTACCAGGTGTTGTAGGAAAATCTCAAGATGAAGCAAAAAAAGCTCTTCAAGATTTAGGCTTTGTTGTAACTGTTACAAACGCAGAGGATAGTTCTAAAGAAAATGGGGCTGTTTTAAAACAAAGTTTAGATGAAGGTCAATCTGTAGAAAAAGGTTCTGCAATTACTATTACAGTAAATAAATTAGCAGAGAAGAAATCAGCAACAATATTTGTAAATGTTAAATCTATTACTGGTGGTTATAAAGAGGAAAATACAACAAATAATAATGTAACAACAAGTACAAGTAAGAAAAAAGTAAAACTAAGAGTTGAAGCAAATGGAGAAACAATTTATAATCAAGATGTAGATAAAAATAGTGTAAAAATAAATACAGGAGATGGAAAAGTTGTTGGAACTGGTACAGTAACAGTAAAAGTATTTATAGATGATATTAAAGAAAAAGAAAAGGATATAGACTTAAAAACAACAAGTTCATATACTTTTGATTAGAGAAATAAGTATAGTAAAAAGAGGTTTTAACTTCGATTTGCTATGCTTTTATATTAATATAACTTACAGACTGGAAAAATTATAGGATTATGAAGAGATATTGGAGGGATAATGCAAGGTTTAATAGTAGAAAACATATCAAACTTATATAAAATAAAAGTACAAAACAAAATATATGAAGCAAATGCAAGAGGAAAATTAAAAAAAGAAGAAATAACACCAGTAGTAGGAGACAAAGTAGAAATACAAATACTAGATGAAGAAAACAAAAAAGCAGTAATAGAAAAAATTGAGCCAAGAACCACATATATAAAAAGACCCAAAATGAGCAACATAACTCAATTAATATTAGTAGTATCTAGTAAAAATCCAAAGCCAGATTTATTATTATTGGACAAACAATTAGCATTTGCAGAATACTTAGAAATAAAACCAATAATTGTTTTAAACAAAACAGATTTAGACAAAAAGAAAGAGTTTGAAAAAATAAAAGAGATATATCAAAATATTGGATATACAGTAATAGAAACAATAGCTAAAGAACAAGAAAATAATTTATCAGGAATACAAGAATTAAAAAAATATTTAAAAGGGAATATTAATGCATTTTCAGGAAATTCAGGTGTAGGAAAATCAACATTAATAAATGCAATATTTAAAGATACAATAACACAAGAAGGTGAAATAAGCCAAAGGAATAAAAAAGGTAAAAATACAACAACATCAACAAAATTGTATGAAATAGATGAAAATACATATATAGCAGATACACCAGGATTTTCAACATTTGATATATCCGAAATAGAGTATAAAGAATTAGACAAGTACTTTAAAGAATTTAAACCTTTGGTTGCAAATTGTGAATTTGTTGGATGTACTCATATAAAAGAGGAAAACTGCGGAATAAAAAATGCACTACAACAAGGAAAAATTGATAGTAGCAGGTATGATAGATTTTGCAAAATTTATGAAGAATTAAAGGAAAAAGATAAATATAAATACTAATTAATAATGATAAGTGAGGAGAGAAAATAAAATGGTAGAAGTTTCAACATCAATACTTTCAGTAAAAAAAGGAGAAGAATCAAAAACTTTTTTTGCATTAGAAAAAGCAAAAACAGATTATTTCCATATTGATGTTATGGATGGAAAATTTGTAGAAAAAGATACATATAATAAAATGCTAGAATATGCATCTTATATAAAAAGAATATCAAACTTACCATTAGATATACATTTGATGGTAGAAGATGTAAATTCGGCTATAGAAGATTTTATAGCAGTAGAACCTAATATAATAACATTTCATTATGAAGCTTGCAAAAATAAAGAAGAAGTTATGCAAATAATAAAAAAAATAAAAGAGAATAATTGCAAGGTTGGTTTAAGTGTAAAGCCAGAAACAAAAATAGAAGAGATATACGAATTTTTACCATATATTCATATGTGTTTAGTAATGACTGTTGAGCCAGGCAAAGGTGGACAAACACTTTTAACAGATATGGTTGATAAAATTTCAAAGTTAAAGAAATATGTTGATGAAAATAATATTGAAATTGATATAGAAGCAGATGGCGGAATTAATTTAAAAACAGCGGGAGCTGTAAAACAAGCAGGAGCTAATATTTTGGTTTCAGGTACAGCAATTTTAATTGCTAAAGATTATAAAGTAATAATTGATGAATTAAAAAAATAAGGATTGAAGATTTTAACTTCAATCCTTTTAAAAATTATTTATCTTCTTTTTTGTTGTCTTTTTTTGTATCTTTATTTTCAGATAATTCTTTTTTTACATCAGTTTTTGTAGTTTCTTTAACTTCATTTGTATCAGAAGCTTTTTTTGCTTTTTTAGGAAGTATAGCTGAAACTAAAACTCCTAAACCTAAAACAGAAATTATAAATGAAACAATACCACCAACATATGGAAGTTCAGAAATAACCCAAACTATAACTCCAGAAACAATCAACATTCCAAATATACCAGTATTTTTATTAATATTTAATTTAGAACATAGATAATTGTTTGCAACAATTGTAAATATTGATTTAGCAGCAATCAAAGCTAATATATAAATAGCAACAGTTAATAAAGAAATACCAGCAGTTAATTGTAACAATAATAAAATAATACAAGCAATTGGAACCGCAATTAATGTAAGTAAGCCAGTTCCTAAAACATTTAAAGTTTTCTTTCCTACAAATTTATTTGTATCATTTAAGAATTTAGGAGCTAACCATAAACATACTAACCAAATAATAATTATAAATGCTAGAAAAGCACCTAAATCTGAAATATAACTAGCTACAATTTCTCTAACAGATTTTTCAGGTGAAACTTTTGGAGCTTTGTAAGTTACATTTCCATTAACAATATTTTTATCAAAAGAAAGTTCTGAAGGTGTTGAATAAGTTAAATCTCCATAAATAATACCTTTATCATTTTCATCAGTGTTGAAATTGATATTTGAACAGCTTACAAATGCATTTCTACCAATTACACCATTAATGTTTATAGTGTTGCAACATAATTTAGCATCTCTATAAATGTATCCATTTGAAACTGTAAAGTTTTGTGATAATGCATAAACATCATATACAACACCTTTAATATCAATAGAATTGGCCATAGCAAAAAGATTACTAAATATGTAAGCTTGATCTCCTACATTTATAGTTTTTGCCATTATGAAAGCATCTCCACCAATTTTTGAATTGATAGTAACAGTGTCTGCCATGACAAATAAGTTACCATCTACTACATAATCAATTGTTACATTATCTCCCATAAGGTAGACATCACTGTTCTTGTAAGAATCTTTACTTGTTTCATTTGTAGAAACTGTATTTTCAACATTAGTTTCTACAGGTTTTGTTTCAGATGTATCTGAAATAAGTGCGATATCATTTTCTGAACTTGTTTCATTGTCAGCATAAACAAAAGATGAAGTTATAGCTAAAATTAAAACAAGTAAAAAAGCAATAATTTTTGTTTTGTTCTTTAACATAACAAATCCTCCTTTTTTATTTTATATGCCCAAATCATATAACTTTAGAGTTTTTTTGTCAATTAGTTTTATAGAATTTTGACAATATCCATTATATGGTATATAATATTATAGAAACTAAAAAATTAGTATTGAAAAATACTAGCATAACCAAATGGAGGTGTACTATGAAACATGTTAGGACTGTAAACATGCAGCGGTTAAATAAAACTGTTTGCTATGGTGGATGTGGCGAATGTCAGACATCGTGTCAGTCAGCATGCAAAACTTCTTGCACAGTGGGAAACCAAAAGTGCGAGAACCCAAATAAAAACAGTTAAATCTGTTTTTATAAAAGCTTAGACGCTGGCTCTCTGTCTATCTTACGGCGGAGGGCTGGTGCTCTTTAATATAAAAGGATGTTGATATAAAATGAATAAAAAATTAAAATGTATGGAGTACTATTTTGATTCTAAAAAATATAATGAAATTGATGTAATTGAGAAAATAGGATTGAAAAAGATGGAATTTCCAAAAAAGAAAATAAATGCATCAATAGAATTAAATGAGTATGGAACATATGTTGTAAAATTAGAATTTTTAAATAATCAAATTGCATTAATAAAACATAATATAAAAAGACATATGAAAAATAAGTCAGAAATGAAAAGTTATGGTCAATATAGAGAAACAAGAAAATTTTCACCAATATAGAATTATGAATCAGAATAAAATGTTCAAAAAAACTTGTAAAATTAGTTAAAATGTGCTAATATAATAAAAGCATTGGGTAAAGCAAAGAATTAACAATGTAATAAAATAAAAATCCAATTAAAAAGCAAAGTATATATATTAAAAATATTTTACAGAGAAAATATCCAAAGGTTGAGAGATATTAAAATAAAATATATAGAAAATTCACTTTTTAGGACTTCTTTTGAAAAATACTAATATTAGATAATGATAAAAGTATTAATTAGGAAGAAGCGGTTGCACCGTTAAAACTATAATGAGGTTAGTTAAAATATAAACTAATAAAATTAGGTGGTACCACGGAAATAAAGGATATAAAATAAAATCCATTTCGTCCTATAAGCATGAAAAATTAAGTGCTATAAGGAAGAAATGGATTTTTTTTGTCCAAAAAGAACCGTCCCCATTGGACACATTGAACAAAAAGAAGGGAGTAAAAGAATGAAAGAACAAATTGAAAAAATCAAAAAAACAGCTATTGATGAAATAGCAAAAGCTGAAGATTTACAAACTCTAGAAGATGCAAGAGTAAAATATCTAGGAAAAAAAGGTAAACTTACAGCAGTATTAAGAGGAATGGGAGGATTAAGCCCAGAAGAAAGACCAATAATAGGAGGACTAGTAAACGAAGCAAAAGAAAGTCTAGAAAAACTAATTCAAGAGAAAGAAGAAAAATTTAAAGCGGAAGAGTTAAATAAAAAGCTAGAATCAGAAAAAATAGATATTACATTACCAAGTACAAAAATGAAAAGAGGAAGTATACATCCTGTAAATAGAATAATAGAAGATATAGAAGACCTATTTGTATCAATGGGATATGATGTAGTAACAGGACCAGAACTTGAAAATGACGAATATTGTTTTGAAAGATTAAACCTTCCAAAAGGACACCCAGCAAGAGATATGCAAGACAGCTTCTATATTACAGATGAGTATTTATTAAGAACACAAACATCAGCAGTTCAAGCAAGAACAATGATGGCAAATACAGAAAAAACACCAATAAGAATGATAACAGCAGGAAAAACATATAGAAGAGAAGATGACGCAACACACTCACATCAATTTAATCAAATAGAAGGATTAGTAATAGACAAAAAAGAAAGAAATGTATCATTAGCAGACTTAAAAGGAACATTAGAAGTTTTTGTTAGAAAAATAATAGGAGCAAATTTGGACTTAAGATTTAGACCAAGTTATTTCCCATTTACAGAACCATCTTATGAAGTAGATGTAACATGTTTTAAATGTGGAGGAAAAGGCTGTAATCTATGTAAACAAACAGGTTGGATAGAAGTATTAGGAGCAGGAATAGTACATCCAAATGTATTAAAAATGAATGGATATGATCCAGAAAAATTTGGCGGTTTTGCATTTGGAACTGGTATAGATAGATTAGCAATGTTTAGATATGGAATCACAGATATGAGATACTTATATACAAATGATGTAAGATTCCTATCTCAATTTGATAGAAAGGATGAAGAATGAGACAATGGGGATGGTCCTAATTTGTTCCATTTTAGAAAGGAGATTAGAAAATGAATTTAAGTTTAAATTTTGTAAAAGATTATATAGATTTAGATAACGAATTAAGCGTAAAAGATATAGCAGAAGCTATGACAAAAGCTGGAAATGAATATGATTCAGCAGAAAAATTAGTAAATGCAACAAAATTAGTAATAGGTGAAATAAAAGAGTGTGAAATGCATCCAGATTCAGACCATTTGCACCTTTGCAAAGTTGATATAGGAAGTGAAGTTTTAGATATAGTATGTGGTGCGCCAAATGCTAGAAAAGGAATTAAAGTAATTGTTGCACAAGTTGGAGCAGAACTTCCAGGAGATTTTAAAATCAAAAAAGGTATGATAAGAGGTCAAGAATCAAATGGTATGTTATGTGCTTTATATGAAATAGGAATTGATAAAAAATTCTTATCTGAAGCAGACAAAAATGGAATACATGAATTACCAGCAGATGCACCAGTTGGTGGTGACCCAATTAAATATATGGGACTAGATGATGGCGTTATTGATTTTGAATTAACAGCAAACAGAGGAGATTTATTAAGCATTTTAGGTATGGCTTATGAATTAGGTGCAATATATGATAAAAAAGTAAAACCAGTTGAATATGGATACGAAGAAAGCGGAGAAGATGTAAATAAAGAATTTTCAGTACAAGTAAACACAGAAAACTGTAGATTATTCCTAGCAAAAAAGGCTAAAAATGTAACAATAAAAGAAAGCCCAGAATTTATCAAAAATAGATTGATTGCTTCAGGAATTAGACCAATAAACAATGTTGTAGATATTAGTAACTATGTAATGTTAGAATTAGGTCAACCATTACACTTCTATGATGCAGATAATTTAGGTAACAAAATAGTTGTTAGAATGGCCGAAAATGGTGAAAAATTAACAACACTAGATAACACAGAAAGAACTTTATCAAATGAAGATATAGTAATTACAGACGGAACAAAATCTATAGGATTAGCTGGTGTTATGGGAGGACTAGACACAGAAGTTGAAGAAACAACAAAAAATGTAATAATTGAATCAGCAATATTTGATTCAGTAAAAGTAAGAAAAACATCAAATAAAATATTAAGAAGTGAAGCAAGTAACAGATTTGAAAAAGGACTAGATCCTGCAAGAACATACATGGCAATGGAAAGAGCTTGTACATTATTACAAAAATATGCAGATGCAGAAATTGAAACAGGAATTGTAAAATATGATGTAACAAAAAATGAAGAAAAAGTTATTGAAATATCATATAAAGAAATAAATGATGTATTAGGAACAAATATATCAAAAGAAGATATTGTAGATGTATTTAGAAAATTAGATTTTAAGACAGAAGCAAAAGAAGATACAGTAATAGTTACAGTACCAACAAGAAGAATAGACATCTCAATTAGAGCAGATTTAATAGAAGAAGTTGGAAGAATCTATGGAGTTGATAATATCCAAGGAAAACTACCAGTAGTTCCAATGAAAATGGGACATCTAGACAAAACAGCAAGAAAAATAAGAGCAAAAATGTCAAACATGGGATTAAACGAAACATTATCATATATCTTAATAAATGACAAAGATGTTCATAAATTCACAACAGACGAATTTGAAGAAGTTAGATTACTAGACCCTATAACAGAGGATAGAAACACATTAAGATATAGCATAATACCATCATTATACAAAATCTATGAATATAATAAAGCACGTGAAAACAAAGATGTATGCCTATTTGAAATAGGAAAAGGTTTCTGGAAAAAAGGCGAAGAATACGGAGAAAACCAAAAAATATGTGTATTAATGACAGGGAAGTATTATGAAGGAATAGGACATAGCAAAAATGTAGATTTTTACGATATAAAAGGTGTAACAGAAGAATTATTAGATTATTTAGGATATGCAGGAAGATATAGTTTTGTAATGCCGAAACAAATGCCAACAGAATTCCATCCAGGTCAAACTGCAGAAATATCAGTAAATAATGATGTTGTAGGAATAGTAGGAAGAATGCATCCATCAGTAGAAAAAGAAGCGGTTTATGTAATGGAAATTAACTTAGACAAACTATTAGCAAAAAGAGTAGGAAAAATGAAATTTAAAGAGATTTCAAAATTCCCTGTTGTTAAAAAGGATTTAGCTTTATTAGTTGATAAAAACATGACATCAAAAGAAGTTGAAATGCTAATAAAGAAAAAGGCTGGAAAATTGTTATTGGACATAAATGTGTTTGATGTTTATGAGGGTAAAAATATTGATTCTAATAAGAGAAGTATTGCTTATTCATTAACATTTGGTACACCAGATAGAACTTTAAATGATGAGGAAATTAATAGTATTTTGGATAATATTATAAAAGACTTGGAAAATAAAGGGTTAGAAATAAGAAAGGGGATTTAGGGACGTTCCTTAAAATCCCCTTTTTGAGGGATTTTGAGGAACGTCCCTAAATCCCTCTTGACAAATAAAACCCATATTGATATTATATTGATGTACGAAAGGAAAAACAAAAAATGAAAAAATTGTATCCAAATTTTTACTACAAAAAAGTAGAAGAAATAACAATAGAAACATTAATGAGAAATAAAATAAAACTATTAATACTAGACGTAGACAACACACTAATAGACTACTATAAAAACCTATCAGAAGAAGTAAAACAATGGGCAAAAGAAATGAGAGGACAAGGCATAAAATTATATATATTGTCAAACACAAACAATAAAGAAAAAGTAGAAAAAGTAGCTAAAACACTACAAATACCATATAAACATTTTGCAATGAAACCACTAAAAAGAGGCTTTAAATACATACAAAAAGAAACAAATATAAAACCAGAAAATATAGCAGTTGTAGGAGATCAAATTTTTACAGATGTATTAGGTGGAAATAGATGTGGCATGACTACAATACTAGTAGATCCAATAGATGATAAAAAAGATTACTGGTATACAGCATGGAAAAGACCAATAGAAAATAAAATAAAAAACAATTATAGAGCAAAAGAGGAGAAAAACAAAAATGTATATTAATGAAACACATATAGCATACTATGCAGTATTTGCAATATTAGGACTTTTTGTGGGAATGTTTATAGACTGGATGAATAGAAGATTACCAGACTACAAAAAAGTATTTTCAAAAGAAATATTTACAGAATATTTTGCAGAATTTAAACCAAACTACATATTAATGATAATAACATCAGCAATTTATGTAGCTTTATTATATTTTTATGGAATAAAAAACACATTTATAGCTAACTTGGATTTAATAAAATTTGCAATATTAACCCCAATGCTATTATCTGCATTTGTAATTGACTATAAATTGCAAATAATCCCAAACAGACTAAATTTAACAATGTTTGAAATAGGATTAGTAATTGCGTTTTTATATGGATTATCAGATGTAGCTATAACAATAAATATGGCACTAGGAATGCTTGCGGGTGGAGGAATATTTCTACTTATAACGTTAATAGGTGGAGCAATATATGGAAAAGAAGCTATGGGATTTGGTGATGTAAAGCTAATGGGAGCATTAGGATTATACTTTGGGTTGTCAAATATAATAGCTGTAACATTATTATCATTCTTAATAGGAGCGTTATTGAGTATAATATTATTAGCAACAAAAATTAAAAAAATGGATGAATACATACCTTTTGGACCATTTATAGTAATAGGGGCATTTATATGCATCTTTGTACCATTTGAAACAATAAAAAATATATTATATACAATATTTACATTAGGATTATTTAATAAATAAAATAGGGGGAAGTTTATAAATGAATTCAAAACTTCAATGGTTAAGAAATAAAATGTCAAGCTTAGACATGCAAGGAATAATAATATCAAATCCAATAAATATCAAATATCTAACAAATATAGATGCAGAAGGAACATTAGTAATAACACCAAAGGAAAATATGTATATAACAGATGCAAGATATATAGAACATGTACATAGTATATTAACATTATTTGATGAAATAATAGTATATGATGTAAACGATTTATCTAAAGAAGATTATGAAAATATATTCATGTTTTGTGAAAACGTTGGATTTGAGGAACATTATATTTCATATGCAGATTATAAAGAATATATAAGAAAATATAAAATTCATAATTTTGTAGAAACAGAATATATAATAGAAAAACAAAGAATGATAAAAGATGAAGAAGAAATGAGCAATATCATAAAAGCTTGCAACATAACAGATGATTGCTATAAATATATACTAAGCTATATAAAACCAGGAATGACAGAAAAACAGATAGCGAAAGAAATAGACGATTACTATATAGAAAGAACAGATGGAATATCATTTGATACAATTGTAGCTTCTGGAGAAAATTCATCAAAGCCACATGCAGTACCGACAAATAGAAAAATACAAGAACATGATATTATAACAATAGATATGGGATGTAAAGTAAATGGATATTGTTCAGATATGACAAGAACATTCTTTGTTGGTGAACCTACAGAAGAAATGAAAGAAGTATATGATTTAGTTTTAAGTAACCAAGAATTTGCACTTGACCAATATAAAGAAGGAGCAAGCACAAGACAAGTTACAAAGATGGTAGAAAACGATTTTAAATTAAATGGATATGATTTAATTCATAGTCTTGGCCATGGAGTTGGGCTTGAAATACATGAACCACCATATGTAGGATATAGAAATGACACTACATTAAGAGAAAATATGGTAGTTACTGATGAACCAGGAATTTATATACCAGGAAAATTTGGAGTTAGAATAGAAGATACAGTTCAAATTACAAAATTTGGATGTGTAAGTTTAACTACTTCAGAAAAAAATTATGTGATTATATAGCTAATAATTTATTTATTTTTTGTTGCCCCATTCTAAAAATTCTAATAAAAGTTTTTCAAACTTTTAAGAATTTTTGAACGGTCCCCACGAATCACGGCAAAATAAATAAATTATTAACTTCAAATATATATTTTTTTAGTAACACATAAAATTCTAGAAAGTTCAAATTTATTTAAAATACTTGATTTTTCTTATGAGGTGTAGTAAAATAGAAAAGTAAAAATAAAATTTATGAGAAGCAAAGCAAGAAATTTGGCATCTAAAATTTAGAAAAATTTTGAGATGGCGATAAAAAAGCAAAGCAAGAGAAGGGAGAAATAAATATGGCAGGAGTATATTCAGCAGGAGATTTTAGAAACGGAACAACATTTGAAATGGAAGGAAACGTATTTAGAGTAGTAGAATTCCAACACGTAAAACCAGGAAAAGGTTCAGCATTTGTAAGAACAAAATTAAAAAACGTAATAACAGGGGCAACATTAGAAAAAACATTTAACCCATCAGATAAATTCCCAGGAGCAGAAATAGAAAAGAAAGCAATGCAATATCTATATGCAGATGGTGATTTATATTATTTTATGGATAATGAAACATATGACCAAATGCCTTTAAACAAAGATACATTAGGAGATTGTTTAAAATATTTAAAAGAAAATATGGAAGTTACAATTCTTTCATATAAAGGAAAAGTATTTGCAGTAGAACCACCAACATTTGTTGAATTAGAAGTAACATATACAGAACCAGGATTTGCTGGAAACACAACAACAACATCTGGAAAACCAGCAACATTGGAAACAGGTTTAGAATTACAAGTCCCTATGTTTGTAAATATTGGTGATATATTAAAAATAGACACAAGAACATGTGAATATATGGAAAGAGTATAGGAAAAAATAAAGGAGCATAAAATAATTTTTAAAATTAATATGCTCCATTTTGTAATATATAGAAAAGTTATAATTTTTCTATATATTAAATAATAATAATATTTTTGGGATAAAATATTATTAGAGATATAAAAATAAAGAAAGTGAGAATATATAAATGATGCCAGAAAATAAGAAATTAGAACAACAAATTGAAACTCTTTTAGGAGAAGTAAAAGAATTAAAAGAAAATCAAAAAATAATGACAAATAAAATAGAAAAAATGCAACAAGTAATAGATCATATAGAAAGTGACATATATTCAGATGAAGGATTTGATTTCGAAATAGTATGTCCATATTGTGAGCATGAATTTGTTATAGATGCAAATGAAGATAAAAACGAAGTTGAATGTCCAGAATGTAAAAATGTAATAGAATTAGACTGGACAGGAGATTTATATGATGATGAAGATGATGGATGTTCAGGACATTGCTGCGGATGTTCAGGATGTGGAGATTCTTCAGACGAAGAAAATGAAGATGACGATATGTAAAAAGAGGGATTATGGAGCTAACACTCCAAATTCCTTTTTTATTTATATTTTATAAGATATTATATTATATTTATTTTTTAAAAGTAATCTAAAGGATTTGTATATTCATCATTAATTCTAAAACCGCAAATGTAGATGGCAACCAGTTGTAGCTCCATTTGTAGGTTTTCCCGAACTATCAAAATAAGGGTTTCCAGGAACTCCATAAACATATTTAGGACCAACATAACCAATAACTTGTCCTTGTTTTACAAAATCACCTACATTAACAATGAAATTAGGTGAAACATGACAATATGTAACTTTATAATTATTAAAAGAAAGTGTAATGGTGTAGCCACCAGCACCAAGAAAGGAACAGAAAGTAATTTCACCATCATTAATTGCAACAAATTTTGTACCTTCAGGTGCAGGGATATCAACACCATGGTGAAAACTAGAAGCGCCTCCAGTTGGAGCAGATCTCTTGCCAAATTTAGAACTTATATTTGTATATCCTGGTAAAGGCCATAAAAAACCATCTGGATTAAAGCCAATAAATTCTTTTTCAGAGGAACTGATAATGTTTTTATTCTGTATTATAGGAATAAAAAATATTGATATAAAAATTGAGAATAAGATAATTGAAAATAAAATTTTTTTGAATAAATTAAAAATGTAAATCACTCCTTTTTAATAATAAATTTTTGAATAAATATTAGAAATAAAAATATGGTTGAAAAAATATTATGAAACTAGAATATAAAATTTATAACATAAATTTAAAATAAAAGCAATAGAAAAAAATAAGAAAATAGTTAAAAAAATTTTTCCAGAATACTTGTCAAAAATAGAAAAGTGTGCTAATATAATAAATGTCTTAAGAAAAGACAACATATAGGGGTATAGTGTCAATGGTAGCACATCGGTCTCCAAAACCGCCTGTGAGGGTTCGAGTCCTTCTACCCCTGCCATTTAAAATAAATAAAAAATTACGATGAAAAAGAAAAAATACTAAAAAATTTATTAAAGAGAGCGAATAGTAAGCTGAGATATTCGTAATAAAACAAGTATGGGGAGCTTTGGAGTAATAAAAAATTAAGGTGCTTAAAGTAATGCAAAGCAAAAAAATTAACAAAAAGGCAAAAGCAAAACTTTAAGAATTAGGGTGGAAACGCGGAACTAAACTTTCGTCCCTAGCTAAATGTATAGCTAGGCTCGGAAGTTTTTTTGAGGTCTAGCCATTTCCAAAAGTTGTCAAAAGGGACGCCCTTTTTTGACAACCATTCAAAAAAAGTTGTCAAAAAGGGGCGTCCCTTTTGACAAGAGGAGGAATTATTATGTTAAAATCAATGGACACACTAGTAGCTTTATGCAAAGGAAGAGGATTTATTTATCCTGGATCAGAAATTTATGGAGGATTAGCAAATACTTGGGACTATGGACCTTTAGGAAATGAATTAAAAAATAATGTAAAGGCAGCATGGAGAAAAAAATTCATACAAGAACAACCAAATATAGTAGGTCTTGACGCAGCAATATTAATGAACCCAGAAACATGGGTAGCATCAGGACATGTTGGAGGTTTCTCAGACCCATTAATAGATTGTAAAGAATGTAAAACAAGACATAGAGCTGATAAATTAATAGAAGAATGGGCTCATGATAATGGAAAAGATATGATAGCAGATGGAATGACAGATGAAGAATTAATCAATTTCATAAATGAAAATAAAATACCATGTCCATCATGTGGGAAAACAAATTTTACAGATATAAGAAAATTTAACTTAATGTTCAAAACATTCCAAGGAGTAACAGAAGACACAACATCAACAGTATATTTAAGACCAGAAACAGCACAAGGAATATTTGTTGATTTCAAAAATGTATTACGTACATCAAGAAAGAAAATGCCAATGGGAATTGCACAAATTGGTAAAGCATTTAGAAACGAAATAACACCAGGAAACTTTACATTCAGAACAAGAGAATTTGAACAAATGGAACTTGAATTTTTCTGCAAGCCAGGAACAGACTTAGAATGGCACAAATATTGGAAAGATTATTGTGAAAACTTCTTAATCAATTTAGGAATGAAAAAGGAAAATATTAGATTAAGAGACCATTCACCAGAAGAACTAGTATTTTATAGCAAAGCAACAACAGATATAGAATTTGCTTTCCCATTTGGATGGGGTGAATTATGGGGAATTGCTGATAGAACAGATTATGACTTGACACAACATATGAATCACTCAAAACAAGATTTATCATATCAAGACCCAGAAACAAACGAAAAATATGTACCATATGTAATTGAACCATCATTGGGAGCAGATAGAGTTGTTCTAGCATTTTTATGTAACGCATATGATGAAGAAGAAATGGCAGAAGGAGACACAAGAGTTGTATTACACTTACATCCAGCATTGGCACCTTATAAAGTTGCAGTACTTCCATTATCTAAAAAATTATCAGATAAAGCAGAAGAAGTATATGGAAAACTTGCTAAGAAATTTATGTGTGATTATGACGCAGCAGGTTCAATTGGTAAACGTTATAGAAGAGAAGATGAAATCGGTACTCCATACTGTGTAACAGTTGATTTTGATACATTAGAGGATGAATCAGTTACTGTTAGAGATAGAGACACAATGGAACAAGTTAGAATTAAAATTGATGATTTAGAAGCATGGATTGCAGAAAAAATCGAATTTTAAAATAAATTTTTTGAAAAGGAATTAAAAGTACAATGAAAATAGGAATAGATATAGATGATACAACTTTTTTAACAGTAAAATCAATGTTAAAATATGCTGATATATTTGAAGAAGAAATATCAGGTGTACCAACTAACAGAGATAGTTTTGGCTTAATTAAAAATAGATATTATTTAAAAGCTTTATATGGATGGGATGATAAAACTAAATTTGAATTTTTTGACAAATATTATAAAAATGTATTAGAAGAATGTACAATGCTACCTAATGCAGACAAAACAATTCAAAAATTAAAAGAAGAAGGAGATACAATACATTTTATAACAGCAAGATTGATGAATATTGCAGAATGTGATACAGAAGAAATTACAAAAGATAGTTTAAGGAACTTTAATATTCCATATGATAGCTTGAATCTACATATCAGTGATAAATTGACGTTCTGCAAAGAAAATGGAATTGAATTATTGATTGAAGATAGTTATGAAACTTGTATAGAATTAACTGATAATGGTATTAAATCAATTTTAATGACAACAAAAATGAATGCGGATATTAATGATGATGGAATAACAAGAGTAAATAATTGGGATGAAGTTTATCAAAAAATACAAGAAATGAAAGAAACTTGTAAAGAACAAGAAGATGTAAGATAAAATTTTACAAAAACACATATTAGATTTAAAAATTTAATATGTGTTTTTTATTGTATAATAAATGAAAAAAATATTTTTTTACTATTTATTTTTTAGTTCTTTCATGATACAATGCAAATGAAAATATAAGAAAAAAGCTACAAAAAATTTTTGAAAGCAAAGATAAAAAGTAAAATTAATAAAAAAAGAAAGGAATTTAAGAGTATGTTTAGTTTTAATCATGTAACAATAAGTGTTGATAATTTAGATAAAACACTTGAATTTTATAAGAAATTTGGATTTGAAAAATATAAGGAATATAGAGATGAAAATGTTGATATTGTAATGTTAAAATTAGGAGATATGATATTAGAGATATTTCATTATCAAGAAAAAGAAAAGTTACCTGAACATTCAAAAGAACTAGCAATTGACCTAAAAACTATTGGAAATAAACATTTTGGATTAGGAGTAAAAGACATAGTAGAAGCTAAAAAGTTTGTAGAAGAAAATAAATTAAGTGATTCAGAAATTATTATAAATAAAGGAAGGTTAGGTAAACCATATTTCTTTATAAAAGATACAGATGGAATATTAATGGAAATAATTGAAGAAGATTAATTATAAATTACTTAAATAGGAGCTAAAATGAAACAAAAACTTAAATTTGAACAATTAAAAGAAAAAATAAAAGAATGTGATTGTTGTAAAGAAAAATTTGGTTTTGAGCCACATCCAATTTTTTGGGGAAAGCAAAACTCAAAAATCGTCCAAATAAGTCAAGCACCTTCTAAGAAGGTTCATCAAAACTTAAAACCATTTACAGATATGAGTGGAAAAACTTTAAAATATGAATGGTACCAAATAACAGATAACGATTTTTATAATACAGATAATTTTTTTATTGGAGCATTAGCACACTGTTATCCAGGAAAAGACAAAAACGGAAATGATAAACAACCACCTAAATGCTGTTGGACTAAATGGATTGAAGAAGAATTGCAAATATTAGATAATGAAATGTATATTGTTATTGGAGCAAAAGCTGCAAAAGTCTTTTTTCCAAATGAAATATATGAAGAACTTGTTTTTAAAGACAATGTATGGAATGGTAAAAAAACTATTGTGCTGCCACATCCATCACCATTAAATAAAAAATGGATAAAAGACCATCCACAGTTTTTGCAAAAAAGAATTCATGAAATAAGGAATACAATATGGGATATATTAAAAGAATAAAACTATTGAAGGAGTGGATATGAATAAACTCCAGAGCAAACAGCAATTAGAGAAATGAAAGAAGAAACGAAAATTATAATTTTAATATGTATATAAAAGTAGATGACTAAGAAAATATTTTTAATATTAATTATATGTTAGATAAAAACATAAGTAAAAAGAAAAGAGAAAAGATAATGAAATTATATGTAATAAGACATGGTGAAACTGAAATGGGGAAAAATGAAATTATAGCCACAGAAGATGAACCATTAAACAAATTTGGAATGTACCAAGCACAAAAAGTTGGAAAAGAATTAAAAAAATTAGACATAGACATAATTTATTGTTCTCCAATTGAGAGAGCAAAGCACACATTAAAATTATTTGACATGGATAAAAACATTCCTGTAATAATAGACGAAAGAATAAAAGAAAGAAATATGGGAATATATGAAAAAGTTCCTTTTAATGAGTTAGATTGGGACGTATTTTGGAATTATAATTCAGACATAAAATATCCAGAGCTAGAAACAATGAAAAGTGTTTATGAAAGAATAAAAAACTTTATAGACGAAATAAAACTACAAAATAAGAATGTACTAATTGTAACCCATGGAGGTATATCAAGAGCAATATATTGGTATTTTAATGGAATACCTGAAAATGGTAATTCATCAAATATTAACGAAAATTGTAAAATATATGAATACGAATTATAACAGAAGTAATTTTTAGAAAAAAAGATAAAAAACGGAAATTTATATAGTTCCGTACAATATATAATTTTAATTTAGGAAGGAAAAAACATGAGAATAGGAATTGATATAGACGGAGTTTTAACAGATATAGAACAATGGCAATTAGATATAGGAAGCAAAAAAATCTTTGAAAACTACAACAAAGAAATAGTAGATGCAAAAGGATATGACTTAAAAGAAATATTCAACATTGAAGAAAATTTGGATAACGAATTCTGGAGAGAATATCTTCTTGATTATGCAAAAAATGAACCAGCTAGAAAACATTCAGACGAAGTAACAAACAAATTAAAAGAAGATGGAAATGAAATTTATATAATAACTGCGAGATTCTTAACCGATAAAGACAATGAAAATGGAAAAAGAATGAAAAAGACAGTAACTAATTGGTTAAATAAATATAACATTTATTATGATAAAATAATATTTAGTCCCGAAGAAAAACTAGATATATGCATGGCAAACAATATAGAGTTAATGATAGAAGATAAAGTTGACAATATTAACAAAATTTCAAAACATATACCCGTAATTTGTTTTGATGCAAGATATAATCAAGAATGTAAAGGAAAAAATATTTATAGATGTTATAGTTGGTATGATATATATGCTAAAATAAAAAAGATAAAAAATTAAAAATCAGGAAAGTTTATATTACTATTCACAGCTTATAAATTACTTAAAATGAAATTAATTATTTATTTTTTGTTGCCCCATTCTAAAAATTCTAACAAAAGTTTAAAAACTTTTGAGAATTTTTGAACGGTCTCCACGAATCACTTCAAAATGAATAAATCATTAATTTCAAAAATTTATATTTTATTATACTGTGAATAGTAACAAGTTTATAAAGACTTTCCTGATTTTAGGTTAAATAATACTTACTGTGATTTCATAACTCTAAAATAATTCGCTAGCCATACAAGCATCAATTAAATAAATCTTTCTCATATAAATCTTCAATATAAACATCTTGTTCCTCAAAATTATCAACAAATCCAACTTTAGCAATATCTCGTTTTTCATCAACACCTTGAATCCAAACAGGTCTCTCATCATAAAAAACATCAGACTTTTCTTTATTATTTAAAATAGTATGAACTCTTTGCAAATCCATGTACATCATCTCCTTTATATATTAAAAGTATATCCATATAAAAATTAAATATAACTATATAAATATAAAATTTAATAAAAGTTTAGTAAGTAGAATATTAAAATTGAATATGAAAAAGTACTAAAAGCAGCATAGAAACTATATTTCAACAGTAGATAAACATAAAAAGTTGCAATAAATACAAAAATATGGTATAATTGGTAATAGGTGATGTAAATGGAAAATTATGAAGATATTGATATTAAAAGAATTTTAGAAATAATACTATCTAAAAAATTATTAATTGTATTAATATTATTATTTATCATACTATTCGGTTATGCTTATTCATATTATTATAAAAAGCCAGAATACAAGTCTTCTGTAACAATATTATTAGTTGCAGATGAGAACAAAACAAACAAAGAATTAACACAAACAGATTTAAATATAAATAATGGATTAATTTCGACTTATAGCAGTATAGCTAAAAGTACAAATGTTGTACAAAAAACAATAGAAAATCTAGAATTGAATATGTCGGCTTCAAGTTTACAAAAAAAGGTAGAGGCAAAACAAATAGATAGTACACAATTTTTAAAAATAAGTGTAACAAATGCAAATCCAGAATTAGCTAAAAATATAGCAAATGAATTAGCACAAGTATTTACACAACAAATTAAAGAAATATATAATTTGCAAAACATAAGTATAGTAGATGAAGCAGAAGTAGAATCAACTCCTTGTAATGTAAATCATATGAAAGATATTATAATGTTTGCATTTGCAGGTCTATTTTTGGCAATGGTATCAGTAGTAGCAATATTCATGTTTGATGATACTATAAAAAGTGAAGAAGATATAGAAAAAAATGTAAAATTAAAAGCCATAGGAACATTACCAGTAGATAAAGAAAAAAATGAATTAATAGTAAAAAATAATCCAAAATCACAAATAGTCGAAAGTATAAAGACAATAAGAACAAATATATTATATTCAACAAATAAAAATGCAATTTTAGTAACAAGTTGTAAACAGGATGAAGGAAAAACATGGGTTATAAACAATTTAGCTGTAACATTTGCTCAAACTGGAAAAAGAGTAATTTTAGTAGATGCAAATTTAAGAGAAGAAAGTAATAAAAATGATATATTTGAAATAGACAAAGGAGAAGGGTTATCTGACTTTATAAAAGAAATTTCAGAAGATAATTTAGATAATTTACAAAAATCAAGAAATTATATTAAAGAAACCAAAATACCTAATTTACATATATTACAAAATGGTACAATACCACCAAATCCAGTGGAATTAGTATCTTCAAGAAATATGCAAAAAATAATCAAATTATTAAAAAATATGTATGATGTGGTTTTAATAGACGGAACATCAAGTATAATGGTATCTGATAGTATAGCATTATCTTCAATGGTTGATAGTACAATATTAATTGCAGAAAATAAGAAAACAAAAATTAATGATTTGAAAAAAGTAAAAAAATTAATAGGGGATGTACATGGAAACATCTTAGGAGTAATATTAAATAAAGCTCAAACTCAAAAGGGAAAGTATTATGGAAAAAAATATGGTTATTATTATGGTAGTGATGTTGAAAAACAAATCCAAAAAATAGAAGAAAAACAAGATACAATTTCATTAGATGAAGTAATTGAGTTAGCAAAAGAAAAAATACAAATGCAATTACCAGAAGATGAAATTTTAGAGGAAAAAGAAAGAAACTTAGAATTTGAAAATAATAACGATACCAATGATGAGACTAATAATGAAATTAAAAAGATAAGACAAGAAATATTAGGCGAAATTGATAAAATAAAAAATGTATTTATAGAGTTTAAAAGAAAAGATAAAACTAAAAAACAAATTATTAATATACATAATAGTATTAATAATTTAAAACAAATCCAGGAAAATAATAATAAAAAGTTGATTGAAAATCAACAAGATATGTATAAAAAAATAACAGAACAACAAGAAGATACTAATAATGATATATTAGAAAAAATCTTGAAAATACAAGAATTACAAAATACTAAAAAACAAGAATTAATGGAAAATATACAAAATGTTGATGAAAAGCAAAGTGAAAATAATCGAAAATTGATGGAACAAATCCAAAGTGTAGATGAAAGACAAAATGAAAATAACCAAAAACTAATAGAACAAATTAAAAATGTAGAAGAAAAGCAAAATGAAAACAATCAAAATCTAATAGAACAAATTAAAAATGTAGAAGAAAAGCAAAATGAAAATAATCAAAAATTAATAGAACAAATTCAAAGTGTAAAAGAAAATCAAAAAGAAGTAAAAATGCAAGAAGAAGAAAATGTAAAGATTTTAGTTGAACAATTTATACAAGAAATTAATACATTAAGAAGTGAAATAAAAGAACTTAAAGACAATCAAAATGTAAGTAGAGCTGAATTGTTAGAAAAAATAGACAATATGAAGTATGAAGAAAAGTTAAATGAAATTAACGAAAAATTACAAGAAAAAGAAACTAAAAATAATATTATAAGTTTTGAAACATTGAAAAGAAAAAAATCAAACAAAAAAGTATTTAACATAAACGAGGAAAGCATTGGCTTTGAGGATTTACAAAGATTATCAAATTGTATTGTAGACTTAAACGATGAAGTAACATCTTTAGAAGCAATGAGTAATTAAAACAAAAAGCTATAACAATATCTAAAAACTGGAATTGCTATAGCTTTTATAAATTTTTTTAAAGGTTGTATGTATAATATTTTCTTGACTTATTTAATGGATTGATATAAAATAATGTCCGTAACGAAAGAGGAGGAAAGAATATGAACATAATATATCAAGGAAGAACAAAAAAGATAGAAAAAGGATTAACTGTAAAAGAAGCTTTAAAAAAAGAAATAAATGAAAATAAATATGAAGTTATAGGTTGCTTATATAATAATGACTATAGTAATTTGGAAACAGAAGTAGAAGAAGGAGCAAGAATAGAATTAATAGATATTTCTTCAAAAGAAGGAATGAAAATATATGTAAGAACAATTGTATATATAATGGGAAAAGCATTTGAAAACTTATATAATAGAGAAAAAATAATGGTAGAATATCAACTTGGAAACGCAATGTATTGCAAATGTGATAATATACAAATAACAGATGAATTTATAACAAAACTAAAAAATGAAATGCAAAAAATAATAGAAAAAGATGAAAAAATAACAAAAGTAGAAATGACAAGAAAAGAAGCGGAAAAATTTTATGAAGAGAATAATTCTTCAAGAGGAAGATTACAATTTGATTTAAAAGGAAATAAACCAATATACATGTATTATTGCGGGAATTACTATAATTATTGTTATGGAACACTTGCAAATAGAACAGGAATTATTAAAATTTTTGATGTAATAAAATATGGAGATGGATTTTTAATAAGATATCCAAGTTCAAAAGAACCTACTAAAATGCCAGAATTTCATGAAACAAAAAAATTAGCTTGGGCATTAGAAGAATTTGAAAAAATTCATTCTGTTTTAGATGTTTTAACAGTGTATAAATTAAATAAAGCAATAGAAGAAGACAGAATAAAAGATGTAATAATGCTTGCAGAAGCTTTACATGAAAAGAAAATAGCAAATATAGCAGATGACATAGCAAAAAGAAAAAATGTAAAAATGGTATTAATTGCAGGACCTTCATCATCAGGAAAAACAACATTTGCACAAAGACTTGGAATTCAATTAAGATTAAATGGACTAAAACCAGTTACAATATCAGTAGATAATTATTTTGTAGAAAGACAGGATACACCAAGAGACGAAAATGGAGAATATAATTTTGAGTGTATAGAAGCAATTGATTTAAAACTATTTAATGAACATTTAGTAAAACTTTTAAATGGCGAAGAAATAGAAGTACCAGAATTCGATTTTAATGTTGGAACTAAAAGATATAATGGCAAAAAAATGAGATTGGCAGAGGACGAAATTTTAGTAATAGAAGGTATACATTGTTTAAATGATAAATTAACAAGTCAAATTTCAAAAGATCAAAAATATAAAATATATATTAGTGCACTTACAGTTTTAAATATGGACAGATATAATAGAATATCAACAACAGATACACGTTTAATAAGAAGAATAGTAAGAGATTACCAATTTAGAGGATATTCAGCATTACATACATTAAATACATGGCACAAAGTAACAGAAGGAGAAGAAAAAAACATATTCCCATATCAAGAATCAGCAAATAAAATTTTTAATACATCACTTATATATGAGCTAAATGCACTAAAACCAATAGCAATGCCATTATTACAAGAAATAACAGACGAATATAGAGAATATGCAGAGGCACAAAGGCTAATAAATATTTTAAAATACTTCAGAGAAGTACCAAAAAGTTATGTGCCAAACAATTCATTGTTAAAAGAATTTTTAGGTGGAGGAACATTTGATTTGCATTAGTGTCCAAAAGGGACGGTTCTTTTTGGACATTAATCTAAAAAATAAAGGAGCATAGAATGTTAAAAGATAGTAGATTTACAGAAATTGATGAAGAATTTATATGTGAAAATTGCGGTAAAAATGTACCAAAACTTGGCTATTCATGCAGAAATCATTGCCCATATTGTTTGCATTCAAAACATGTAGATAAAAATCCAGGAGATAGAGCCGAGAGCTGTCATGGAGATTTAGAACCTGTAAGCATGGAAATTGATGGAAAAAAAGGATATGTTATAGTTTTTAGATGCAAAAAATGTGGAGCGATTAGAAGAAATAAAGCTGCAAAAGATGATAATATGGATTTGTTAATTGATTTAAGTAGTAAACAAATATAAGTACGAGTTTATGTAAAAAAGTTGTTAAAAGGACGTCCTTTTCTGACAAAAAAATATTGTCAAAAAGGGGCGTCCCTTTTGACAACTTTTTATATTTCTCTGTTTAAATTCCCATTAGTAAATTCTTTACCTTCTAATCGTTCACCTTTTTTAACAGTATTTACAATATCATTAATTTCTTCAACAGATTCATCTAAAATGTCAATCCTATTACAATGTATGTTAGAAAAATCGCTAGGTGAAATAGAAGTAGTTTTACTATTATAAATAGTAGATACGGTTTGAATATTGTCAAACAGTACAGGAAACTTCATATTAAGTCTATCTTTTAAATAATAAGAATTATTAAGGTTACACTTAGAACTACAAGTAGGATAACACTTATTAGTTTTTCCAAGAACGCAATAATTCATATTCATAAGAGGTGTTTTGCCATAAACAATTAATTCAGCAGGCATAAAGCAACAAGAAGAATTACAAATACTATCTATAATTTCTTTTGTTGATTCAGGAGAAATTGTAAATTTATCAAGTCCTAAATTTTTTAATTCATTTACACTATATAAATTGAAAATATTAAAGGTGTAATTAGCAATTAATTCAAATTTATTATTAGGATTGTTTAAAACATTTTCTAATAATTTTAAGTTTGAAATGTTTGAAATAACAAAGCCCTTAATATTGTAATTTGAAATAGTTTTTTCTATAGTACTAAAAAGTAGATTTCTGTAATTTGCCTTTATAATTGTTGGCATGTAAATATAAATTTTAAATTTTTGCTCTAATGTTTTTAAAATATCAGAATATTTTTTAATTGAAAAATATTTTAAAGGAATGTATATATTATCAAATCCTTCTAATTTAGAATAATCAAAATCAGGATTTAAAATATTTAATAAAACTGATATTGTATTTTCTTTAAACATAAAGCTTTCTACATTAGCAGTATTTCCATTTAAACAAAGAATTTGAGAATCTTTTAAATTATCACAAACGCAATTAGGATGGACTCTTTTTATATTAGAAACAGCAAAATCAAAAGCTAAATCTAAAACTTTTCTTCTTAAATCATTCAAAGTACTAATTTTAGGTAAGAAAATATTTGAATCCAAATCAACATCAATATTAGCAAATTCAAAAATAGAATCAGTAGTTTTGTTAATTTGATTAATAACTTTTTCCTTATCTAAAGGTCTATTTTTAGCAACTTCTGGGATAACATCTGAAGAATAAGTAATATCCAAGTTTGAGTATGCATCTAGATAGCCATTATTAGAAATTTGAGTATTATTTAAAGAAAATGCTGAAGGGGAAAGAGTTACTCTAATTTGTATAGGTTCATTGTGTTTAATTTTTATTGTACAATTTAAAGGAACTTTTCTATGTTCTCCATTTATGCTATCATGAGCTATTAAATTCAATTTTTTAGATGATATTTTATAGATTTTATCACCTAAATTTATATTACCTTTCATTCTTCCAATAGTTACTGTTTGACCTATACTAGTTTCTTTTATATTTTTATCTTTAATCATTAATTCTGAAACATTATAAGAACCAGTTTCTTTTTCTAAAGATATAGTATCTCCGATTTCAATAGGTTCTTGTAATTTAACAGTGATGTAACCTTTGTTTTTACTGTATTTTTCTACCTTACCTAAAAATAATCCCATGTTATTAGGCTTTTCTTTAAAAACTAAGTTTTTGTTAGGTTCATTAGTAAGGTGACCAGTTGAGGACATCCCTCTATTAAATACCTGTAATAAAGTTTTTCTGTCATTTTCTTCAATTTTGAAATCATTAATATCTGTAATTCTTTCGGCTAAATCAATGTATTTTCTGTAAATTCTTGTAACAGTAGCAACATATTCAGGACTTTTCATTCTACCTTCAATTTTTAAACAAGTAACACCAGCATTAATTAGTGAAGGGATGAAATCTAAACCACATAAATCACGTGTACTTAAAAGATGTCCAGAATCTGTTATATCATCGTTTTCCAATAATTTATAAGGTAATCTGCAAGGCTGAGCACATTTTCCACGGTTTCCGGAACGGCCACCAACCATACTAGAAAATAGGCATTGACCTGAATATGAAATGCATAAAGCACCATGAATAAAGCATTCAATTTCTATATCAGAATTTTTACAAATATATTCAATTTCTTGAAGAGAAAGTTCACGTGAAAGAACCACTCTTTTAAAACCAAGTTCTTGCATTTTTAGAACTCCTTGAAGGTTGTGAACTGTCATTTGTGTACTTGCATGTATATCTAAATCAGAAAAATGTTTTATTAATTGTTTGGCTAATCCTAAATCTTGAACAATAATTGCATCTATTCCATACTCATAAGCTTTTTTAGCAAGCTCAAAAGCATCATTAAACTCATTATCTGTAACTAAAGTATTTAATGTTAAATTTGTTTTAACTCCACGTGCTTTTGCATATATAATAGCTTTTTCTAAATCATCTAAATTGAAGTTCGAAGCATAAGCTCTTGCACTAAATGAATCTGCTCCAAAGTATACGCTATTTGCACCATTTTGAACGGCTGCTTTTAAGCAGTCAAAATTACCAACTGGTGAAAGTAAATCAATCATTTTTGGCCTCCTTAATTTTTACATCAATATTATATAACTTTTTTTAACAAATTTCTACCATTTATTTAATAAATATGATATAATAGGTGACATAATTCAAAATGCAAATATTTATTAATTTATATAAAAATAAAATGAGGTAGGTAATAATGGAATTTGATTTGATAAAAGAAATATCAAAAGCTCAAAAAGGATTAAATAAAAAACAAATATACTATACAAAAAAAGAATTAGAAACATTACATCAATATATAATGAAACAAAATGAAAGAATAAAAAACAAGAGATATACTTGTAGAGAGTTAATATATGATGAATTTGAAAAAGACCTAGATAATTATGTAAAAACAACAGGGACACATATGATGCAAGTAGAAGATAATGCATTACAAATATTAAGTACCAATCCAGCAATTGTAGATAGAGCATATGATAAAATAAAAGATAAAGATTTAGAAAAATTCGACTTTGAAAAAGAAAAGTATAGAATTTTAAATGGAGAAGAGCAAAGCATAGAATATGAAATGTGTTTAATGTTAAAAGAATTAAGGAAAGAAAAAGTAGAAGGACCACTAAAAGAAATATTATATGAAGAAATACACCCAAAAGATGAAAACAAAAGGCAAAAAATGAGAGAGAAAATACAAGAAAGTGATGAATACAAAAAAACGGTTGAATATACAAAAATACTCATTGAACCATCAGAAAGAAAACAAATAGAGATGGCTATAAATTATAGAAAAAAAGGATTAGAAGAGGCCCTGTTTACTAAAGAAAAAGAAGGATTTAAATTATCAGGAGAGTTTTTAAAGAAATATGGTTTTTTAAGAGAGGAACTAGAACAACAAAATAAAGATTATAGAGACTTATCTTTAAGCAATATGCAGTATGAATTAAAAACAGAAAATATGGATGATGATATAGGCTTAGAAAATATATTTGAGGACAGTTATCTAG
The DNA here is from genome assembly GCA_900551615.1 of uncultured Clostridium sp. GTDB lineage: Bacteria > Bacillota > Clostridia > TANB77 > CAG-508 > CAG-269. The sequence continues at coordinate 45,598 of URWN01000006.1, forward strand.
ATACATTAAGTTTAGAACAATTAACAGTATTAAATGCATTTTGGCAAAACAGATTTACAAAGAAAATAGAGCGGGATAAAAAGAGCACTATTTGTAGCAGATAGCATGAATTTATGGGAAGATTTAGAAAAAAATGATTATGAAAATAAATTAGAAGATAATAAAATTGAAAAAGTACTTTTAAAAATGATATTAACTGATAATATGACAAAGACAATAAGAAAAAGTATAACAAAACTTATAGATACAGAAAATTATAGATATGCGTATTTTAATAGTCAAGAAGGATTATCAAAAAAATTAAGAAAACAATATACAAATTTCTTTGATGCAATTTTACCAGAATGTGAAAATGATTTAGAAGCGGACTTATTTGCTCCACAGTCAATAAGAAACAATATTGATTTAATATATGGTGTGAAAGGTATAATGTTAAATAAAATATTAACTCAAATAAGGTACAATTCTAAAATAACAAATTGGGGATATATACCAGAAGATAGTAGTGAAAAAGATAAAAGAAAAGTATTAATTGGGATTGATTATCCTGGATTTAATATGCCATTAAAATTACATATGAATAAAGATGAATTAATAGAATATCTAGAAATGATAAAAGGAAATGCTGTTTTACCAGTATATGAAGGAAATGGAGACATGACGTATAAAGGTAAAAAATTAACAACAAAAATATTTATGCCATTGACTGAAAAAAGAGAATCCGAAATTATTAAAGCAAATAAAGAAATAAATAGTGTTGACTCAAAATATTTATATGTAAGACATATAGGAAATTTAATAACAAAAAAATGTAAAAAAATTTTAAAAATATATCCACAAAAATATATAGATTTAAAAACAAAAAATATGGGAACAAAAAGAAACGGAAAATTTATTCCTGATGCAGAAAATGAAAACACAAATTTGAAACAAAAAGATATTGACAAAGGTAAAAATTTAGGTTAAACTTAGAATTACAAATTAAGTATTCATAATTAAAATTAAATAAATATTAAGGAGGAAAAGAAAATGGAATTAAAAGGATCAAAAACAGAAAAAAATTTAATGGAAGCTTTTGCAGGAGAATCACAGGCAAGAAATAAATATACATATTTTGCTAGCAAAGCTAAAAAAGAAGGATATGAACAAATAGCTGCTATATTCCAAGAAACAGCAGACAATGAAAAAGAACATGCAAAAATGTGGTTTAAATTATTACAAGGTGGGGAAATAAAAACAACAGCAGAAAACTTAAAAGCTGCTGCAGAAGGTGAAAACTTTGAATGGACAGACATGTATGATAGAATGGCAAAAGAAGCAAAAGAAGAAGGATTTGACCATATTGCATTCTTATTTACAGAAGTAGGAAAAATAGAAAAAGAACATGAACAAAGATATTTAAAATTATTAGAAAATGTTGAAGATGGACTAGTATTTAGTAAAGATGGAGACAAAATTTGGAAATGTAGAAACTGTGGACATATAGTAATTGGAAAAAATGCTCCAGAAATTTGCCCAGTTTGTAGTCATCCAAAAGCATATTTTGAAATAAAAGCAGAAAATTATTAATAAAAAAATTAATATTTAGAAAAGGATTTTGAAGTAAAATTTATATACAAGGACTTCAAATCCTTTTTTAAAATTTATTTGAAAAAAATAAAACCATGTGATATAATCAACCCCAAGGAGGACAAAATGCCAAAATTTTTTGTTAAAGAAGACCAAATAAAAGACAATGAAATAATAATATTAGGACAAGATGTTAATCATATAAAAAAAGTTTTAAGAGCAAAAAAAGGAGACGAATTGCAAATATGTAATAGTCAAAATGGGGAAAATTTTTTGTGTGAAATAAATGACTTAGAAAATGAAAATATAATTTGTAAAATAAAAGAAAAAATAAATAAAAATGTAGAATCAAATATAGAAGTTACTATATTTCAAGGTCTACCTAAATCAGATAAAATGGAATATATTATTCAAAAATCAGTTGAACTTGGAGTACATGATATAACACCAGTAGAAATGAAAAGATGTGTAGTAAAATTAAATGACAAAGACAAAGTTAAAAAGATAGAAAGATGGCAAAAAATTTCAGAAGTAGCATCAAAACAATGTGGAAGAGATATAATACCTAAAATAAATAATGTGGTAAATATATCAAAAATATGTAGTTTGATTGAAAATTATGATATTTTAATAGTTGCGTATGAAAATGAAAAAGAAAACACATTAAAACAACAATTAAAAGAAATAAAACAACAAATAAATGATAATAGTATAGTAAAAATTGGAATTGTAATTGGACCAGAAGGTGGTTTAGAAGAAAAAGATGTTGAATTATTAAAACAAAATGGTGCAAAAGTAATAACTTTAGGAAAAAGAATTTTAAGAACAGAAACAGTAGCATTAAATGTTTTAAGCATAATTATGTATGAATTGGAAAATTAGTATAATGCAAATAAAATTATATATAAAATTACGAGGGGGAAACAATGAAAGAAGTAAATGAAAAATATATGAAGAAAATATACCTAAATATATTAAAAGCAATATTAATAGTATTCTATTTTTTTGTATTAAATTTAGCATGTGAAAATATAAGTGTAGAACATCTAGAAAGGGGAATTCAATTATGTACAATGGTATTCTTATTTATAGCTATTGTTATATTTGAAATTGCATATAGAAAAGATGATGATGATTTAGCCATACAAGGAATAGAAGTGCTTGTATTGTCAGCATATACTTTGACAAGTCAACATATAACTAAAAAATATAATTTCAATTTTAAAAATTATTCTTTGGTAGCATCATATTTTTTTGCAATATATTTTATTGTTAAATGTATAGTTATTTATACAAAAGGAAGAAAAGAAATGGCAGAAGATTATAGTGATATAAAAGAAATTGTAAAAAAAGATGAGCCTATAAAGAAGGAGGCTACTAAAAAACAAAAGGTTAATTCTGAAGATGAAAAGACTAAAAAAGTAAGAAAAACTAAAAAAGAAAATACAAAAAAGAATGAAGAAAAGGCTGAAGTAAAAAAACAACCTGTAAAGAGAAAAACAACAAGAAAGAAAGTAGAAAAAGCAGAAGAAAAACCAGAAAATACTGAAATAAAAAAAGAGCCAGCAAAGAAAAGAACAACAAGAAAAAAAATAGAAACAACAAAAAATGACAAGAAAGAACAAGAAAAATAAGACAAATTCGAAATGCTTTACTTGTCTTAATGGGGAGGAAAAATGATTAGGAGTATGACGGGCTATGGAAAACAAAGCCTAAATGTAGAAAAAAGAGAATATCAAGTAGAAATAAAAAGTGTAAATCATAGATATTTAGATATAAATATAAAACTTCCAAAATCAATAAGTTATTTAGAAAACACAATAAAAAAAGAAATATCTGCAAAAATAAAAAGAGGAAAAATTGATGTATTTATAACATTTGAAAATAATAGTCAAGAAGGAAAAAATATAACAATAAACAAAGAATTAGCTAAATTATATATAGAACAATTAAAAGAGTTAGCACAAGAAGAAAAAATATCAAACAATATAGAGGTAATGGATATTGCAAAATTACCAGATATTTTAATAGTAAAAAATGATGAAGAAGACGAGAAAATACAAAATGAACTTATAGAAGTTGTTCAAGGTGCTATAAGCAAAATTATTGAAATGAAAAATATAGAGGGAAATAAAATAGAACAGGACTTATTGCAAAGAATAGATAAAATAGAAAATAAAATAGTGGAAATATCTGCAAAATCTACTGGACTTATTGAAGAATATGTAGTAAAATTAGAAAAGAGAATAAAAGAAATACTAAAAACAGAAGAACTTGATAAATCAAGGTTAGCTCAAGAAGTTGTAATATATGCTGATAAATGTTCAATAGAAGAGGAAGTAACAAGATTAAAAAGTCACATTTATCAATTTAGAAATTTAATATCTAATAACAATGAAACTATAGGAAAAAAATTAGATTTTTTGATTCAAGAAATGAATAGGGAAACAAACACAATAGGTTCAAAAGCAAATAATCTAGAAATTACAAATGGAGTTATTGATATAAAAACAGAATTAGAAGACATAAGAGAACAAATACAAAACATAGAATAAAATGAAAGGATGGAGTATTATGCAATTAATAAATATAGGATTTGGAAACATAGTTTCAGCAGATAGAATAGTTGCAATAGTAAGCCCAGAGTCAGCACCAATAAAAAGAATGGTGCAAGAAGCAAAAGATAATAAAATAGCAGTAGATGCAACATGTGGAAGGAGAACAAGAGCTGTAATAATAACAGACTCAGGACATATTATTTTATCAGCAGTACAACCAGAAACAGTTGCTGGAAGATTAGATAAAGATATAACAACAACATCAGCACAATTACAAGAAGAAGACTAAAATATATAGATGGTACCATTAAGCCCAATTAAAATAATGGAGAAAGGTAAATATAATTAATTTTAATTATATAGGTGAAGAAAAATGATAGTAAAACCAACAGTTACAGAATTATTAAAAAAAGCTAAAAACAGATATGAATTAGTAATAGCAACATCAAGAAGAGCAAGACAAATTGCTATGGGAGACGAACCTTTAACAAAAGTTAAAGAAGAATCACCAGTAACATTAGCTGCAAATGAAATTGCTGAAGGAAAAGTTACAATTATAAGAGATGAAGAAAACGAAGATAAAGAAGAAAATGAAAAAAACGAAGAAAACAAAGTAGAAAATGAATAGTAATAAAAAATTAAAATATAAAAGTTAATTTATCAAAGGGGAATAAATATGCTAGTAATATTATCAGGCGTTTCAGGAGCAGGAAAAGATACAATAAAAAAAGAATTAATAAAAAGAATGGATGATATAATATCACTTCCATCTTTTACATCAAGAAAACCAAGACCAGGAGAAGAAGAGGGAGTACAATATCACTTTATAACAAAAGAAGAATTTAAAGAAAAAATAAAAAATGGTGAATTTTATGAGTATGATTTACATCATGAAAATTATTATGGAACATCAAAAAAATTAATGAATGAAAAAATACAAAGTGGAAAAATAATAGTTAAAGATATAGAAGTAAATGGAACAGAAAATTTAATTAAAAAACTGGGAAATGATACAAAACTAGTTACTATTTTCTTAAAAGTAGATAAAGAGGAATTAAAAAATAGACTTATTAATAGAGGAGATAATTTATCAGAAGCAGATATGCAATTAAGATTAGATAGATTAGAATATGAAGAGTCTAAAATTGGATTGTATGATTATGTTATAAAAAATGATGATTTAGAAAAAACTGTTCAAATAATAATGACTATTATTGAAAATGAAAAAGTTTTAGAAAATAATAAAAAATAGTTGAATTTTATGAATAAGTATGATAGTATAATGTCATACTTATTTTTGATATTAACAAAGTTCAAAAATAAAGTATAATTCCTATATTTTTTTATTCATATTTATTTTTATATCAATAATATGTTTATTTCAAAATTTTATTCAAAATTTCATGTTATGCCTTAATTTGAATTTTTTCAGAAGGCAAAAAAATAAGGAAAGGAGGGATAATATGAGTAATGAATTTGAAAATAAAGTATTAGAAAAACTTGAATCTTTTGATAAAAAATTTGATGTAATTGACCAAAAATTTGAAGCAATTGATAAAAGATTTGATACAATTGATAAAAGATTTGAAACAATTGACAAGAAATTTGAATCAATTGACAAAAGATTTGACGAAATGGATGCCAAGTTTAATGGCCTTAATGCTAAGTTTGAAGGCCTTAATGACAAATTTGAAGGTCTTAATAAAAAGATAGACTTTGTAGACCAGAAATTAACAAAACGTATTGATAGTGTAAGCACAAAATTAGATTATACAAATAATAATGTTGCAAAAATACTACAAGAACAAATAAAAACAAGAGAAGAAATTTCGAAAGATAAAAAGAAAAACAATAAAGAACATAAATTATATGAATATGAAATAAATAATTTAAAAAAATATGTAATATGTTAAAAAAGTACCTTCTAATACTTGATATTAGAGGGTATTTTTATATATAAAAGAGTAAAAGGAAAAATTTGCAAAAAAATGTCGTATATGGTATAATTAAAATGTACAATTGAAAAAACCAAAGGGGTAGAAAAATGAAATTATTAACAATAGTATATATATTAATATTTATAGTATTTGCATTAGTATTATATGCAATAATGCAAATAAAACTCTTAGGAATAAAAGTAAAAGATTTTTGGGATTTTATAGAAGCAAATCAAATGCTAGACAAACTATACATATTTGCTAAACAATATCAGTCAATGTCAGCACAAGAACAAGTAATATATTTAGCAGAAGCTGAGAAGATATTTACGGCGTTTGATAAGGTACCAGAAGAGTTGTGGGATGAAGAATATGAAAAATATAAACAAGTATTAAAAAAGTATAAAGATATAAAGATGTTTAGATGGGCGTCTAACTAAAAATGCCATTTTACAAAGCCAAAAAATATAATGAAAAATATTGACTTTTAATTAATATAAATATACAATAAAGAAAATCTAGAAAAACAATAGACAAGGAGCAGTTATGCAAGGAAAACATAGTAATGATTATAAAAAAGATGATGAATATTATGAAGAAGATTATATAGATGATTACAATGATGTAGAGGAGTTACCAAAGGCATTTAGAAAAGAAGAAAATCTTGATGGAGAAATTCCAAAAGCATTAAGAAAAGAAAATAATCATGAAGAACCACAAAGAGGAAGCGTGGAAAAAATGAAAAAAGAGAAAAAAAGAAAACATAGAAAATTAAAAATATTTGGTAAAATAGTATTAACATTAATTATTATACTAGCAGTATTATTGGGAACAGCATATTGGTATATAACAAATAAATTAGGAAAAATGAATAAAGTTGATATAAATGACGCAGATTTAGGCATTTCAACAGAAACAAGTAGTAATTTGTCAAAATATAGAAATATTGCTATCTTTGGAGTAGATAGTAGATCAGATGACTATGGAGTTGGAAACAGAAGTGATTGTATAATTATAGCAAGTATAAATAATTCAACAGGAGAAATAAAATTAATTTCTGTATATAGAGATACATATGTAAACATAAAAGGACATGGGTTAGATAAAATAACACATGCATATTCATATGGAGAAGCACCACTTGCAATATACACATTAAACAGAAATTTAGATTTAAATATAAAAGAATTTGTAACAGTAAATTTTGACTCAGTGGCCAAAGCTGTAGATCAATTAGGTGGAGTAAAAATAAGTGTAACATCTGAAGAAACAAAATATATAAATACATATATAGATGAAACGGCTAAAGTTACTGGAAAAGCAGCAAATCATATAACACAAGCAGGTACTTATAATATGGATGGAGTACAGGCTGTGGCATATTCAAGAATTAGATATACAGCAGGAGGAGATTATAAGAGAACAGAAAGGATGAGAACTGTTATTGAAGCAATGTTTACAAAATTAAAAACTAAAAATGTTGCTGAAATAAATTCATTTGCAGATAAAATATTACCATGTGTATATACAAATATTTCATCAGGAGATTTAATATCAATGATACCAAGTATGGCAAAATATAAAGTAGGAGAGAGTATCGGCTGGCCATATGAAACAAAAGGAAAAACAATGGACAGATGGTATGGTATACCAGTTACATTAGAAAGCAATGTGACTAAATTACATAAAGAAGCATTTGGTGAAGAAAATTATACACCTTCAAGTGATGTTAAAAGTATAAGTGTTAGTATAATAAATAAGACAGGCTATACAAAATAAAACATGAAGAAAATCCATTATACAAAAATTTATATAAATGGATTTTTTTTCTTTAATATAAAATAGCGAAAAATGAAGAAAAATATTGCTTTTTATTTTGAAAAATAATATAATAAAAATGTATTAGATTAGTTAATAAGGGGGATAATTATGAATGCAAATGTTGGTGAGAACAATATAGTTGCAGAAAATACAATAGTAGAACAAGAATTGAAAGAAAAAACAGACGTAAGAAAAGACGTATATGGAGTTTTTAAAAGGATAATAGATATTTTAGGGGGATTCGTAGGAGCCATTTTATTAATACCTGTTACTATAGGTGTATACATAGCTAGAAAAATATTAAAAGAAGATGATGGACCATTATTTTATGAACAATTAAGATATGGGAAAGATGGAAAAAAATTTAGAATATATAAATTTAGATCAATGTGTGTTGATGCAGATAAAAAATTAAAAGAATATTTAGCAAATAATGACGAAGCACGAAAAGAATTTGAAGAAAATCAAAAATTGAAGAATGATCCAAGAATAACTAAAATAGGTGATTTTCTAAGAAAAACTAGTATTGATGAACTTCCACAACTTATTAACGTATTAAAAGGAGAAATGAGTCTTATAGGACCAAGACCAATAGTTGATGGAGAAATTGAAAAATATGGAACAAATAAAGATAAGTTTTTAAGCGTAAAACCAGGACTTACTGGATATTGGGCAGCAAATGGTAGAAACAATATTACTTATTCAGAAAGAATAAAAATGGAATTATATTATGTTGACAATATGTCATTCGGATTGGATTTAAAGATTTTTTTAAAAACAATTGTTTCGGTTATAAAAAAAGAAGGAGCAAATTAAGGGGGAAAATATATAATGTCAAAAATATCAATTATTATGCCGGTATATAATGTAGAAAAATATGTTGCAAAAACTATAGAAAGTGTATTAGCACAAACATTTAAGGATTTTGAATTTTTTGCAATAGATGATGGATCTATAGATAATAGTGGAAAAATTTGTGATGAATACGCCAAAAAAGATAGTAGATTAAAAGTTATACATAAGAAAAATGGAGGTGCTCCAGAAGCAAGAAATGTTGCTATCGAAAAAGCAAATGGAAAGTATATGTATTTTATTGACTCAGATGATTGGATTGAACCAGAAATGTTAGAAATGATGTATAATTTAGCTGAAGAAAATAATGCGGATTTAGTTGTGACTGGGTTTAAGATGGAATACTACAATAAAAAAAGTGGATATGTTACTTATGAAAACAAAATAAAAGATATTGTTTATGATGAAAGGCAATTTAAAAATAGTGCATATAATTATCTTAATAATAGCATATTGAGTTTACCATGGAATAAATTATATTTAGCAGATAGAATAAAAAATGAAAATATTAGATTTCCAAATACAAAATGGGATGACCATCATTTTAATATGGAATATTTAATGAATATTGGAACAGTCGTTATGTCTTCTATAACAATGTACCATTGGTATAGATCAAGAAAAGGCTCAGAAACTATGATAAATTATAGTGATCCTAAAATGTTCTCAAAACGAAAAGAACATTATATGCATATTAAAAAATTATATGAACATTGGAATATGGAAAATGATGAAAAAAGTAGAGATGCTATATGCAGTTATTATGTTGGAAGATTATTTCAATGTATTCAGGAATTGACAGATAATAAGTCAATAAAATACAAAGACAAAAGAAAGAAAATACAGGAAATATTAAATGATGAAGAAACAAAATATGCACTAAAATATTCAAATACATTGTCAAATAAATTTAAAATATTAATATTTCCAATGAAAATTAATAATATAGAGCTATGCTTTGCATTTGGGAAAATAATAAGTACTATAAGAAGTATTTTTCCAGGTTTATTTATTAAGTTAAAAGAGAAAGAAGTTCATTCAGTTTAAAGCTAGTATGTAAAGGATAAGATATGTATAAAATAGATAAAATTATAGAAAAAATTCAAAAGTATAAATATATTTCTTTTGATATTTTCGACACACTAATTAAAAGAAATGTAGAAAAACCAAGTGATATTTTTTCAGCAGTTAATATTGAATATGAAAAAAATTATGGATGTAAAATAGACAATTTTGAAGAAATCAGAAAATCCGCTGAAATAAGAGCTAAGAGCTTATTCAATAAGGTGGAACCTAATATTGATGATATTTATAATAGTATTGAGCTAGATAGAAAAAAATATATAATAGAAGATTTAAAAAAAATAGAATTAAATCTTGAATATAAATTTTGCCAATTAAATAAAGATTTTTATCCAATTTATGATTATTGTGTAAAAAAAGGAAAGATAATAGTATTAACTTCAGATATGTATTTAAAAAAGGAACATATTGGCAATATATTAAAAAATGCAGGAATAGATTCATACTTAGAATTATTTGTTTCAAGTGAATTACAATTAAGAAAGCATGATGGCACAATATGGAAATATATACTAAAAAAAATTAATATTAATCCAAATGAAATAATTCATATAGGAGATTCAAAAAGAAGTGATATGTTATTACCTAGATTTAATCATATTGATACAATTGGCATTTCAAAAAAAATTGAAAAAACACAATATTACAATAATAGTATAAATATGAATAGTAATGAAAAATTACAATATGATATACTTCAAAATTATATTAATAATAATATAGATATGGACAATAGTATATATTATAGAATTGGATATGAGGTATTAGGACCAATTTTATACGGATATTCAAAATGGTTACTAAATAATGCATATAAAAAAAACGTAAAAAAAATATTTTTTTTAGCTAGAGAAGGTGCACTTTTGAAAAAGGCATTTGATCAGATAAATGATAGAAATGATATAAAAACTAAATACATATGTGTTTCAAGAAAAAGTACTAGACCTGCATTAATTAGAGAAACAAACAATTTGAATGAAATTTATAAAGTTTTAAAAATAAAACCAACTACAGATATTAGTAAATTTTTCAAAGATTTAAATATTGATTATAATAAATACCAAGAAGAATTAGCAAAGATAAAATGCTATAAGAAAACAAAAATATTAGAATTTAATGAAATGGAAAAGGTATATAATATAATTAAAAATGATATTAAATCAGAAGCAGAAGAAGGAACAAAAAGACTATTGAAATATCTTAGTAATAATGAATTTGAAACAGATTGTATAGTGTCTGATGTAGGTTGGGCGGGTTCTATGCAAAAAGCATTAATTAGAATTTATAAAGAATATAATATTAGTGGATATTATATCGCTCAAACTATGGAAAATGAAGAATTGGATAAGTATGCATATTTTGATGATTATGAAGAAATAAGACCATTTGTTCATTTATTTGAAAATTTATTTTTAGCTCAACATGGTACAACATTGGGATATGGTCAAAATAATTATGAGCCAATATTTGATAAGTATGAATATACTCAAAAAGAAAAAAATATTTTTTTAGAAATTCAAAATGGAGGATTAAAATTTGTACATGATTTTAATAATTCAAAAATATTAGAGAATTTGAATGAAAATGTAGCTAAAGCTAATGTGCTAAGATTAGGACTTAAACCAACACTTCAAGATGTTAAAATATTTCAAAATATACCATATATTGAAACAAAAAAAAGAAAAATGATAGAAATGAGAAAATTAATTTTTTATATTTTTGATTTTAAAAAATTAAAAGAAGATTTTTATGATTCAGGATGGAAAATAGGTTTTTTAAAAAAGCTTTTAAAATTTGATGGTATAAACTATTATGAATTGTACAAATATGGAAAAAAAAGAGGTTAAAAATAGAATGAAAAAAAGAATTTTGATTTTTGGATATTCTTCATTAATTGGAGGAGTAGAAACTTTTATTGCAAATTTAGTAAAGTATCTAAATAAAGAAGAATTTGAAATTGATTTCTTAGTTCAAGAAGAAATAACAGGAATTAATAGAGAAAGAATTGATGGTTATTATAAAAATATTTATGTAGTGGATAATATGAAAAAACATCCTATTAAAGCATTAAAAAAATTGAAAGATATATATTCTAATAATAATTATGATGTTGTTCATATGTGTTTATCAAATGCAAGTTCATGTTTATATGGGTTACCTTGTAAATTTATTAATAAAAATACTAAAGTATTAATTCATAGCCATAATGGTGGTGATAAAAATTACATACAACATTACTTTTTTAGAAATATTTTAAATAAAATGACTGATTATTATTTAGCATGTTCAGAGTTAGCAGCTATTTGGATGTTTGGAAAAAAAGTATTGAAAAAAAAGAAAATTTTTATAATAAATAATGCAATTGAAACGGAAAAGTTCCTATATAATACGGAAATTAGGGATAAAAAAAGAGTAGAGTTAGGAATAAAAGAGGATGAATATTTAATTGGACATGTTGGTCGATTTAATCCACAAAAAAATCATTCTGAACTTATAGATATTTTTAAAAGAGTTGCAGATAAAGATTCTAAAATAAAATTATTGTTATTGGGTAATGGCAAATTAGAGGAACAAATAAAACAGAAAGTTATAAATTTAAAAATTGAAGATAGAGTAATTTTTTTAGGAGTAAAAGAAAATGTAAATGAATATTATCAGGCTATGGATTTATTTGTTCTTCCATCAATATTTGAAGGATTGCCAATTGTAGGAATTGAAGCTCAAGCAAGTGGATTAAAATGTATATTTTCTGATAGAATTACAACAGAAAGTGATATAACAGAAAATGTAAAATTTATAGAATTGAATAATATTGAGAAATGGGATAAACAAATAGTTTATGAAAAAAATAACTATAATAAAGAAAAAAGAAAAGATAAAAAAATATATGGTGACCTAATAAAAAAAGGGTATGATTTAAGAACAGAAGTAAATAAAATAGAAAAAATATACAAAGGATTGGTGTAATATATGAATCTGATAAGAGAAAGAAAAAGTAGTATTATATATTCGTTATTATTAGTTTTTTTATTAATTCCTTTTTTTAAACCAGATATTGTAACATCATTTCAAAAAATTAATTATATATATATTGTAGTGATGGGTATTAGTTTTTTATGTGTATTATGTATATATATAAAAAATATGAAGATTAATAAATTTGATATATTATGTTTAATGTTTTATGCAATTTTGGCTATATCAACATTTAAAAATAAAGGAAATATATTAAAATTAGTTTCAGATTTTATTTTGAATTTTGGAATTGTTGTATTTGTAAATATATATAAAAAGGGAAATAAAGTACAATTTCTTAAAGTTATTTCTATTTTTTATTATGTATTATTAATATTGAATACAATATCATTCTTGATATTTCCAGAAGGAATAGCTCAGACAGAATATTTAAAAACACCGATATATTTAATAGGAATTGATAATAGGTTTGCATTTACATATATACCGGGATTATGTATTATAGCTATTTATGATATATTAGTTAATAAAAAACTTACTAAATATACATATATTTTCTTTATAGCTACATATGCTACATTTATATATTTTTGGTCTGCAGGAGCATTAATTGCTGAAAGCTTATTTTTAGTGTTTTATATTGTAATATATAAATTAAAAATAAAAAATTTAATAGGAAAATATTTTCCAACTGTTATTATATCATTTGTGTTGTTAGTTATTTGTAGATTACAAAGGCTATTTAAATATTTGATTGTTGATATTTTGCACAAGGATTTAACTTTGTCATCAAGGACACTTCTTTGGGATTCGGCGATAAAGATTATAAAAGAAAATAAATTGATTGGTATTGGCGTGCAAAAATCAAAAAGGATGATTGAACTGATTTCGGCTTATCATTCTCATAGTCACTTTTTAAATGTAATATTACAATCAGGTTTTTTGGGAATTAGTGTTTATTTTGGAATGATTTTTAGTGTATTTGCTAAACTAAAAAAATATAAAGAGAATATTATTGCACAAATAATAGCATTTACATTATTTGTTATATTTATAATGCTTTTAGTTGATACATTTGATATTACATGTAATTTAATGTTATTAATGGCTCTAGGATATAATATTGCTTATTTTGTTGAAGAAAAATAATTTAAAGAAAGATAGGAGAAAGCAATGAAGAAGAAAGAAAAAGTTGGAGTTGTTACTTTATTTAATTGTTATAATTATGGTGCAGTGCTTCAAGCATATGCTACTTGTAAATTTTTAGAAAAATTAGGATATAATGATGTAGAATTAGTTAATTATGAAAATAAATATGAATCAAAACTAAAAAAAACAATACCATATATTTTTAGTGGAAATGTAAAGGATGCTATAAAAAGAACAATTCAATTTGTATTTTTTGGAAAAAATAGACATTTAAAGAAAGGATTTAAAGAATTCTGTAATTCTTTAAAAAAATCAACCAAAAAATATAAAAATACAGAAGAATTGAAGAAAACTAATTACGATATTTTAATTTCAGGGAGTGATCAAATATGGAATCCAGTAATATTTGGAAAATTGGATTTAAATTATTTATTAGATTTTTCTTCTACGGCTAATAAATTATCTATATCATCTAGTGCAGGAAGTTATCATTATTCTTTAGAAGAAAAAAAAGAAGTAGTAAGATGTTTAAAAAAATATAAAGCTATTGCAGTTAGAGAAGAAAGCTTAAAGGCACAATTACAAGATTCTATTGATGATATATTTGTATCAGTTGATCCAACATTATTATTATCAAAAGAAGATTGGATAAAAGCATTACCTTCAAATAATAAATATGGAGAAGAAAATTCTAATTATGTTTTAATTTATATAGTAGATGCAAATTTGAAAAATTATTCAGAAGAGATTAGAATTTTGAAAGAAAAGATTAATAGACCGATATGGATGATTACACCATATAAATATAAAATGAAATATATAGATAAAAATATAGTATCAGCGACACCGAATGATTTTATTTCACTTTTTAAAAATGCTGAATTTGTAATTACAAATTCTTTTCATGGAGTTATATTTTCTACAAATTTTATGAAAAAATTTGTTGCTTTGGAAAATCATAAAAACCCTGTTAGAGTTCATGATTATTTAAGTGGAATTGGCATAGAAAACAGGATAGTAAAAAATGCAGATGATGCTCAAAAAATTAATTTAGATGAAATAAATTTTGAATATTATAATACATTAATGAAAACAGTAGAAAAAACAAAGAATTGGATTGGAGATAAAATTGTTGAAAAATAATATTAGTTGTGTAAAAGAAAAATGTTTTGGATGTGGATTATGTAAAAATAAATGTCCATATAATGCTATAGAATTTATTGAAAATTCAGAGGGTTTTTTATATCCACAAATTATAAAAGAAAAATGTAAAAATTGTGGTATTTGTTATAATGTATGTCCAGCTATTAATAGTATAGATAATCATAATGAATTTAAAGAAGAATGTTATATGACTATTTCTAAAGATAAAGTTATATATAAAAATAGTGCATCTGGTGGTTTTGCAACGTGTTTATCTGAATATGTTATTACTAATTTACAAGGTGTTGTATATGGTTGCAATTTAGATGACAATGGAAATGTAAAACATATAAGAGTTGATAATAATAAAGATTTAGTAAAGTTGCAAGATTCAAAATATGTTCAAAGTAATATTTTAGACATTTTTAAAAAAGTAAAAGAAGATGCATCTAATAAAAAAGTACTTTTTATAGGTACTCCTTGTCAAGTTGAAGCTATTGAGAAATATTTAAATCGTAAGGAATTGGATAATTTAATAACATGCGATTTGGTGTGTCATGGGGTTCCAAGTCCTAAATTATTTAAAAATTATTTAAACTATTTATCTAAAAAATATAATAGGAAAGTTACGGATTATAGATTTAGAAATAAAACGACGTTTGATAAATGTGGATTTAGAGGAAAATTAAAAATAGCTCAAAAAGATAAATATTTCTTTGCAGAGGAAGATATATACTATAGAGATTTCTTAGAAGAAAAAAACTATAGATTGTCTTGTTATAATTGTAAATATAAAGTTAATAAAAGAGTAGGAGATTTTACTATAGGAGATGTTAATTCTTGGGAAAATTATTATGATTTTTATCCTGAACTTGCATCATCACTTGTAATAGTTAATAATAGTAAAGCTAAAAATCTTTTTGATGAATTAGAACAAAAACTTTTTGTAAAGGAAATTTCTTTAGAAAAAGAGAAAAAAATCAATAAAGCTTTAAGTAGGCAAACGGAACTTCCAGAAGAAAGAAAACAAATTTATCAAAAATATAAAAATTTAAAACAGTATGAAGATGAAATAACTATAGATATAGATAAAAAGATGCAAATAAAAAATATTATGAAAATTGTTATACCATTTAAGGTTAGAATTTTTGTAAAGAAAATATTAAAAAGGATGAATAAAAATGAGTAAGGAAAAGGAATATATAAAAAATACAGTTATATTACTAATTGGAAAATTTTCTACACAAATTGTTTCATTTTTATTGTTGCCATTATTTACATATAAATTATCTGCGGATAATTATGGATATGTTGATTTATTACAAACTTATATAAGTTTAATTGCTCCTGTGGTTTTATTACAATTAGATAGTGCAATTTTTAGGTTTTTAATTGATAATAGAAGTAACAAAAATGAAAATAAGAAAATAATATCTACTTCCTTTTTTTGTATGATTATACTTTTAATTCTTATAATAGGAATTGTAATATTAATAAATAGTATAGTAAAAATAAATTATTTTTACTATATAGTTCTGAGTATATATGCATTAGTGATAAGCAATTATTTTATGGCTATTGCTAGAGGAAAAGGGAATAATAAAATCTATTCAATTGCTAGTATTTTAGGTTCAATATCAAATCTTATAATTAATGTTGTATTAATAATGATTTTAAAAATGGATGCGAAAAGTATATTAGTAGCATCAATTATATCTAATTTAATAAGTTCTATATATGTATTTCTAAAAGAAAAAATATATTTAGATATAAAAATATGTGAATGCAATTTTAATTATTTGAGGAAAATGCTAAAATATTCAATACCAATGATTCCAAATGTGTTATCATGGTGGATTGTAGGATTATCTGATAGGACAATAATTGTTAAATTTTTATCTACAGCAGCAAATGGAATTTATTCTGTTTCTTGCAAATTTTCAAATTTATTGAATAGTATATATTCAATATTTAATATGTCTTGGCAAGAAATGGTTTCACTTCATATTAATGCCGAAGATGCACATGAATTTATTTCTAAAATGATGACAAATATATTTGATTTATTTGTTGTAGCATCTTGTATAATAATTGGTATAATGCCCATGATATTCAATATTGTAATTGGTGAAAATTATTTGGAAGCATATAAGTATATTCCAATTTTGTTGTTAGGAAATATTTTTAATGTTTTAGTAGGTTTATTGGGAGGGATTTATGTTGCAAAAAAAATGACAATGAAAGTGGCTACTACAACAATTTGGTCAGCTATCATAAATATCTTAATTAATTTAATATTTATTAAGCAGTTTGGTTTGAGGATGCGATCAAGGCAAGCCTGCGGTTAAATCCTAAATGGATCATGCTCTCGGAG
>URWN01000007.1 GCA_900551615.1 uncultured Clostridium sp.
TATTTATTTGAGCATAATATAACTCCATTTGAATTTTTTCTTTTTCTTCTGCTTCTCTATACTTTTTTGTTGCTTCTTTTGCCTTTCCAAATAACCCTGTATTTGTTAGTGATTGTATCGAAATTGTTGCTAAAATAAGTAAAACAATTATTGTAATTACTAAGGCTACAAGTGTTATTCCTTTTTTATTTTTGTATTTCTTCTTCATATTTTTTCTTCCCTTCTTATGTATTTTTATTAATTATATATTATTTTCACACCAGTGTCAATATTAAATTTTATTTTTTTAATATAATTTGTTTAAAGTGTATTTATCTCTTTATTTGGTTAAAGATATATTTTAAGAAGGGATTTGATTTTTATGAAAAACTCTGGAAAATATGAAAATAATTTAAATATAGTTGGTCCTATTTTGAGGGAAAAAAGAAAAGAAAAAAATTTATCTTTTGAACAGCTTTCTAATAAATTACAGCTACTTGGCATTAATATTCCTGTAACATGCTTGCATAGAATTGAAAATAATCAACGTACTGTAAGAGATTATGAATTATGTGCTTTTTCTATTGCTTTAGATATAGACATAAAAGAACTTATAAATCCATTTATCAATACATTAAAAAACTCAGAACAAATTTAATTCTGAGTTTCTATTTTTTACAATTCAATTCTTTCAACTTTAATATCATCTAAATTTGAATCATCTATTTTATATCCATATCCACCTAGATAATATTTACAATTATTATATTCTTCTGCTGACTGTTTATTTCCATCTTTTAAATTAATAGTTGATGCTCCGTCAGTTTTATTAGAAATATATGCCTTATCATTAATAATATAATTTAAATCTGTACCAAAATCTGCATATTGTCCTATCTCATTTGCAGTTCCATCCTCTTTTACTTCAAACAATGTATATTTTTCATCTATTGAACCATCATCTAATCTTTTTCTAATGTTTATATATGTGTTGCCTGCATATGTTTTTACTTCTCCAAAATATCCTACTAACACATCTTCTTTTGTTTCTAAATTTAGTATATGTTTTGCCTCTTGTTCAGCATAATCTATATATGTTAAATATTTATCATTTATTGTTAATATAAATTTTCTTCCTTGTGCTAATTCTGTTTGTTCAGTTCCGTCTATATTTATCTGATACATTTTTCTACTTTGAGTTGTATAATATATTTTATCATTATTTATAACAAAATAATTTTTAATTTTTTCTGCAATGTTTGTTATATTAGTTCCATCTTTGTCCATAGAGCACAATGTGCCTTGTGGGTTTTGATTTATACTATCATATCCTATTTGATTTACAAAATATATTTTGTTGTCTGTAATCCATAATTGTAAAGATGAACCTTCATAAATTTTTGTAACTGTGCCACTTAAATCAATTTTATATATTCCTTTTCCTTTATAATAAGATGGAATTGTATAAATATTTTCTCCATCAAAATATATTTTTTCTGCCCCATTTGGAACTTCTGCTAACTTTTTTGTTGTTTTTTCATCTGTATTATATGTATAAATGCTTTTGTTTTCTTCTTCATAGAATACTGCTGTTGTTCCTATCTTACAGAATGTTTCTCCTTGTTGCATACTTATTTGTTTTTCTTCTTTTTCTAATTTTTCATTATTTGCCTTATTTGAATTTAGTATAGCCGTTTTTTCGCTATTGTTTTCGTCTTGATTTGTTGCATAATTTACAGTTGCTACTTTGTTTGGATTTATTATTACAATTGCTATTGCTATTATCATTAAAATTGTTAGTATTATTCCTAATATTATATTACTTTTTTTATCCTCCATATTTTTTTCTCCTTTTGAGACAAGATGAACAGTTCAAAATGTCTCACGTTAAAATATTCTTAAGATATCATTATAGGTTATATATAATGATAATGCTATTAAAATCGAAAAGCCTATTAATTGTATATTTATTTCTGTTCTTTCGCTCAATGGCTTTTTTCTAATCGCTTCTATTACTAATAATAAAATTTTTCCTCCATCTAATGCAGGTATTGGTAATAAATTTGTTACGCCTAATGATAATGAAATTAGTGCTAACATATAAATAAATTCTCTAATTCCACTTGTTTTTGCTACAACCTCTGATATTCCAACAGGTCCCATCATTTGGTCTACACTTACTCCTCCTGTAAATATCATTTTGATATTATCCAATATTGAAGATGTGAATTCCTTAGTTTCTATTCCTGCATATATTAAATGATTTAATATATTATCCTCCGATTGTTTTAAATTTACACCTATATAATATGATGAAATATAATCTGGTGTTAATTCAACAGAAATTTGTTGTCCCTTTCTTTCTACTGTAATTAGCATTGTATTAATTCCCTTTTGTTGAATTAATTCTATTACTTTGTTGTAGTCTCCATTAACATCTTGGTTATTTACTTTTATTATTTTATCATTTGTTTTTAAACCATATTTTTCAGCACTACTTCCTTTTTCTATTGTTATTATTTTGCAATTTTGGTCTAAATAGATTCCTGTATTTTTACTTTTTATTTCTGTTGGTTTTATGTGGTATTCTTCTTGTTTTCCGTTTCTTTCTATTTTTATTGTTATTTCTTCACCATTATATTTTTGTTTTGAATTTCTTTTTTGATTATTTGATGTTTCTGTTCCTGTTGCTTTACTCATCGCTTTGTTTAAGTCATATTTATTTCTTATTTTTTTGCCATTTAATTCTACAATTTTATCATTTTGTTGTAATCCAATTTCTTGTGCTGCATATCCATCTAGTACTGAGCTTATTTCGTTTGTTACATATGTTGTAGTTGTTGACATTAAAATAAAATATACTATTAATCCAAATATAATGTTTACTGTTGCACCTGCTACTACGATTGCTATTCTTTTTGGTATGCTTGCTTTTGAAAAAGAGCCTTCATTTTCTGACCTTTCTTCTTCTCCTTCCATACTGCAAAATCCACCGTAATGGTATTAATCTAAGTGCATATTTTGTTTCTTTTCCTTGTTTTTTCCATATTGTTGGTCCAAATCCTATTGCAAATTCATTTACTTTTACTTTGCATAGTTTTGCAACTGTTAAATGCCCTGCCTCGTGTATCAATATCAAAAAACCAAGCAGAAAAATTATTTTTAAGGCTGATATTATTATTGTCAAATTTATTCCTCCTTAAAATTCTAGGATTCGGTGTGGTGCCCCCTTAATCCCTATTTTTTAAATTATTGTAAATAACATATATGCAAATGGTGCTATAAATAGTACACTGTCTATTCTGTCTAGCATTCCTCCATGACCTGGTAGTAAATTACTATAATCTTTTATATCTACATATCTTTTTATACATGATGCTGAAAAGTCACCTAATTGTCCTATTAAACTTAGTGCAATTCCTGATATTCCAACTATAAAATATGAATATTCAAATGTAAGAACATTGTTTAATATAATTGTATATATTAATGCTAGAACAGTTGATCCTATAGTTCCTGCTATACATCCTTCTATTGATTTTTTGGGACTTACTTTACTAAATTTGTGTTTTCCAAATCTACGGCCTATACAATAGGCAAACACATCAGTTCCCCATGATGCTATAAATATGTAACCCAATAAAAATTTTCCATTTTTCATTCCATCTATTAAATTTAGAAACATAATAAATGTTGGTATATAGCAGATTCCTAATAATGTGTATGCTATGTCTTTAAATGTTGTCTTCATATCTGTTGCTATTACTTTTGCAAATAATATTAATAATACAAATGGTATTAGATATATTAGTGTTTTTGTTAATTGTTGTGTTATTATAAAGCTTGGCATTGCAACGATAGCACAGCTTAAATATGCTACCCATTTTACTGGTTTGCATACTTTTGTTATTGCTCCTAAATACTCATGCATTGCTACTATTGCTATAAGCGTAAATAATAATCCTATTATTATATTATTTTGTATTAATAGTATTACTGCAAGTGCTAATCCTACTATAAATCCTGATGTTATTCTTTTTAAATCCATATCTCTACTTTCTCTCCTCTTCGCTTGTTTCTCATTATTTAAAAATTTTTAAATGATAAATCCTGATGTTTTTTCATCATCTAATAGTTTTTATTTTGCTCCAAATTTTCTGTTTCTGCTTCTATACACTTCTATCGCATCGTCTAAGTCTTTTTCATTAAAGTCTGGCCAATTTTTATCTACAAATAAAAACTCTGTGTATACTAATTGCCATGGTAAGAAGTTACTTAAACGTATTTCCCCACTTGTTCTTATTAATAGGTCTGGATCTGGCTGGTTTGCTGTATATAAATTATCTGATATTGTTTGTTCGGTTATATCTTCTATGTCTATTTCTTTATTTTGTACTCTTTCTATGATATTTTTTACTGCATGTATTATTTCATCTCTACCACCATAGTTTAATGCTATATTGAATGTTATTCCTGTATTGTTTTTAGTTCTTTCCATGCATTTTTTTATGCTTTTTTGCATTTTTTCTGATAAACCTTGTCTATTCCCTATTATTTTTACTTTAATATTTTCAGAGTCTGCTCTTTTACTATAATCGTCTAAATAACTTTGGAATAAGTTCATTAATGCATTTACTTCTTCTGTCGTTCTTTTCCAATTTTCTGTTGAAAATGCATATACTGTTATATGTTTTATTCCTATTTTATTTGCATATCTAACTATTTTTTCTAATGTTTTTGCTCCTTCTTTATGTCCTAAGCTTACTGGTAATCCTTTGTTTCTAGCCCATCTTCTATTTCCATCCATTATTATGGCAATGTGTTTTGGCAAGTTTTCTTGTTCCATTTTGTTCCCCCTATATCTGTCAAAAAGGGGCGTCCCTTTTGACAGATTTTATTTATTTCTGTTTTTAATGTATCCTGCTAGTTGTCTTAAAAATTCAGCTTTTTCTCCATATGCTTCTAATTGTTCTATTGCTTCTTCTATTATTTTATCTAATTCTTTTTTTGCTCCATCTAGTCCATAATATGATACATATGTACATTTGCCCATTTCTTTGTCATTTCCTACAGGTTTTCCGGTTATTTCTGGATTTCCTTCTTCAGATAATATATCATCTTTTATTTGAAATGCTAATCCTATTTTTTCAGCATATGTTGTTAGTCTTTCTAAATCTTTTTCAGATGCTTCTGCTAAAATTGCTCCCATTCTTACGCATAATTTTAGTAATGCTCCTGTTTTGTTTATGTGTATATATTCAAGCATTTCTTTTGATATTTCTTTTCCTTCTAATTCGGTATCTAAATATTCTCCTGCAATCATTCTATCAACTGCTTTTGTGAATTCATTAAATGCTTTTGCTCTACTATGAAAATTTTCTTTGTATTGGTTTTCTATTGAATATAGCATTTCATTACTTATAACAATATAAGCATTATTTAATAATCCGTCCCCTGCAAGTAACGCTGTTGGATGGTTAAATTGTTTATGATTTGTTGGTTTTCCATGTCTAAAATCGTCATTATCTACTTCTGGTAAATCATCATGTATTAATGAGAAGTTGTGTACCATTTCTATAGCTATTGCAAATGGCATTGCCTCTTCAAAGTCCTGTCTAAATAATTCATATGTTGCAAGTACTAATATTGGCCTTAGTCTTTTTCCTCCTGCCATTAAACTATACTCCATTGAATTATTTAGTATTTTTTCTGGACAATTTTCTTTTCTTAAATATTTCTCTAGTTCATTATTTATTATCTCTTGGTATTTTTTTAAGTTTTGTTTAAATTCCATTTTTTTACCATATTCCTTCCATAGTCTCAGATGTTTGAGCCGATTTTTTAGTCTTTTATCTGTTATTTTATAAACTACTATACTACTATATTATTATCTTATTTAGACAGACATTACTTCTTTTTCTTTATTTGCTAGTATTTGGTCTATTTCTTTTACACTTTTATCTGTTAATTTTTGAATATCATTTTCAGCTTGTTTTAATTCATCTTCTGTCATGTTTCCTTCTTTTTGTTCTGCTTTTGCTGTTTCTATTCCATCTCTTCTAACAGATCTTACTGCAACTTTTGCTTCCTCTGCCATTTTTTTGATGTCTTTTACTAAGTCTTTTCTTCTTTCTTCTGTTAATTCTGGGAAAGCTAATCTTATTACTTTTCCGTCATTGTTTGGATTTATTCCAATATCTGATGCTAGTATTGCTTTTTCTATTTCTTTTAATATACTCATATCCCATGGTTGAATAACTATTAATCTTGCTTCTGGAACTGATACACCTGCTACTTGATTTATTGGTGTTGGTGTTCCATAATAGTCAATTTTAACTTTATTTAATATTGCTGGATTTGCTCTTCCAGCTCTAACCTCTGATAATTTTTCGTTGTATACATTTATACATTTATCCATCTTTTCTTTTATATTTGTGTAATCCATAATCTTTTCTCCTTTCACTTGTCCATTAGGGACGGTTCTTTTTGGTCAAAATTTTGTCTACTAAATTTTAAACTACCTTATTTTCCTTTTTATAATATTTATTTTACTAAAGTTCCTATGTGTTCACCCTTAACTGCTCTTACTATATTTTCTGGGTCAGCTATTCCAAATACTAATAATGGAATATTATTGTCTCTGCATAGTGCTGTTGCTGTTGAGTCCATAACTTTTAGGTCTTTTTCTAATACTTCTAAGTATGATATTTTATCAAATTTTTCTGCTGTAGGGTCTAGCTTAGGATCTGCTGAATATACAGCATCTATTGCTTTTCCTAATAAAATTATGTCAGCATTTATTTCTGTTGCTCTTAAAACTGCTGCTGTGTCTGTTGTAAAATATGGGTGTCCTGTTCCGCATGCAAATATTACTACTCTGCCTCTTCCTAAATGTTTTTCTGCTTTTCTTATTATAAATGGTTCTGCTATTTCTCTCATTTCTATTGCTGTTTGAACTCTTGAATGTACTCCTCTTGCTTCTAGTGCATCTTGTAATGCTAAACCGTTCATTGCTGTTGCTAACATTCCCATGTAGTCTGCTGTTGCTCTTTCCATTTGATGTCCATTTCTTCCTCTCCAGAAGTTTCCTCCTCCTACTACTATTCCGACTTCTACTCCCATTTCTGTAATTTCTTTTATTTTGTCACATATTTTTCCTACTACTTCTACATTTACTCCTGTTTTTTGTTCTCCTGCTAAAGCTTCTCCACTTAGTTTTAGAAGGACTCTTCTATATTTTGCTTCTGACAATTTGTTCACTCTCCTTAATTTTATTTTTCTTATGCGTATTCTATCATATATTTTTTAAATTGGGTACCCTTTTTTTATAAATTTTAAATATATATTAAAAATGTTTATTATAATCTTGTTTATTAATGCAAATTTGCCTTTTTATGTAAATTGATGTATAATGTAGATATATAAACAAATTGCAAGGAGGAAAAAATATGTCAAGGAGTAAAAAAGATTATGAAGAGGCTGTTGCAAGTGTAGAATCTTATTTTCGGAAGATTTTAGATAAGGATTTGTCCGTAGAAACTTTAGAAGATTTTTTTGTTGAACTGAGTTTTATAAACCCAAAATGTTCTAATGAATTAAAGAATGAATTTACTATGTTTCCAGAAAATTTTTTCAGAAACAAAGAAATTTATAATTTATTACTTGGACATTTTACAAATGTTATAGAAACTTCTGATAGATTCATATCTCAAAAAAGATTCAGATCATTTTTAGCATTGCTATATCTAAAGGATTTTGAAAGTGAACATGCTATAAAAATGTTTTGTGCAAAAAAAACTTTCAAATCGATAGAAGCAAATATAGATCCACTGAAAATTGCAGGTGATGTTTACCTTTCTGGTAACTTCAAAGAAAGCTTTAGCTTGGCTGACGGAACATTTTTTGATTACGATAACTTGCCTTCTGATGTTCAAGATTTATCTAAAATGATTTAACTTTCAATTCTCCACCATCTGCAAACATGAATAAGTTTGCAGATGGTTTCTTTTTATAAATTTAAAAAAATTAATTTTACTATAAATTTTTAAAATACTAAAATATTTAGCATAAAAAAATGAGACAAATTTGGATTGTCCCAAATGTCTCATTCTAAAAATTATTTTAATTGATTCATAACTTCTTCAGCAAAGTTTTCTTCTTTTTTCTCGATTCCTTCACCTTTTTCGAATCTAGCAAATGCAACAACTTCGCTATCAGTTTCACTTAATAATTGTGATACTTTTTTGCTTGGTTCTTTTACAAATGCTTGGTCTACTAAGCATATTTCTTCATAGAATTTTCCAATTCTACCTTGAACTATTTTTTCTGCTATAGCTTCTGGTTTTCCTTCATTCATTGTTTGGATTTTTAAGATTTCCATTTCTTTTTGTACTCTTTCAGCTGGTACTTCTTCTCTTCTTACGAATTCAGGTCTAGCTGCTGCAATTTGCATACAAATGTCTTTTGCAACTTCTTCTGTTCCTTTTGCCATATTTACTAAAACAGCAATTTTTCCATCTCCATGGATATATTTTGCAACTAATCCTTCTGATTCAAATCTTACAAATCTTCTGATTGATAAGTTTTCTCCAATTGTTGCTATTTTTCCAACTAATGCTTCTTGAACTGTTTTTCCTTCTTCAAATTCAGCTGGTGATGATAATAATGCTTCAACATCTGCTGGATTTTTGTCAACTATTTGTTTGGCAACATTCATAACAAATGTTTTGAATTCTTCGTTTTTAGCAACGAAGTCTGTTTCTGAATTTACTTCTACAACTGCTCCAACTTTTCCATTTTCTGCAATGTATGCTTCAACTAATCCTTCTGCTGCAACTCTTCCTGATTTTTTAGCTGCTTTTGCAATTCCTCTTTCTCTTAAAAGTTCCATTGCTTTTTCCATGTCTCCATCAGTTTCTGTTAAAACTTTTTTACAGTCCATCATTCCTGCACCTGTTTTTTCTCTTAATTCTTTTACTAAACTTGCTGTAACCATTCTTTAATTTCCTCCTTATATTTATTTTTGATAATTTTTTATCAAAATATTTGTTTTAATAATAAATTCTCAATTATATTAGGAATTTATTTCAATGAAAAAGCAAGCCTATTCCCGTCCGAATTTTTTCGAACGAGCGTAGCTCGCTCTTTCTTTTAAATTATAAAATTTATTGCTAAATATATAATATTAATATTCTAATTATTTTTCTTCGCTTTCTGCTACTACTTCTTCCATTGAAGCTGGTTCTTCTGAAACTTCTTCAACAACTTCTTCTGTTTCGAAGCTTTCACCTTGTTTACCTTCAATGATTGCATTTGCCATTACGTCTGTTATTAATTTAACAGCTCTTATAGCATCATCATTTCCTGGTATAGCATAATCTACTTCTTCTGGATTGCAGTTTGTGTCTACTAATCCTATAACTGGTATTCCTAATTTTTTAGCTTCTAATACAGCTATATGTTCTTTTTTAGGATCTACTAAGAATATAACTCCTGGAATTTTTTCCATATCTTTAATTCCACCTAAGTTTCTTTCTAGTTTTTCCATTTCTTTTTTCAATAATATTACTTCTTTTTTAGGTAGTACTTCAAATGTACCATCTTCTTGCATTTTTTCTAAATCTTTTAATCTTTGTACTCTTGTTCTGATTGTATCGAAGTTTGTTAACATTCCTCCTAACCATCTTTGGTCAACATAGTACATTCCAGATTTTTCTGCTGCTTCTTTTACACATTCTTGTGCTTGTTTTTTAGTTCCTACGAATAGAACTGTTTTTCCTTCTTCTACTTGTTCTTTTAAGAACGCATATGCTTCATCGATTTTTTTAGATGTTTTTTGTAAATCGATTATATGGATTCCGTTTCTAGCTTGGAATATATATTCAGCCATTTTAGGATCCCATCTTCTTGTTTGATGTCCAAAGTGAACACCTGCTTCAAGTAATTGTTTCATTGCAACTACTGCCATTTTAAATTCCTCCCTTTTTGTTTTTACTTCCATAAAGTTCATCATTTAATTAGGACCAAGTTTCTTGGCACTTCCCTTTAAACTTGCTTTATGTGTTTATTACGCATAATATTATACCAGCATTTTCCTGCAAATGCAAGTGTTTTTACTAAATTTTATTTTTTCTTATGTCTTCTACAAATTTTTCTTTAATTTCTGGTGGCATTAGTGGTATTTTTTCTATATCTTCTTTTTTTACTATTTCTGGTATATATTTTCCACTATCTACATATTTAGGATTATTTGAAAATTCTGGTCCTGTACCTGTTCCAAATTTTCCGCTTACATATTCACATAGATAATATATTGTTGTTTGATCAAATTTTTCTGAATATTCTTCATATACTTTTTTTATTATTTTTACATCTATTCCAAATTCTTCTTTTATCTCTCTTAAAGTTCCTTCTTCATATGTTTCTTCGCCTTCTCTTCCACCTCCTGGAAATACGTAATATTCTTGTCTGTCTGGATTTTTTATTACGTCCTTTCTATGCATTAGTGCATATCCTTCTCCCATTGGTATTATTCCTGCTAATCTTATTCTTGACATTTTTTCCTCCTTATTTTTTATTTAGTTTTGGTATATATTTTTTTATTTTTTGTACCTGTTTTATATTATAACATTTTATTTGATTTTTTTGTTTATTTTACTTGAATTTATTTTAATTTTATTATAGTATATATAGAAGAAAAATGAGATACACATAGGAGGAAAAATATGCCAAGAAAATCTAAAGAAGAAATAGAAAATATAGAAAATAAAAAAACAACAGCTGTTAAAAAAAATGTAAAATCTACTGTAACTAAAAAGTCTTCAAGTTCAAAAACTTCAAGAGCAAAAAAGACTGAATCTTCTAAAAAGACTATTTCAGCCAAAAAAGCACCAAACTCAAAAAAAGCAGTTTCAACTAAATCATCAAAAGCAAAAAAATCTACAAATAGTAAGTCTACAACTTCTAAAAAAACAGTAACATCAAAAAAGACTTCTTCTAAAAAAGCAACAGCTGTTAAAAAATCGGCAGCAACAAAAAAGATTTTGCCAACAGAATATTACGACTTACCACAAAAATATAATAAAACTGTTGTAAAAGTTTTAGCTCAAACTCCAAAAACTTTATTTGTATATTGGGAAATATCTGATGCTGATATAGAAAAATTCAAAAAACAATATGGAGATAACTTTTTTGAAACAACTAAACCTGTTTTAATAATTCATAATGATACATTAAATTATAGTTTTGAAGTTGAGATAAATGATTTCGCTAATAGTTGGTATTTACATGTAAATGACAGTAAATCAGATTATAGAATTGAACTTGGTAGACGTCCTTTTCAAATTAATGAAAGTATTCCAACAGATTATATATACGTAACTTCTTCAAATGAAATTGAATCTCCTAATGATCATATTTTGTTTAACAATTCACAAAAAATGGTATATTTTAGAAATGTAAAAACAAATATTGAAACTGCAAAACCATTTACATCATTGTCTTTTATTAAAAATATGGGAAAAATTTATGAAATATATGATTTATATCAAGAGTTATACAAAAACGAAGGAAATATAGAAGATTTAACAAATCCATCTTCTCATACATCTTCACAATTTAAATAAAGTGAGACACTTGGGACAGACTAAAATGTTTCAAAAATGAGACATTCCTGTCTGTCCCCTCTGTTTCATGAGCGATAAAAACAAATGAAGGGAGAATTACAATGCAAGAGAAAAAAGGTTATGTGAGTTTTGTATTACATGCACATCTTCCATTTATCCATCACCCTGAAAGTGATGATTATTTAGAAGAATCATGGCTATATGAAGCAATTTCAGAAACATATATACCGCTACTTACAAATTTTAAAAAATTAGTTGATGAAGGGGTAGATTTTAGAATTACAATGTCTATGACACCACCTCTTCTTTCAATGTTAGATAATAAACTATTACAAAAAAAATATATTAATTATTTAAAAAAATTAATTGAGCTTTCTAAAAAAGAAGTTATTAGAACTGCTGGTAATGAACGTTTAAATAAATTGTCTCATTATTATTTAGATAGATATTCTAATGATTTACATTTATTTAAAGATGTTTTTAACTGTGATTTAATTAGTCAGTTTAAACATTTTCAAGATATTGGAGTTTTAGAAATCATTACATGTGGTGCAACACATGGTTACTTCCCTATCTTATATGTAAACGAAAAGACTGTTAAAGCTCAAATTGCAGTTGGTGTTCAAACTTATAAAAGATATTTTGGTAGACATCCTCGTGGAATTTGGCTTCCTGAATGTGGTTATGTTCCAGAGGCTGATAAATACTTAAGAGAGTTTGGAATTGAATATGTAATTACAGAATCTCATGGTATCTTGTATGCTGACCCTACTCCTGTTTATGGTACTTTTGCACCTATCGTTTCACCAGAAGGTATTATTGCATTTGGACGTGATATTGAATCTTCAAGACAGGTTTGGAGTTCTATAAATGGTTATCCTGGTGATTTTAATTACAGAGAATTTTACCGTGATATAGGCTATGAAGCAGATTATGATTATATTAAACCATATATTGCTCATAATGGTGTTAGAGTTCATACAGGTATAAAATATTATAGAATTACTGGAAAGACTGAACAGAAAGATTATTATGATGTTCAATGGGCTAAAGATTCTGCTGAAAAACAAGCTGGACATTTCTTAGATTGTAGAACAAAACAAATTGCGGATTTAGCTCCACATATGGACAAGCCACCTATCATTTTATGCCCATATGATGCTGAACTTTATGGTCATTGGTGGTATGAAGGTCCATATTGGCTATATATATTATTTAAAAAGATTTATTATGATGATTGTAATTTTAAGTTAATTACACCATCTGAATATATTGATAAATATCCAGAAATTCAAATTGCTTCTCCTTGTCGTTCTAGCTGGGGTGCTAATGGTTATAGTGAAGTATGGCTTAATCCTACAAATGATTATGCTCATAAACACTTACATGTTGCTGGTGATAGAATGTGTGAATTAGCTAATTTGTATCCTAACGCAAAGGGATTAAAGAAAAAGGCTTTAAATCAATGTGCAAGAGAATTATTACTTGCTCAAAGTAGTGATTGGTTATTTATTATTACTAATGGTACTATGGTTGATTATGCTAAAAAGCGTATTAAAGACCATATTGGTCGTTTTACTAAATTGTATTATCAAATTAAAAATGATGAAATCGATGAAGATTTCTTGAAAGACATTTCTAAAAAAGATTGTGTTTTTCCTGATATAGATTATAAAATTTATCAATAGAATTTCGGGATTGAGACGGGATTGAGGGACGTTCCTTCAATTCCCTTTTTTTAGGGATTACGGGACACTCCTTTAATATTTTTGTGATTAAAGCCACATCTCTTAATCTCGCTTTTCTCACCTTTTTATTTATTTTGCATATTATAATGTATAACTTTCAAAAGTTTAGCAGATAATATAAAAGAAGGGAGAAACTCATGAAATCAATATGTATAAAAACAAACAACGAAAATCTATTAAATTATCTACTAAACGAACTCGATTATATAGAAATTAAACCTGTAGTTATTTCTACTAATAAATTTAAAAACTATAAAAACATTATTATCCACTATAGTGGAAATGAAATCAAAAAATTTATTCATGAAGTTTCATGTATTTTAGCGTGCCTAGTAATTGATGAATTAGAAGAATCCTTTATTAAAAAACTAATTTTGAAAAATTATTTTTATTTTGATTTTAATGAGAGAAAGCATATTGTTGAGATGTGTTTTGATATATTTACTGATGATTTTAATTTATATTTTGATAAAAAGTATAATTGCTTAATTAATGATTTTGAGTCTTATTTAAAAAATAATAAATCCATTATTTTGGATGGTTTCTTGAATTTCAGAATTAAAGATTACATGTCTATTTTGGAAGAGGTTGTTGATGAGGCTGTAAATAATTTCGTGATAGAAAAAGAATACTTAGAATTTATATCACTATTAAAAATGTATGTAAATTCCCAAAAATCCACTTGTGATATTGTTCATTTGATTTATAATAATGAGAGTTCTATATTACTAGATAAAGATAAAAATATAATTAATGTTTCTGATGATGTTTTTAAAGCTAAATATTTATCTGATATTTCTTTTTCATCTAATGATTATGCTTTAAATAGTTTGCTTACTCTTATTCCTAAAAAGATTTATATTCATCTTATAGATAATTGTATTGATGAATTTATTCATACTCTTTCTCTTATATTTGAAAGTAGAGTTGAAATTTGTACTGATTGTGATATTTGTAAAATTTATAAAAATAATCCTATGAATTTAAAAAGAACCTTTATTAAAAAATAATTATGATAAGGTTCTTTTTTCGACAAAATTTTATACAAAAACTGTGACAAATTTAGTCTGTCCCTAATGTCTCACATGCTCATATTAATTCCTTTTGCTACTACTTCTGTCATATTTTCTATTAAATCATCTATTTCTTTTGGTGTAACTATTAGATTAAAGTCTCCTGGAATAAGTGCCTCTTTTATTTCATCATAGTTATCTTGTTCTTTTAGCTGATTTAGGTATTCATTTGATTTAGCTTCTTCTTGTAATTTTGTTATAAATAAATTTAAACAATCATTTACAAGTACTGCTGTTTCTACTACTGTTGGTATTCCTATTGCTATTACTGGGATTCCTAGTGTTTCTTTACTTATTTCTGACCTCTTATTTCCTACTCCGGCTCCTGGAACTATTCCTGTGTCTGAAAGCTGAACTGTACTGCTTATCCTTTCTATGCTTCTTGATGCTAATGCATCTATTACTATTACTAGTTTTGGATGAATGTTGTCTACTATCCCTTTTAAAATTTCTACTGTTTCTATTCCTGTTGTTCCTAATACTCCTGGTGATATCGCACTTACCATTCTTGTCCCTTCTTCTACATATTGTGGCAAATAGTTTATAATGTGTCTTGTTACTTCAATGTCATTTACTACTTTTGGGCCTAAGCTGTCTGGTGTTACATATATATTTCCAAGCCCTACTACTAAGATTTCTCCTTGTTTGTCTATATGTGAATCTAGTATTTTTGTAAGTTCGTTTGATAATGTTTCTGCTGATTTTTCTATATCTTCATCTTGTGCTATTTTTAGTTTTTTTATATCTATTGTTATATAGTTTCCTATTGGCTTTCCTATTGCTTTTTGTCCTTCTTCATTTGTTATTTTTACACGTTCTACTGTTATATTTTCATTTATTTCTTCTTTTTCACTTTCTATTCCGTCTATTTCATTTTCTATGCTATTTGCTTTTCTATATAAATCTCTTCTTTCTGTTGCTAAGTCTGTTCTGAAATTAAATGGTTCTTTTTCACAGTTTTTTTGAATTTTTTCTTTTTCTATGTCTGGTTTTGACATATATTTTTCTAACATAAAAACCAACTCCTACTTTTTAGTATTCGTTGGTTTTTGATTTTTATTCATTTTTTATTTTTTTAGTTCAATTTTGAAGTCATATGTGTTTGCATAGTCTAATGTCATACTTGTATTAAATTGTGTTTTTGCTCCTGGTTGTAATGGTGAGATTATTCCTCCGACCTTTACTATTTCTTTTCCGTTTTTGTCTAATAATGTTACATCTACTAATTGCATATTTGTTGCTGTGTTTCCTGTATTTGTTACGTCTGCTAATAATACTGTTTGTCCGTTTTGTTCTGTTAATTGCATATTTTCAAATTTATATGCTCCAACTTGTTTTGCTTTGCTTAGTTCTGAACTTGTATTTAATTTTGTTCCGTCTTCTAGTACTTGTACATATTCTTCTACTACGTTGTTTTCTTCTACTACTGTATTTTCAGTAGTATTGTTACTTTCTTTGTTTTGTTTTTTACTTCCTACAAATGCAATTATTACAATTACTAGTATTACTAATAATACTAATATCATAATTTTTTCACCTTTTTTCATGTGTTCTCCTTCTTTCTTTTTTATTTTTCATATGTTTTTTATGGATTTATAATATAATTTTTTTATGTTTTTGTCAAGGAGTTTTATATAATATTTATATTTCTTCTCATATTTTCATGTGACATATCTATTGTAAACTTATTTTATATCTATTCCAAATCCACCATAATAATTACTATTATTTTCATCTGTACCATATATATGTGTAATATATGTTCCATTTTCATTATTATGTTCTGACTTTTTTACACTATAATACCATGTTTTTTTATTATTTTTCATTTTTGAAGTTGCCTCATACCATATTATATCATCCTGTCCATTATTTTCAGTCCATGTTGGAGCACCTTATTTATATTACAACAATTACTCATTTTTTAAAATATTCCTACTATTTCTCCATTTTCATCTATATCTATGTTTTCAGCTGCTGGAATTCTTGGAAGTCCTGGCATAGTCATAATTTTACCTGCAATAGCAACTACAAAGCCAGCTCCTGCTTTTAAATTAACATCTCTAATTGTAATTTTAAATGGTTCTTTACATTCTAAATTTTTACTGTCATCAGAAAAAGAATATTGAGTTTTTGCAATACATACAGGTAATTTTGAAAATCCCATTTTTTCTATTCTTTCAATTTCTTTTTTTGCCTCTTCTGAAAATTCAACACCTATAGCTCCATAAATTTCTGTTGCTATTTTTTCTATTTTTGTTTTTATATTATCTTGCAAATCATAAATATATTTAAAATTTTCTTCTTTTTCTACTAAGTCTACTAGTTTTTCAGCAATATCTATAGCTCCTTCTCCACCTTTTGCCCATCCTTCTACAACACTTGTATCAATATTTTTATTTGCTAATTGTTTACTTACGTATTCAATTTCTTCTAAACTGTCTGTATTATATTTATTTAGTGCTACAATTACGTTTAAACCAAATTTTTCTTTTAAATTCTCAATATGTTTATATAAATTTGACATTCCTCTACTTAAAGCTTCCATGTTTTCTTCTTGAATTCTCTCTTTTTCTGCTCCACCATGATATTTTAATGCTTTTATTGTTGCAACAATAACAACTGCATCTGGTTTAATTTGGGCCTTTCTACATTTTATATCTAAGAATTTCTCTGCTCCTAAATCTGCTCCAAATCCTGCTTCTGTGATTGTATAATCAGCTAATTTCATTGCAAGTTTTGTTGCAATTATGCTATTACATCCATGTGCAATATTTGCAAATGGTCCACCATGTATTAATGCTGGTGTGTGTTCTAAAGTTTGTACTAAATTTGGTTTTATTGCATCTTTTAAAAGTACTGTCATTGCTCCTTCTGCCTTCAAATCACGTGCATAAATTGGTTCTTTTTTTGAGTTATATCCTATTATAATACTTCCTAATTTTTGTTTTAAATCTTCTATATTTTCTGATAAGCAAAGTATTGCCATTATTTCTGAGGCTACTGATATATCAAATCCATCTTTTCTTGGTACTATATTTTTTTCTCCAGATAATCCTATTTCTATTTTTCTTAATTGCCTATCATTTAAGTCTACACATCTTTTCCATGTTACTTCTTGTATGTCTAGTTCATTTCCAAAATATATATGATTGTCTATCATACTTGCTAGTAAATTATTTGCAGATGTTATTGCATGTATATCTCCTGTAAAATGAAGATTTATGTCCTCCATTGGTGCTACTTGCACATGTCCTCCACCAGTAGCGCCACCTTTTATTCCAAATACTGGTCCTAATGATGGCTCTCTTAATGCAAGTATGGATTTTTTACCAATTTTAGAAAGTCCATCTGCTATGGCTATTGAAACAGTAGTTTTTCCTTCCCCTAATGGTGTTGGGTTAATCGCTGTTACTAATATTAGTTTTCCATTCTTTTTGTTTTTCATTTTTTCATATACTTCATTAGATATTTTTGCTTTATATTTTCCGTAACATTCAATATATTCTTCATCAATATTTATTTTTTTTGCAATTTTATCTATTTTTTCTAATTCTACACTTTTTGCTATTTCTATATCTGTCATGTTGTTTCACCTCTTAATATTAATATTCTAAAAAAGAGCTCTAAAAAATTTGGGGCTCTTTTAATATATTATGCTATAATTCCTACTATAACTCCAAGTAATGCTCCTACAAAAACTTGAACTGGTGTATGTCCTAAAACTTCTACCAATCTTTCTGATACTTGTACTCCCGTAAGTCCTGGCGTTTCTATTATTTTATTTAATAAAGCTGCTTGTTTTCCGGCTGCTCTTCTTACTCCACATGCATCATACATAACAACAAATGCCATTATTAATGATAATGCAAAAATTGGTGTATCTACTCCTTGGTATTTTCCTATCATTGTTGCTAGTGATACTACAATTGCTGAATGTGAGCTTGGCATTCCTCCAGCACCTATTATTCTTTTAAAATTGAATTTTTTTGTTGTTATTAAGTCATATATAACCTTATATAATTGAATAAAGAACCATAATAAAAATGGTACATATATGTATTTATTTTGTATTAATCCCATAAAATTGTTCACTTTCCTTTTTCCCCTTAAAGTATTCTTTTTGTATATAAAATTTTATTCTTCTGAAACAAAATTTTCTTCTTTTACGTCTCCATCTTTTTCAAGTAATATTGTTATTTTCTTTTCTGCTTCTTCTAATATTTTATTGCATTCTTTTGAAATTTTTATACCTTCTTCAAATTTAGATATTGATTCATCTAAATTTAAGTCTCCCTTTTCTAATTCGGTTACTATATTTTCTAAATCACTCATGTTTTTTTCAAAATTTGTATTTGCCATGTTATATTCTCCTCTTATATCTTATCTTTAAAATGTTTTCAAAATTCAACGCTTTGCTTTATAATAATTTTATTATAAAATTTCTGCTTGTTTTTCTCCGTCTGCAAACCTTATATTTACTTTGTCCCCTGTTTTTAAATCTTTTGAATTTTTTATTATTTTGTTGTCTTGTTCAACTAAAGAATACCCTCTTGTTAATGTCTTTAGTGGACTTAAAGTATCTAGCTTTGATACTAACTCTATATATTTTGTTTTTTCTTCTTTTTGTTTTGTTTTTATTGTATTTTCAAGTCTTTTTATATATGCATCAATTTTTAAGTAATTGTCATTTATATTTCTCAATGGTTCTTTAAACACTCTACTTGACATACATTTTTCATATCTTAGTTTCATTATTTCAACTTTTTTTATTAGTGTTAATCTTAGTCTGTTTTGATATGTATTTATTTTTTGTTTTACTTCATATATATCTGGAACTGCAAGTTCTGCTGCTGCAGACGGTGTTGGTGCTCTTAGGTCTGCTACAAAGTCTGAAATTGAGAAGTCTGTTTCATGTCCTACTGCCGAAATTATTGGTATTTCTGAATTGTAAATTGCATGTGCAACTATTTCTTCATTAAATGGCCATAAATCTTCTAATGAACCTCCGCCTCTGGCTAAGATTAAAACATCTGCCAATTTGTTTTTGTTCATAAATTTTATTCCATATGCAATCTTTTCTGCTGCTCCTTCTCCTTGAACTGGAACAGGAAATAGTCTAATGTTTACATTTGGATTTCTACGTGTACTTACATTTATTATGTCTCTTATTACAGAACCTGTTTGTGATGTTAAAACACCTATTACTTTAGGCATTTGTGGTATTTTTTGTTTATGTTCTTCTGCAAAATATCCTTCTTCTTCAAGTCTTTGTTTTAATTCTTCATATTTTTTGTATAGAATTCCTACTCCATCTTCTTGCATTGCTTTTACATAAATTTGATAAACTCCGTCTCTTTCAAAAACTGAAACTCCTCCAAGTACAAAAACTTTCATGCCATCTTTTGGCATGAATCCAAGTTTTTGTGCATATGTTTTGAACATTACACATTTTATTAATGAGTTTTCATCTTTTAAAGTAAAGTACATATGACCTGTGTAATGATTTTTAAAATTTGATATTTCACCTTTTATTAGAACATTGTTTAAATATTCATCATCTGCAATTTTGTTTTTAATATAACTATTCAGTTCAGTTACACTTATTGCCATTTCTTCATATTTCATAAATTATTTTCCTTTACTATACTTGCTAAAACTCCGTTTACGAAATTTTTAGATTTGTCTTCTCCATATTTTTTTGCTAGTTCAACTGCTTCATTTATTGATACTTTATATGGTACATCACTAAATTTTATTTCATATATTGCAAGTTTTAATATTGCTAAATCCATTTTTGAAATTCTACTTAATTTCCAGTCATCTTTTAAGTTCATTTCTATGTCTTTTAATATTTCTTCTTGATGTTTTTCTATTCCTGTTATTGCATCTTCAATATAATTTTTTGCTTCTTGATCTTTTATATTGTTACTTTCAAAATATAATTCAATTTGATCTTGTATGTCTTCTACTTTTTGAATTTCTAGACTGTATATTAATTTGAAAGCATTTTCTCTCATTAATGTTCTATTCATTTTTCCATTCCCTTTCGCTCACTTTGTTTGCTGTTATTACATTTTATCAATAAATTTTTTTAATTTTGCTTTAACATCATCTTTGTTTTGTTGAACATAATTACCTATAATTGCTCCTGCTAATATTAATAAAATTCCAATAATTACA
Source organism: uncultured Clostridium sp. (assembly GCA_900551615.1). Classification (GTDB taxonomy): domain Bacteria; phylum Bacillota; class Clostridia; order TANB77; family CAG-508; genus CAG-269. Next base: position 20,608 of record URWN01000007.1, read on the forward strand.
TCATATAATCTTGTTGCTAGTAGTACTATTGCAATAATTATTCCTATTATTGCTCCTTTATATTGGTTTATAAATTTTTTGAAATCGTCCATCTCTTATTTCATCCCTTTCTATAATATAACAAATCTTTATATTTAGATTTTTGTTCTATTACATTGCTGTTTTTGGTTGTTTTTCTTGAACAGCTTTTTTTACTGTTATATTAACTTCCTTAACTTCTAAGTCTGTTGTTTCTTTTACTTTTGTTTTGATTTTGTCTTGTAAATCTGCTGATAAGTCTTTTATTACTGTGTCTGAACCTACTACTAAATTAACAAAAATATTAACATTATTTTCTTTGTCTAGTTCAACTCTTGATGTTACTTCTTTTGCCATTTTGTATTGTTTTGTAACTGCTTGAACTAAGTCTTCTATTGTTTCTTTTGATATCATTAGTTTTCCATTGTCATTTGCTAAAAGTATTCCTTGTTTATCTTTTAGCTCTTGTTTAGATGTTGGGTCAAAGAATATACATCTAAGTGATAATAGTATAAATACTATGCTTACTCCTAATATTATTTTTGATGATGTTCCATATAATATCAAATCTTTTACTAAATTTTGTACTACATCTATGTCTATCCATCCAAATACTAATAGACATGCTATTACTGATAATATTAACATTATGTTTGAATATATAATTAGTGTTACTTTTTCTATAAATTTCATTTTTTATTTCTCTCCTTCGTTTTCATTTGTTTCTTTTTGGTTGTCTGTGTTTTCACTTTTTGATATATTTGTGTCAACACCTTGTACATGTACATTTACTTCTTCTACTTTGAATCCTGTCATGCTTTCTACTGATTTTTTTACTCTGTTTTGGATTTCAAATGCTACATCTGGTATTCTTGAACCATATTCAACTATGATGTTTACATCTATTTTTGCTGTATTTTCTGTTTTGTCTACTTTTATTCCTTTTGCCATATTTTTCTTTCCACTTAGTACTTCTGTTATTCCTCCTGCAAATCCTCCTGACATTGATGCTACCCCTTGTACTTCTGATACTGCTACTCCTGCTATTACTGCTATTACGTCATTTGATATTTCTATTCCATTTTCTGTGTTTTCTGAATTTTCTGTTTCTGCTGTTTTGCTTTCATCTTGTATTTTTTCTTTTGTTTCATCTTGTTTGCTTTCATTTTCAATAACTTCTTTTTCAGAGTTCTTTTCTTCCATTTTAATTCCTCCTTTTTGAAATTTTTAATAATGTGCAATTTTTTATATTATAGAATTTTTGAAGAGCTTTTCTATAATATAAAATTGATATACTTAATTACTTTATAAGTATATCAATTTTTCCTATTTTTTACAACCTTTTTGGTAGTTTTTTTATTAATTATTCAAAAACTTGAAATTCTTCTATGTGGTTTCCTCTTAAAAAGTCATTTATTCCCATTCTTTTTGCATTTTCTCCTTGAATTTCCAGTACACTTAAAATTCCCTTTTTAGTTTTTATGAATAATCCATCTCTTTGATCTGAAACAAGTACTGTACCATTTCTAAAAATTTGAATATTGTCTTCATCATATCCAATGTTGTTTGCAATATCAACTTTCCAAAATTTTATTTTTGAACCATTTAAAAATGTATATGCTCCCATTATAGGATTTAATCCTCTTACTAAATTCTTAATTTCTTGTGCTGTTTTATTTTCCCAATCTATTTTTGCCATCTCTTTATTTAACATTGGAGCAACCGAAAAATCTTCTCCTTGTTTTTCTCTTGGTGCTGTTCCATTTTCTATTTGTTTTAAAGTTTCTACTAGTAACTCTCCTCCTATTTTAGAAAGTCTATCCCATAATTCACCTGTTGTTTCATCTTCTCCAATCTCAACTTCTTGTTTTAAAATCATATCTCCTGTGTCCATTCCAACATCCATATACATTGTCGTGATACCTGTTTTTTTATCTCCATTTAAAACCGCCCATTGTATTGGTGCTGCTCCTCTGTATTTTGGAAGTAATGAACCATGTACATTTATACATCCTAGTTTTGGTATGTCTAGAATTTCTTTTGGCAATATTTTTCCATATGCTACAACACATATTACATCTGGATTCATATCTTTTATTTGACTTATAAATTCTTCATTTTTCTTTACTTTTTCTGGTTGAAATATTTTCAAGTTTTTTTCTATTGCAAATTCTTTTACAGGTGATGCAACTAGTTTCATTCCTCTTCCTTTTGGTCTATCTGGATTTGTTACAACGCCTAATATGTTATGTCCTGCATTGTATACCGCTTCTAAACTATCTCTTGCAAAATCGGGTGTTCCCATAAATAATATATTTAACATTTTATTTTCTCCTCTCTGTGTCCAAAAGGGACGGTTCTAATTGGACAAAATGACCAAAAAGAACCGTCCCTTTTGGACATTATTTTTCTGGTTCTACATATTCCATTGTTCCAGGAACAATTTTATCTACGAAAACTTCTCCTTCTAGATGATCGTATTCATGGCATATTGCTTGTGCTAATAGATCTTTTGCTTTTATTTTTACTCTTTTACCTTTTCTATCTGTGTATTCTGCTGTAACTTCTTCTGGTCTTATTACTTTTGCAAATTGGTTTGGAAAACTTAAGCATCCTTCTTCGACTTCTCTTTCTCCTTTTGTTTTTAAAATAACAGGATTAATAAAAACAATTGGTCCTTTGTCATCATATAGGTCAACAACAAATACTCTTTTTAAAATTCCTACTTGTACTGCAGCTAGTCCTACACCATTGTATTTATGCATTGTGTCTATCATATCATCAATTAATGTTTGTAATTTTTCGTCTATTGTTTCAATTTCTCTTGATTTTTTATTTAATATGTCGTCCCCTTCATATCTTAAATTTCTAATTGCCACTTTTATTCCCCCTATTTTTTATATTAAAATCATACTTTATAATCCTACACCATACTATTTGGATTTACATCTATTGAAACTTTTGTGTTTTTAATGTTTTGATTATATATATCTTTTAATAAATCATTTAAAATTTTATTTGCTTGTTCGTTCATATTTCCCTTTATTATAATTCTCCATCTGTATTTATTTTGAATTTTGTCTATTGGTGAAGGCATTGGCTTAAAAATTTTAAATTCTTTATTATTTAGTTTTTTTGTTAGATATTCATATGCTTTATTTGAAACTTTTTTTATTTCTGTTTCGTCTAAACTATTAAATCCAATTATTATTATATCGCAAAATGGTGGATATTTCAACTGTTTTCTTAGTGCTATTTCTGTTTGATAGAATTCTTCATAATTTTGTTTTTGTGCATCTTGAATACTAAAGTTTTCTGGATTATATGTTTGGATTATAACTTTTCCTGGTAAGTTTTCTCTTCCTGCTCTTCCGAGCTACTTGGGTTAGTATTTGAAATGTCCTTTCTGTTGCTCTATAGTCATCTATATTTAGTGAACTGTCTGCTGCTATAACTCCTACTAATGTGACTTTTGGAAAATGATGTCCTTTTACTACCATTTGTGTTCCAATTAATATGTCTATATCTTCATTTTTAAATTTGTTTAGTATTTGTTCATGTGAATTTTTCTTTGTTACTGTGTCTACATCCATTCTTATTGTTTTAGCTTGTGGAAATTGTTTTTGTATTTCTTGCTCTAGTTTTTGAGTTCCTGTTCCAAAATATCTTATTTTGTCACTTCCACATTCTGGACACTTTGTTACACCTTTTTCTTCATATCCACAATAGTGGCATTTTAGTTTATTTTCATAACTGTGGTATGTCATGCTTATGTTGCAATTCTTACATTTAACAGTGTACCCACAATTTCTACACATTATAAATGTTGAGTAGCCTCTTCTATTTAAAAATAAAATCGTTTGTAATTTTTCTTTTAAGTTTTGTTCTATTGCCTGATATAAATCAAAGCTTAACATTGATCTATTTCCATTTGCTAGTTCTTGCTTTAAGTCTACTATTTCTACTTTTGGTAGATTGGAGTTGTTTGCTCTTTTGGTTAGTTCTAATAGTGTAATTTTTTGTGTTTCTTTTGAATTGTAATATGTTTTTAAATCAGGTGTTGCACTTCCTAATACTAATGGCACATTTGCTTGCCTTGCTATTTTTTTTGCTACTTCTTTTGCATCATATTTAGGACTTGCTTCTGATTTATAAGAGCTGTCATGTTCTTCATCTATTATGATTATGCCTAGGTCTTTTACTGGTGCAAATATTGCTGATCTTGCCCCTATTACTATTTTAGCTTTGTTTTCTTTTATTCTTTTCCATTCATCATGTCTTTCTCCTATTGATAATTTACTATGTAATACTGCTATTTGTTCTTTTCCAAATCTTGATATAAACCTATCTAGCATTTGTGGTGTTAATGATATTTCTGGAACTAGAACTATTGCTGATTTTTCTTTTTTTATGACTTTGTCTATTAATTGTAAATATACTTCTGTTTTTCCAGAGCCTGTAACTCCATACAATAAAAATTCTTCATATTCGTTATAATCTATACTTGCTGATACTTTGTCAAATGCTTCTTGCTGTTCTTTGGTTAATTTTAAATTACTTGTGTTTTCTATATTTTTTGTTTCTAATGGATTTCTTTCTACTTTTTGTTCAACTATTTCTAGATATCCATTTTTTATTAATGTATTTACTATCGCTCTTGAACAATCTGTAAACATTTCTATGTCTGGTATAGTACATCCTTCATTGTCTTTTACAAAATTTAATATTTTTATTTGTTTTTCTGATTTTAATTTTTTTGTTTCTATTTCAAAATTAATTTCTTCAAAATTCTTTTTTAGATATACTACATTTATCTTTTTATCTTGAATTCTTTTGTTTATGTCTTTTGCATTAGTTCCTGGTGTTTGCATTAATCTTATACAGTCTGATACATTGCAAAAATATCTTTTTGCCATCCAGTTTGCAAGTTCTATTTGATTGTTTGTTAATCCATTTTCGACTTTTGCTATGTCTTTTATTTCATATTCTGATTTTTCTTTTATCTTAACAACATGAGCTTCTTCTAGTTTTTTGAATCTTCCAAATGGTACTAATACTTTGTTTCCTACTAATATTATGCTTTCCATTTCTTTTGGTATATTGTAGTCAAATGTTCTATTTAGTTGTTTTGCTTTACTATTTATTATTACTTCTGCTACCACTTAGTTTCCGCTCCTTTTGATTTAATTCTTATTCTGTTATATCTATTTGTTTTGTTCCTAAATTTATTTCATCCCCATGCCCTACTTTTACAATGTAATAGCCTGCTTCTGAAACATAAAATTCTAGATTTTCTGTGCTTTTCCAAGCTTCATCTCCTGCTAATTTATATTTTACTTGCCAGTTGCTTACATATCCTTCATGTTCAATATTTGAAACAGTTATTTTCCATTGATTTCCTATTTTTTGTGAGTTTAATTCAAAACTTCCTGTTTCACTATTTTTATTATTATAATTAACATTATATAATCCATTATCAATCTGCTCTATCATGTAATAAGTTGTCCCTTTATATTCAACGCCTTCACATGATACAATATACCTATATTCAACATTAATTAAATAATCTCTATTAATTCCATCTAATCCAAGCTGGCTTTGAATAGTGTAGCTATTTACAAAAGTGAATCCATCTTTTATTTTTGTTTTTTCTTCTTCTGTTTTTCCTTTATAAATTATATCTGATACCTCTTTTGTGTTTAATATTGCTTCTTGACTACTTGATAGTTTTTGACCAATATTATCTTTTGGATTATACTCGTTGATTTTTGTTTGTAGTGTTGTAAGTTCACTTTTAAATTGATTATATTTTGCCATGTCTATTGTTTGGTTTCCTGATGTTATTCCTATTGACGCTAATATTAATAATATTATAATTGTTAGTACAAGTGTTATTAATGTAATTCCCTTTTCATTTGTTTTTTTCATAGTTATATCGTTCCTTATATAGTGGATTTAGGTTTTTGTTCAAGGCTGTACCTATAAACCTTTTGTTGTTGACTATTTTAACCAAAATTTCTGTTTTTTTATTTTTAATTTTTATAAGTTTTATTTACGTATACATTATAACAAATATTTACTTTTCTATAAATAGTTTTATTAAATTTTTTTACTTTTAATTTTTGTAATATAATAAATCTGCAAATGTTCTTTAAAATAATTTAACATTTGCAGATATTATACATTGGCTGGGGTACTGTGATTCGAACACAGGAATGTCGGAGTCAGAGTCCGATGCCTTACCGCTTGGCGATACCCCAATATGTAATTTTCTTTATACTATCACATTTTTTATATTTTGTCTATAATATTTTTATGTATTGTGTTATTATATGTTTTGTCGTTACATTCCAGTAAAAAATGTTGAATATATAATATTAAAACTATATATTCAACATTTTATATGTAATATTACTTGCATATGTTTTTAATATATATTCTTGTTATTTATCTTAATCCATTATATATCTTCAAATTGTTCTTCATCATTTTCATATTCAAATTCTTCATTTTCTTTAATTGTTTCTTCATAGAATTCATTTTCTAAATAATTATCTTCTTCAATATTTTCTATTTTTAAATAAACATCAACTTCAAATAAATTATTTTCTAATCCACCTTCATCTATAAGTGTGCCTTCATCTATTTTTATTTTGAACTTTCCATCTACTTTCAATCTTTTTAATTTTATTTCATATGTTTTTTCATTTTTCTTATCTTCGATTTTATTAAACTCAATATCAAAATCATCAATGTATTCACCATCTTGTTTAACTTTTATATGCTCTTTATCTAAAAATATGTTTTTTAAATTTTGATCTACAAATTTTGCTTGCATACTTATTTCATATGTATTTTGAACATTGTTATGTTCAATATTATCAATGCCAATAAATTCGATTTGTGGTTTTGTTCTATCTATGTTAATATTTGCTATATAAAATTCATTTTGAAAAACGTATTTTGCATATATGACATTGTAATATGAACACAAAATTAAATATACACCTAAACTTACTAATGTTTTTATTAAAATTTTGCTTTTGATTTTATCACCTCCTATATTTCTTCTCCTAAAGCATATAAATTAAATTGATATCTTTTTATTTTTTTAGAATCTTCTGTGTCTTGTATGTCTGAGTTTGTTTTATTATTTTCAAAATCCCAATACCATTGTATTTCTATTTTTATACTTTCTTTTTTGTTTATATTTCCTTCTAACTTTTCTGAAAGTTTTTCTAATGTATCTGCTTTAACAATTTTTTCTTCATCTTTTAATGCTTTAAAATGTAGATTTTGTGGTTTTTCATTTACGCTTATAAAGTTTATTTTGTATTTTGAATTTTTATTTGCTTCTAACAAAATATTAAAACTTCCTGATGTTCCTGGTGCTATTTTTTCATTTACATATGTATTTTTGTTTACTGTTTTTATTAAATCTATTTGTTTTATATCTATACTTTTGAAACCTACCTTAAATACATAATTTTCTTCTTTTTTAGTGTTATATGTATCTTGGGGCTGATTAGTTGTTTTTTGAAATATTTTTAAGAAAATATAGTCATCACTTTGAAATAAATTAATTTTTGAATTAAAAACGACAATTACTATAATTACCAATATCACTATTACAAATAATTTTAAAATTTTTATTTTATCTTTCAATATTTCCACCTTATGCCTTTTCCTGTTCTGTATGTACTTTTACTTGTATTTGTTCTAGAAGATCTCCAACTTCTACTGTATTATTTTTATCATATGTTATCTTTATTTTATACTCTCTTTCCTCTTTTTGATTTTTTGATATTTTTATATATTCTGTCTTGTTATCAGCTAGTTCTATTTTATTTTCATCTTGATATAACTCTAGTTCTATTGAATTATCTAACTTCGGTGATATTTCTATATAATATTTTAAATCTGTTTCTGTTACTTTATCTTTATTGTTATAGTTTCTTACTTTAAATATATATTCTCCATAATTTTGACTTTCTGTTATATTAATAATTGGATTATTTTCTATTTCTAGAATAGGTTCTGCAATTTTCATTCTTCCTTTTATTATGTATTCATCTATGCATTTTGCCATACTGTATCCGCATAACATTATTATAACAATTATTGATAGTATAAAACCTGTCATTAATTTGTTATTTCCTTTTTGTTTCATTTTCACTCCTTATATTTAAATTTTACATTTTCATATTTTTTACTTTTGTTTACTCTTGTGGTCTAACTTGTGTTCCAGTAACTACTATATCAAATGTATAATCATTAATGTATTTTGCTTCTTCTGTGTCTATTTTGTTGTTCTTTTCTATTTCTTCTTTTGTTGAACCTGTTTCATAGTCCCATTTCCATCCTACTGTGATTGTTTTTGTTTTTTCTTGTGCATCAGCAAATATAGTTCCTAAAATTACATTCCTTAAATGTGATAAACTTTCATAAGTGTCTCCTAAATATTCAAATTTTAAATTTGTTGGTTTTTGACTTTCATTTTCAAAATTTATTGTATACATTACTCCAACATCTGCATCAGTTGAATCTATGTTGATTTGAAAACTTCCTGATGTTCCTGGTGCTACTTTTTTGTTTGCTAATGTAAAGTTGTTAACTGTAGAGCTTAATGAAATAGTTTGCATTTTTTCTTCATTTTCATTTACTTTGAATTTCCAACTTGCGATTTCTGCTGTTCCATTTCCCGTCACTTTTGACATATATTTGGCATATGCTTGTCCTCCTAAAAAGGATACCAATATGGCAATAATAGCCACTACTACAAATATGATTTTTTTACTTTTCTTCAATAAATTTCCTCCTTATTAAATTTTTCTTTTTTGGATTTTTTTGTTCTTTGATTTTTAAATTTTTGATTTAAGCAAAATTCTTTTTTAGAATCGCTTTTTTGAATTTAAATTATAAAAAATATGAAAATGTAATTAAATTATAATTGCTATTTGTTTATTTGTCAACAAAAACATTTCGACAAAAAACGACATAACAGCTTATAAATGTGGATATTTGAATTGTTTTAGCTATATAATTTTGTTGTTATATCCACATTTTTTTATAAATATATTATAATTTTATTTTCTATTTACTCCTAATATTCCTCCTAAAATGCCAAACACTATTGCTATTATTATCATAAATATTGATTGAATATTTAGTAAAAACTTCCAGTTTAGGATACTTGATATTAAATAAATTGTTACTATATAAATTGCTCCTATTGTTCCTCCATTTATTAATCCATTCTTTTTTATTTTGATATTTCCTAATGAGCTTCCTAATAATATACTTATGGCTGTTACTATCATTATTACTGGATTAATTACTTTTTCATCTATGTTTGTATATGTTAAAATAATTGAAAATATTAATAATAGTAGTACTGTTGTTATTAATGCTATCCCTGTTCCTTTCATTATATTTTTTATTGTTTTATTTTCATTTATTTGTAAATTTTCCATGGTATTCCCTCCAATATTTTATCTACTTAAATTATATTAGTTTTTTGTTTTTTTATTACTATGTTTTTTATTTTAGACATTTTTATAATATTTTTTTGCTTTTAGTATTGACAAATTGGTAGTAAATGAGTTAAAATAAGAAAGTGCCAAGAACAAGCACGTAAACAATGGTGGATGTAGCGTAGTTGGTTAACGCGCCAGTTTGTGGCACTGGAGACCGTGGGTTCGAGTCCCATCTTCCACCCCAGTATATATATTGGACTGTAGCCAAGCGGTAAGGCACCAGACTTTGACTCTGGCATGCGCTAGTTCGAATCTAGCCAGTCCAGCCAATAATATCAAGACTTTCAAGGAATTGGAAGTCTTTTTTATCTACTTGCCACTTAAGCTCTGCCAAACTCCAAGATAATCTTAGGGTTTTAGAAATACAATAAAGTGAGTTGCAATGCAACTCACTTTGATTTTTTCTTTTTTATTCCTCCTGTAATATGCTATTTATATACTATAATTGGCATGTTTTTATCTATGATATCATAAATCTTTTCAGCCTTATCTTTTGGAAGGTTTATGCAACCATGCGACCCATTTGTTACATATATATCTCCTCCAAATTTACTTCTCCATGTGGCATCATGTAAACCAATTCCACCATTAAATGGCATCCAAAAATTCACATGAGATTGATACTCATATTGCCCATCTGGAAGTTTTTCCCCTCTCAAAATTCTATCTTTTTGCTTATATGTCAGAGAAAATACTCCTTCTGGAGTTTCATGGTTTTTTTCAACACAACCTGAAACACAATCTGTCTCAATTTGTTTTTTTCCATTTAGATATACCCAAACTTTTTGTCTGGACAAGTCTATTTCGACATATGAATATCCTAACCCATCTTCATCTGTAGCTGCCTCTACCTTTTTATAAATAGGTTCTCGGATTACATCCTTTTGCATTTTTAAATTTTCTTTCAATTCAGCAATTTCAGATTCTATGTTTATTTGGTAACCATAATTGCCTCCTGAAACTATTATGGCTTCATCTTTACCTGTGGGAATAAACTTCCGTTCTTTTCCAACAGTTTCCGCCAATTGTTTTAATTCATTTGAAACAAATTTTTCAATACATTCGTTCCAAAAATCTTCATTGTATTGGTATGTTTTATTCTTTTTTACTATCCAATTATGCAAAATCTTAGCATCTAGTATAAACTCTTGACCATTTGGAAGTTCATATCTTATCTTAGCAGAAATTTTTTTGTTTAGTTCTTTTTCATCTCCTACCTTTCTTGGAATTTGATAATACTTGTTTGAAATAATAACGCTATTTTCTCCTTTTTCAAGACTCTGTATCACTTGATTAACTACATCATCTATATTAAGATAATATGAGCATTGACACTTGCTTTCAAATTTGCTTTTTTGTTCATTATATACTACAAAAAACTTGGAATTTTTATCCATAAAGTTCTTCTGTAATTGTTTTAGATTCGAAAGCTCTGTTTTTATTTTATATTTGTCATAAGAAAACTTAATGTTATATTTCTTTCCCAAAAACAAAATTTGTTTTTTCTGTTGTCCTTTTATTTTTTCTAATTTTTCTTCAGGTACCTTATAAGAAATAGTTTTAATACTCTCTATCTGATTATCTTTAAAAATGATATTTATGTTCTCAACATCTCTTTTTTCCAATACCTCTTTAGCTTCTTCAATTGTAAGTCCTGAACAATCACATCCATTGATAATTGTTCCATTATAATATACTTTACAATTGTTTCTAGCAACTACGTACATTATAACTATAACCAATGTTAAACATCCTAAAATAAAAAAACTCACTCTTCTCCGTATCTGTCTTTTCCTTTCCAATTTTGTCATTTAAAAATCCTCCTTAATAAATTTTATTTAAAACTTTATTTTTTTCAGCATGATGCCTTTTTATATTATACATTTAATTTTACATAATGTCAATTTTGTTTGACTTCTATTCATAATCTATGTATAATAAAGTTGCATTTGAAAATTAATTAAATATTACTTTTCAAGATATTTACACAAAGAAAGGTATTTTATAAAATGAAAAATTATTTAGAAAAATTAGAATATCCAAAAATATTAAATATATTATCAAATTACGCCTCAACATATTTAGGTAAAGAAAAATGTTTAAATTTAATACCTTCTAATAATATAGATACTGTTAAAAGTACACTATCAGAAACTGAAGAAGCTCTTAACATTTTGTATAGATGTAATACTCCTCCTATTTCTGAAATTGCTGATAACACTAAAAATTTAAAAGCTATAGAATCTTATAGTACTCTTTCTATAAAATCAATTTTAGAATTAACTAATATTTTAAAAATGTCAGAAGAATTAAAAAAATATTTTTATAATGATTTTTTAAATGCTAATGAATTTGCATATCTATCTGATATATTTTCAAAATTATACTCAAATAGTTCAATTATTGAAAAAATATCTTATAGCATAATAGATGAAAACACTATTGATGATAGAGCCTCTAAAAATTTGGCCTCTATTCGTAAAAAGCAACGAAATATTGAGCAAGATATTAAAGCTAAATTAAATACTTTTTTGCATTCTTCTACATATTCAAAATATATTCAAGAAAATGTTATTACTATTAGAAATGAACGTTATGTTATACCTGTTAAAGATGAATATAGAGGGCAAATTAAAGGCTTTGTACATGATGTTTCAAGTTCTGGTTCAACTGTTTTTATTGAACCTATTGCTGTTTTTGAGTTAAACAATGAAATTGCAAATTTAAAAAATGAAGAAAATTTAGAAATAGAAAGAATTTTACAAGATTTAAGTAAGCTTTTTTATCCATATGCCAATGAAATTAAAGAAGACATTGAATGTATAGGTAAATTAGATTTTGCTTTTGCTAAAGCCAAATACTCAAAAAGCATTAATGGTATAACTCCAATTATAAATGCTAAAAAGCAAATTATTTTAAAAGATGCTAAACATCCTCTTTTGGACCCTAAAAAAGCTGTTCCTATCTCACTAGAGCTAGGTACGTCTTTTAATACATTAGTTATAACTGGTCCAAATACAGGTGGAAAAACTGTTACTCTAAAGACTGTAGGTCTTTTAACTGCAATGGCTTGTAGTGGTCTAAATATCCCTGCTGCTACAAAATCTTCAATTTATGTTTTTGACAATATCTTTGCTGATATTGGAGACGACCAAAGTATTACAGAATCACTTAGTACTTTTTCAGCTCATATGAAAAATATTGTTGATATTGTAAACAATTCAACCGAAAATTCATTAATTCTAGTTGATGAATTGGGCTCTGGTACTGATCCTGTTGAAGGAGCTTCACTTGCAATAAGTGTTTTAGATTATTTTAAATCTAATTCTTCTTTAACAGTTGCTACAACACATTATCAGGAATTAAAAAAATATGCACTTACTACTGATGGATTTGAAAATGCTTCTGTTGAATTTGATGTAAATATTTTATCACCTACTTATCATCTTTTAATTGGTGTTCCTGGTAAAAGTAATGCTTTTGAAATTAGTAGAAAACTTGGTTTACCAGATTCAATTATAAATTGTGCTAAAAATAATTTAACTAAAAATGATATAGATTTTGAAGAATTACTTAAAAATATTTATGATAATAAATCTAAAATTGAAAATGAAAAGTTAGAGATTTCTAAAAAATTGGCTGAAGTTTCTGAACTAAAAAAATCTCTTGTAAGAGATAATTCAAAAATTATTGAACAAGAGCATGAAATTATTAATAATGCCAAAATTCAAGCTAGAAATATATTGTTAGATGCAAAAGAAGAAGCAACCGAAATTATTTCAAAAATGAATGATGATGCTAATTCTAGCCGTAATTTAAACAATTTAAGAAATAAATTGAATAAATCTATTAAGGATATTTCTGTAACATCATCATATGGAAATTTGCCGAAAACTTCAAATTCTACTATTTCTATTGAAGAAGCAAAACCTAATACTGAAGTATTTGTTTCTACTTTAGGACAAAATGGTATAATTGTTTCTAATGTGTCTAAGTCAAATGAAGTTCAGGTTCAAGTTGGTAGTATGAAGCTTAGTGTTAATATAAAGTTTTTAGAAAAGATTAATAAATCTGAAAGTACTAAAAATAAATCAACTACTTCATATAGCTCCGTTTCTAAGGCAAAAAATGTTAGCTCTGAAATTAATGTTATTGGTTTTAATGTTGATGAAGCAATTTTCGTTATTGATAAATTTTTGGATGATTGTACTATTGCAAATCTTCAAACTGTAAGAATTGTCCATGGTAAAGGTACTGGTAAATTACGTGAAGGTATTCATAAATTTTTGAAGTCCAATTCTCGTGTTAAATCTTTTAGAGTTGGTACTTATGGTGAAGGAGAAATGGGAGTTACAGTTGTTGAACTAAAATAAAAACTAGGGATTTAAGACCAATCCCTAATTTTTATTTTAATTCTATCTCTATTTTTTTATCTTCTTTTAACTCAATTTTTCTATACTTAACGCCACAGCAATCAAATAATTTTCTTGAAGCTATATTGTTGTCAGAGGCAGCATATTTATCAGATAAATAAACAACTTCCTTTATTCCAGATTGAATAATAATTTTAGCACACTCATTACACGGAAATAAATCAACATATATTTTAGCATTTTCTAAGTCTTTTTTACTTCCTCTATAATTTAAAATAGCATTCATTTCTGCATGACAAACATAAGGATATTTTGTATCTAAATTTTTGCCTTCTCTAGCCCAAGGAAATTCCTCATCACTAAATCCATTTGGAGCTCCATTGTATCCAATTGATAAAATTCTATTATCATTACTTACTATACATGCTCCAACTTGTGTTGATGGATCTTTGCTTCTCATTGCTGATAATTTTGCTATTGCCATAAAATATTCTTCCCAACTTATATAGTTTTCTCTTTTTTTATTTAAATTTTCGCTCATATAAAAGCCTCCTTAAGTTTTATCTTTCTATATGAACATATTACTATATAATTTTTTAAATATCAATATTTTTGATTAAATTTTATTTTTAATAAATTATATTCTATGAATTGTAAGTTTCTATACAATGTACATTATTTCATTATTAGGAAAATATTTTTTCATTTGTTCCCTTAAAAAAATCTCTCCATCTATTCTATATTCATTTTTATACATATACTTTCCTTTTCCCCTACCAGTCATCATTTCTTTATTATACAAATTTATTGCATTTGGAAATGCCTCTTCATTAATTTTTGTATGAACAAAACTATATGTCATAAAAATAATCTCAAAGAATACATCTTTTTTTACTTTTTCTGTTAAATTTTCTGTTAATTGTTTTATTAAATTTGAATATAATTCTTTCCAATTTTCAACCATAATTACTGGTGCTATTAAAATTCCAATGTTATATCCCGCTTCTTTTAATTTATTTATTGCTTCTATTCTCCCTTTTAATCTAGAAGTTCCAAATTCTACTTTATTTATAATTTGCTCTGGATTAACACTCATTCTAACAGTCACTTTTCCTTGATGATCAACATCTAAAATATCATCAACCATATCAAATTTTGTGGGAAATGTTAGATGACCTTTTGGCGAATTTTTAAAATTTTCTATTGTCCATGGTAAATTTCCAGTGATTGTATTTTCTAATATTAAATCACTATTACTACCTATTTCAAAGGTTAAAGCTTTTTCTGATTTATTTGCTACTTTTATTATTTTGTCTAGCATCTGTTCTCTGTTTACAAATAACCTCAAGTATGCGCATTTGTTGTAATTACATACTAAATAACAGTACATGCATGCTGCTGTACAGCCTGATGATGTATATGGTACTAAATAGTCTGATGTTTTGTGATTTTCTACAAATTTATGTGTTTTTCTGACTCCTATTATTAAATTTCTTTTCATGTCCATAAATTCTTTATTTTTCTTTTTTCTCATTTCTTCTATATTATTGTGATTTTCTATTTCTATTTTTGGTGTTTCTTTGTATTTTTCTAATAGTTGTTTTCCTAATTCATAGTTTTCAATTTCTTTTTCAAAATAAATAGCTTTAGGTTTAAACATAATATTCACTCCATTTCTGTCAAAAGGGACGCCCCTTTTTGACAACATGATTTTTATTAGTTTAACCTAAAGCTTTTATTTTATTATTTTTTAATATATATTTTATCTATTTTCTAACATAAGTTATATACTCATATTTAAAATCATTTATACCATCTAATGGACCTTGTTCTCTTGCAACTTCTTTCCACTCATTTTCATTTATTTTTGGAAATAATGCATCTCCTTCAAATTCTTTATCTAATTGTGTAACATACATTTTTTTGCAATATGGCATTAATAAATTATAAATAATTGCACCACCAATTACAAAATGTTCCTCCTCATCATCCATATATGGTTGTAATTCTAATAAAGAATGAACAACTTTTACATAGTCTGAATCTATGTTAAAATCTGGATTTCTACTTAATATAATATGCATTCTATTTGGAAGAATTCCTCCTAATGATTCAAATGTTTTTCTTCCCATTATTATTGTGTGCCCTGTTGTTTTTTCTTTGAATCTTTTTAAATCATCTGGTAATTTCCAAAGCATACTGTTATCTTTTCCTATTATATTATTTTTTGCTTTTGCTACTATTATACTTAACATTTTCTTTTGCTCCTTTTAAATTATTTTGTTAGCCATTCTTGTACATTTTCTATTCTAACATTTAAATTTCCAATACCATTTCCAAGTTGTATATTAGGTTTATTGTCTCCATGAAAATCAGTTCCACCTGATCTATATAATTTATTTTTTTTACATAATTCCACTAAGTCATTAGTTTGTTGTTGTGTAAACAATGAATAATAACATTCCAATCCATCTATATTGTAATTGTTGATAAGTGTTTGAGCCATTTCTAGGACATTATTTACTCTGTATATATATGGATGTGCTAAAAAAGATTTGCCTCCAGCTTTATGTATTAAATCAATAATTTCATCTGGTTGAACATAATCATTTTTTTCATCTATATAGAATATACTGTTTTTATTACTTTGTGCATCTCTATAAAAGTTTGTTGTTATATTTATTCCATTTTCAAGTAGTATTTGTTTATTTTTTTCGTATTTATTTATTTCTCTTTCAAATATAAGAGATGCATATTCTGCTCTTTCTAGATTAACTTTTATGTTTTCATCAAAAGTTAATCCTATTCTTTTTCCAACAGATTTAAGATGTTCCAAATACTTTGATTGTTTTTCCATATTATTATGAGAATCTAAAAATTTTTCTACAATAGATACTTCAAATTCATATCCTAATATTTCTATTGGAAGATTATATTCAGGTAATACACATTTAAATTCGCAACCTGTTATAATTTTTCCAGAATAAAAATTGTTTACATCTATTTTTCCTATTTCTTTATATGCTTTTACATTATCATGATCTGTAATAGATATAACTTCTAGTTTTTTCTCTTGCGCTTCTTTTAATATTTCTTTAACTGAATAAGTTCCGTATGAATATGTCGTATGTATATGTAAATCTATCAATTTCTTTCCTCCTAAAAATCTTCTATTGATAATTTAGCATAATATTTAGGATTAAATTCTTCATCATATTCTACATCATCAAATATTTCTGGCATTTGTTCTTTAAAATATTTTAATAATGGTATTAATACTTGTCTAATTGATGGATGAACACGCTTATTTGTTCTTAATTTTAATATATGTTTCCATTCTCTTATGTTTGCAGTCATTGTGTATTCTCCTGCTGTTGAATGTGGTAATACTTCTCTACACATATCTGTTGAAGCACCCAACCTCTTCATTTCCATATATCCTTTTTCCATCTCTTCCATTGTTTTTTTCCATACTTCATATACTTCTTTATCTTCTATATACACAGGATTCATAATTGCTATTTCATTACCATATTTATCTTTATCATAACTACAATATCTTGTAGATTCCACTGAAAAACTTGCAAATCTATGTCTTGTTAAGTCTTTATATGATCCAATATCACTATAAATTCTAACTGTTACTTTTTCATGTTCTAATACAGACTCGTGTCCACTTGTAATACAATTTTTTATAAGTTTTTTATAACTATCTTCTGTAATTTTTCCTTCTGAACGATAACATGTTCTACATGCTCTTTCTATTCTTTTCATTATTTGTTTTCCGTCAATTTTTTCTACTTTTATCCATGGTTCTACAATTCTCATTTTTATTCCTCCATTTATTTATTTTTATTAAATATATCATAATTATATACTTTTTTCAATAGTTATATTTTCTGGTTTTGAAATTTTTTCTAACTTGTTATATGTCCCATTTTGGCACATATTCTTCTTCATGTTCACCAAGTTCCTGAATATACCCATTTTCTAAGTCTAGTCTATATAAATAATTTTCAATTTGTTCATATTCTTCTTTAGTCAATTTTCTATTTATATCTTCTATATCTTTAGCTTTATATGTTGGAAAATATTGAGCCATAACACTTACATACACATCATGCATATTTTCATTTATCCATTTTAGTACTTTTCTAGAATTTAAAATGTGATTAGGCAAAACTAAATGACGAATAATCATCCCCTTTTGCATAATTCCTCTATCATCAAATACTGCCTTTCCAGTTTGTCTATACATTTCTATTAATGCTTGTGTTGCAATTTCAAAGTAGTTATCCACTTTTGATAAACGTTTGGCTAGTTCATTATCTGAATATTTAAAGTCTGGTAGATAAATATCTACATATCCTTCTAACATTTTTAATGTCTCAACTTTTTCGTAACCATTTGTATTATAAACTATTGGTAATTTTAATCCTTTATTTCTTGCAATTTTTATTGCTTCAATAATTTGTGGTACATAACTTGTTGGAGTTACTAAATTTATATTTTCAACATCTTTTTCTTGTTGTTTTATAAATATTTCTGCTAATTCTTCTATTGTAATTTCTTTTCCCTTGCCTTGTTGACTTATTTCATAATTTTGGCAAAATACACAATTCATATTGCAATTTGAAAAAAAGACTGTCCCTGAGCCTTTTTTTCCACTTATGCAAGGTTCTTCAAAATTATGTGTTGAATATAAAGCTATTTTTACTGTATCTTTTGACTTGCATCTTCCTATTTGATTGTTTGTTCTGTTTATTCCACAATTATGTGGACATATTGTGCATTTTTCTAATAATTCTAATTTCATTTTCCTATTGCACCTTCTGTTTTATTTATTGTTGTGATTTATTTATTGTTATGATTAATTCATTCTACATATTTCGACAAATTTATGAGACATCTTATTTTTGTCCCCCTTGTTCCACTTGTTTTACATATATGTTACCGTCTGAGTCTTTAATTAGTTTTATTGTTTTGGTTGTAAATTTGTCAATATTTTCTTTTACTGTTTCTATTGCTTTTGTTTCTCCCTCATTGCTCTTTATTGTTGCTATTGTATCTTGATTTAGGTTTTTAATATATATATCATATACCTCATCTTCATCTTCAACTCCAGCAGAATTGCTGTAGTCTTCTAAATATTCTACAATTTCTACATCATATTCATTTTTATTTTTATTTATATTTTTTATAAGAAAACAGTCATCAAGTGAATCTAATCCTATTCCACTTGTTATATATTTGTCTGTTTGTTCATCATATTTTATGTATTCTGTTCCTTCTTTTGGAAATTGTTTGGTAAATTGTTTTCCAAATAGTTCAGTTGCTTTTTGTTGTATTTCTTCATATGTTAGTTCATAATCTTCTAAATTTTTCTTTACTACTTCCCATGTCCATAAATCTGGAGCTTCATTAATATTATTAAATTCTGGTAATGCTTCTTCTGTGACTTCTTTCCACATATATATTTTTGATATGTATTCTTCTAATTTTTCTACTTCTGAAGCAGTTACCTTTTTTTGATTTGATTTAGTTTTGTTTATATACATACCTATAAAAATTACTAACAACACGCAAATTATTGCTACAAGTTTTTTCATTAGCATACATCTCCTGATTATAAATATATTATTTTGCTTCTGCTTCTACTTTTTCTTCAACTCCTGTTGCTATTACTGTTACTTGAACATCTTCTCCCATATCTTCGTCAATTACTGTTCCAAATATAATGTTTGCATCTTCACTTACTTTTTCATTTATTAGACCAACTGCACTATTTATTTCCATTAATCCTAAGTCACTATTTCCTTTTACATTAAATATTACGCCTTTTGCTCCATCTATTTTACTTTCTGTTAATGGATTTTCTATTGCTTGTCTAACTGCTTCTTCTACTTTCTTTTCTCCACTTGCTCTACCTATTCCCATATAGGCTTTTCCTCTATAATTCATTGTAGTCTTTATATCTGCAAAGTCTATGTTTACTTCTCCTACTGATGTTAATAAATCTGTTATACTTGTTATTCCTTGTTCTAATATATTGTCTGCTAATGAAAAGGCATTATCTAAAGTTATTTTTGAATCTGTTATTTTTAAAAGATTGTCATTTAATACTACTATTAAATCGTCTACATTGCTTTTTAATCTTTCTATTCCTTTTGATGCTCTTAAACTACGTGCTTTTCCTTCAAATAAGAATGGTTTTGTTACTATTCCTACTGTTAGTATACCCATTTCTTTTGCTATTTCTGCTACTATTGGTGCAGCTCCTGTTCCTGTTCCACCACCCATTCCGGCTGTTATAAATACTAAATCTGCTCCTGCTAGCATTTGTTTTATATCTTCTTTATTTTCTATTGCTGCTCTTTCTCCTACTATTTCATTTGCTCCTGCTCCTAATCCTCTTGTTGTTTGTACTCCTATTTGTAATATATTACTTGTTCTTGATCTTTTTAATGTCCCTGTTTCTGTATTTATCATATAGAATGATACTCCTCTTACATTGTCTTCTATCATTCTTGATATTGCATTATTTCCTGCTCCACCTACTCCTATTACTTTTATTTTTAAAGTTTTGTCTAAATCCATTATATCGTTCATTATTTAACTTCCTCCCTGTTTTTTCTTTTTAGTTCAATTTGTTTCTTATTATATATAAAAAAAGTCAAAAAAACAACTGTTTTTTGACTTTTTTATTATTATTTTTTTACTTATTTTCATTCGTTTTTTCAATAGTAAATATATTTTTTAAACATATTGTTATTCCTATTAAAAATATTAGCATATGTCTATAAACAAATCTATAATGCATAAGCGTATGATTTGCTAAAGCTCTATACCATACTAATGGCATTATCGATATTAATAACATTGGTATACTTTCATTAAAATACTCTGATTTTTCTTTTATTTTTAGTTTATACTTTTTTTTGCATATAAAACATCCAAATATGAAGATGTTAAATATCATAACTGTGTATCCAATATTATCAAATATAAGTTCTCTAACCATTTCCTGTATTGTTATTATTTTATATTTATTATAACTTTCAGATCTATACATTACTTGCATTATAGCTGATTTTAATAATCCTTCTTGATATATTATATCATATATTATCCATTTACTAATCCATGTTGTAGCATACCCTATAAACCAAATTATACTTGATTTTATTATAATTTTTATATAATCTTTGCATTTTATTTCTTTATCATTTTTTTGCTTATATAATATATATAATAGTAAAGGTATTGCTAGTGTTATTAATGGTACTGTTAAGTAATCTACAAAGTTTGTTATACATGATATTATAAATATATATAAATATAAATTTTTTATTTTATCTATTCTTTTTAATAGTATTATACTTGATATCATCATTACAATAAATACTGGCGCACTTTCTAGAGAATATGACACATAAAAATATCCTTCTAATATTAATGAAATTGCAAATATCATTGATGCTGTTATTCCTATTTTTTCTTTTATTAGTTTTATCAAACATATAAATAAAATTATAAATATAATTAAGAGTATTTTTCTTATTCCTGCAATATCAAAGAATATCAACAATGTTCTAAGTATTGGTAAGTATCCATGCCAGTATCTTGCATAATTAATTGATGTGTCTATGTTTCCATTTACAAATTGTTCTAATTCTCCTACTGGATCATAATCTTCTGAATTTATAGATATCAATTCTTCTTGTGTATCTGCTAAATGTTTTTTTGTTATTTCTTTGTTAAAGTTCTTTCGAACTGCCATATATGAATATAATGGATTTGTATTATCTATAGAATATGCTTCATTTATCATAAGTGCATCTGTATAATTATTGTTTACAACATCACTCCATTCAAAAAATTCATAAAGATTTCCTTCTTCTGTAAGTATTTGTGATGATTTCTTTACGTTTTTTTCTATAATTTTTGATGGATATAAAGAACCTGCAAACAGTAATAAATTAAATATTAAAAGCAGTATTATAAATGTACTAATATATTTTAGAATTTTTTTAATCATTTTTTGTTTCCTCTATTATATATTGTTTTTTATTTATTGCTAATTTAAATATTAATTTTAGATGTTTCCAACCATCTCTAATTGTTTTTAAGTGCGATTTTCTATCTCTTAGGTCTTTTTTTAGTTTTGTTGGAACTTCTACTATTTTCAAATTATTTAATTTTGCTATTATTATCATTTCACTAGCATATTCCATTCCTTTGTGTGATAATTTTAATTTTTTTAACCTTTCAGTTTCATAAGCTCTTAATCCACAATGATAATCTTTTACTGGTGTATGAAAGATTAAATTTGCTATATTTGATAAAAATCTTACTCCTAGTTTGTGTGAAATTGACATTGCTCCTTTTTCGATTCCACCTTTAAATCTATTACCTACTACTAGCTCATAACCCTCTTTTAATTTTTTTATAAAATCATCTATGTTGTAAAAATCATAACTTCCATCACTGTCTCCCATTATGCAGTATTTTCCTTTTGCGTTGTTTGTTCCATTTATTAGTGCTGCTCCATATCCTTTTTCTTTACATATTACAACTCTTACTCCATTCTTTTCTGCTATTTTTACACTGTTGTCTGTACTTCCATTGTCTGATACTAATATTTCTGCGTCTAGATTTTTTTCTTCTATTGTTTTTTGTATTTCTTTTATGCAGTATTCTAGTGTTTTTTCTTCGTTTAGACATGGTAATATGAATGTGTATTCTTTTTCCATTTTTTCTCC
Source organism: uncultured Clostridium sp. (assembly GCA_900551615.1). Lineage (GTDB taxonomy): Bacteria > Bacillota > Clostridia > TANB77 > CAG-508 > CAG-269. Next base: position 43,297 of record URWN01000007.1, read on the forward strand.
TTGTTTACGTTTTTTATTTTTCTGCTACAATTTTATCATTTTAGTAATGCACTGTCAATTCTAAATTTTTTATATCATTTTATAAAACTTTTGTTTGTATAATTCTTAAAAAATAAAAACAAGTTTCCTTGTTTTTATGGTGCGTTAGCGGAGGACGTATTCGAAAAATGTCTCGCACAAAAGCACCTTATTATCCGTTTCAAAACCAGTTATAGCAATAGTTTCAAAAAATGTATATACAAATGTGAGTTTTTTTGCTATTAATTATATTTACAATTTAACATAATTTTTTGAATTTTACAATAGAAAATGTTAAAAAATTTCATACTTATATAATATCTCTAATAATTTTGTCTCATTTTCTATAATTGCTTTTTTCATATCTTCTAAAGTTCCTGTCTCATAAACTAGTTTGCTAAATTCATCTTGAAAATCTGAAAAACGAGTTCTTATAGCTTGTTCCGTTTTAGGAGAAATTACTTTTAAAATTTCAGTAACATTATTCTTACATTTTATATGTAACCTAGTATATTCTGCATATTTATTGCTATCAACAGTATTTTCAATCTTTAAATTGTTATCTACTAGATTATATAATTCATCCTTAAATTCTTTTATGTACTTTATGCTATCTGGCAATATAAATGTCTGATACCAATATAGAGAATATTCTTTTTCTTTTTGATTTTTATTTAGTTGTCTTTCTTCTTCTCTATATTTTTGGTCATTTTTAAAAATGTATATAACAAATATAAAATTTAAAATCGAAATCAAAACTTCTAGCATATTTGCTATTATATCAAGCTCTGTACGATTTATTATCCAAAGTATAACTTGTCCTATTATTATACTTAGAATAAATGCAATTATTGGTGGTAAAATTTTATTATTTTTATTCATATCTACCCTCCAAATACATCTACATTATTCAATGCTTCATCTATACCATCTTTAATGTTCATTTTTATTGATTCATTATTAGTATTAAATTGATATTTCTCTTCAAACTTTTCCTTGCCTAATTTTTTTACGCTTTCTCCAAACATACCTAAAAAATAAGAAGAATTAAACGAAAAAACATCATTAGGAATTATGATTTCTATTTTTTCATTTTCCTTTTCTATTTTTTCTAGATTTATTTTTTGTCGAATATTTTCACCATTAGTTCTTCCTGCAAGTACTTTTTTGCTGTCAATATAATTTTTTAAATCTATTTTATAAATATTCATTTTAATCTCCTTTTTTCAACATTTCAGTTATATATTGTCTATCTAAATAAAATTCCATTGATATTACAGTTCCTATAAACTTATTTTTTAAAGCATATACATAGTTTGAATCTGGTTTTTGATTCAGACTATTTTTATCATTAAATGCAATAATTGGTACTTTTCTTCCATCTTTATACACTACATCTTTTAAAGTATATGTTCCATCAAATAAAATATGACATCCTCCTGAAGTTATAGACATTATAGGTTTTTCTTCATTTATTTCAGCTCCTATTGCCATAAAACTTTCAATTAAATCGATTGTTCCCTTTCCTTTAGTATCCTGTTTATCTATTCTTTGCTTACTTACATTCTTTTGTAAAGCATACAATGTCCATAATACTTCTTCATTAAAATTTATACCAAAAAAGCTATGATGTTTTTTTGTATGTCGTTCTAACTGTTTTTTTGTATATTTAGTAGTATCTTCTGCTTTTAGTCCTTCATATATACTATTCCCGAAATTCATTAATACTAACCTGCATTTACCATAATTTTTGCCTTCTTCTGGTCTATCAAAATAACCTAGTGCGTGCCAAGAGCCTAAATTTCCACTGTATTTTATTGCATTGTCAAATACTTCTCCAAACATTTTTCCAAACTTATTTTTTCCATCGTTTGACAACGTATATCCTTGTGTGTGCAAACAGTTATTATAATATTCTACTAGTTTTTCACACATATCAGATAAGTCTAAATTAGATAATGTTTCTAATGTTTCTGTATCTTTTGTAGATATATTCCTAATTCCTAAATGTTTTGGTAAACCTGTTATATTAAACATTTTTCTCGCTACTCTATCCTGAGGTGCTGTTCCACTTAATCCTATTTTCCTCATCTTTGATAATTCAACAACAATTAAATCTGTAATTAATGATGCACATAATCCTAACTCTTTACAATTATCATAATTAAAATAAATTTCTTTAATTTTTTTATTATTACCACAATAAAAAATCTTTTTCAATGTTAAAATTGTTTCATCTGGATTTTTTATAAAACTAAAAACTTGTGGTATATCTATTATAACCTTATGTTCTTTACTTTTTCTTCTAACCTTTTTGATAAACTTTTCTCTCTTTAGTAGTTCTATTATCTTATTATGTCTTTTTAATTGAACTATTTTCGGTGAAAAGTTAATTTCTTTGTTTTTGTACTTTTTCTTTTTATTGTATCGATGTCTTTGCCTCATTATTTTTTCTAATTTATGCTTTAAATACTTTTTCTTTCGTAACTTTTTTCTAGTTTTTCTATTTATCATCCTTTTACCCTTTTATTTATTAGATTAATCTTATATTAAATATACTATCTGATATTTTATCACAAATTATTAACGTTTCAAATGCTAAAAATTCGTAGTATTATAATAGATTCCATAGTGCCAATCAATTTTAATCTTTCTTTAAGCTCCTTTTATTTTCTTTTTCTAATTGTTTTAAACTCTTCTTAGGAGTTGGCAAGTCTTCTGGCATAATTCCGTCCTGCTTGTCTAATTGCTTTTCTGACTATTTTTCCAATTTTATTATGAGTATCACAAGCTTTCTTTTCAGTATCAACTTTATCTCTTTTTAATCTTGATTCTGTTTGCGTAATACGAAATAAATTAGCTGCAAGTTCTTCACTTCCCATATTGTCTAAAATATCTTCTCTATATCTTAATCCTTTTCTTTTAGCAATATCATCTGCTGTTTCTCCATTGTATAAACCTTTATATCCAGAATTATGAAATTTATCAAAATTTTTAACTCCTGCATTTTTAGCTGCTTGATTAAGTGAATAATTTCCTTTTTTTGTTAAATTTCTTTGGTAAAATCTTTTTTCATCTTCCGTTAATGAACTATACTCTTTTTCACTAATTTCTTGTTTTCTAGTTTGAATTGCAAAATATGTTTGTGCAAGAGCAACAATTTTTAATCTTGGATTTGCATTTTGAGCTATAAGATAGCAAGCATATCGTGTTAATTTATAATCTTTTTGTTCTCTTTTTGCACCAGAACCTATTTCTACCATTTTGTTGTCAACAACGAAATGGTCAACATCAGTTATTTCAGAGTTTTTACAAGCTGTTCTTGCTTTTTCAATTACTGCATCAAAATATCTCCAATCCTTATAACTTAAAACTTTCATTAATTCTCTAGCATACCAATATTCAATTCCATTTTCATCAATGTGTTTTATATCTTCAAAAGTTTTATTATTGTAATTTTCTTTGTTATCTAATTCTTTCATTTATCAACATCTCCTTTCTCTACTCTAATTATTTTCTTATTTTTAGTTTATGACACTATAATGAACTTGTACTATATCTTCCTGTTCTCTTACTATTTTTTCAAGTTTTAATTTATTTTCAAAATAATTACCTTTAAACAGTGGTATTCCTTTATTTAATACAAATGGATTATAATTTAAAATTATATTATTCACTATACCTTTTTCCATAAAAGCATTATTTATTGTTGCACCACCAGAAATAAATAATTTTTCATATTTCAAATTTTCACATACTTTTAAACAATCTTCTATTGAATTACAATATGTAATATTCGAAAATTCATTTTGCCTATTACTTGTTTCACTTAAAATAATTATATTTATGTCTTTTAAGTCCTTTACATAGTTGTCTCCCCAAGACAATATGTTTTCCCAAGTTTTTCTTCCCCATATTAGTACATCATATTCTTCTAAAAATTCTAACATTATCTCCCAACCTCTGTAAGATAGAAAATCTTCATTTCCATCTTCTGTAGCAATTAGTCCATTGATAGAACATGCCATTTCAACTGTTATATTTCTCATAATCATCTCCTATAAATCTACATTAAAGATAATTTACTATATCTTCAAATGTGTCATATCCACTTTCACTATTTATATGTCCTGCATTTGGTATTAAAATTTGCTCTGTTGCAATCTTATTTGCAAAATCTTTTTCTACTTCATATTTTACATATGGATCATTATCTGAATAGAAACATATTATTTCATTTGCATATTGTTTTACATCTTCTAAGTTATCAAAATACATTGTTCTATTTACTGTATCGTATTCTTCATTTATTCCTAAATAGTTGTTAAATCCACATACAAATATTAACTTTTTCACTTTCACTTTATTCTGTACTAAAAATTTGCAAACAAATACTGGTGCAATGCTATGTGCTATTATTGTTGTGTTTTCATTGATTAATCCTAAATCTAAATAGTATTTAAGTAGTTTGCTCCAATTTTCATAATTTTGATAATCAACTCCTATTGGAAATTGTGGTACATATACTTGTTTTCCATCTATTGTTATAAAATCTTGTAACCAACTAAACCAATTTCCAAATGGACTCCCAAAACTTCCATGTATTATAAAATAATTTTCCATTTCAATTCCTCCAATTATTTTTTGTTAATTTCTATCTTTTAAATATTTCTTTACAGTTTCAGTTACTTCATTATGTATTTTTCCATTACTAACAACTGCTCCATTTATACTTTCATCATATCTTTGTTTATTTCCAAATAAATCTGTAACTGTTCCACCTGCTTCTTCTACAATCACTTTGACTGCTGCAATATCACAATTTTTATGTTTTGTACCTGGAAAAATAGCAAGAGTAAAATCTCCAGAAGCTACACACATACAAGCTCTTATAATACTTCCTAATCCAATAATATATGTTTTATTTCCTAATTCTTGTAATACTTTAGATATATTATAGTCTGCTCCTGGCCATAAATCATAATGACATACTGTTTTCATATCATCTAATTTGTAATCATTTACAGTTATCTTTTCTCCATTTTTATATGCACCTTGACCTTTTATAGCAGTATATAAACTATCAGTAAATGGGTCATATACTACTCCAACTTTTGATTCTCCTTTTATAACTAATGCTAATGAAAATACTGCTACTGGAATATGTCTAGCATACATTGCTGTTCCATCAACTGGATCACATACCCATACATAATCACTTTTACCAAACTGTTCTTCTTCGCCATCTACTGAATGAGAAGGATATTTTTCTTTAACTTGTTTTATTAAGTATGAATTTATTTCTGTGTCTGCCAGTGTTACAATAGTTTTATCTCCTTTATAACTTGCGCCATTATTCTGTGTAAAATATTTCATCATTACTTCGCCAGCATATTTTGCTATATCTTTTGCAAAGTCTAAATATTCTTCTAATGTTTCCATGTTAATTCCCCTCCATTTTCATTGCATCACTTATAATCACTTTTTGATTTTCAAAATTTGCTTTTGTTACTGGTATTCTTGAATACATTTCAGTTCCTAAAAAGTAATTTAATGTATCAAATGACTTTAATGTTTCTTCTGTTCCACTACCACTTCCACCTGCACAAGCAATGCAAACTATTTTCTTCCCTTTTATTTTTGAATTATCATTGAAAGCATCACATCTTTTTAATCTATCAAAAAAAGTTTTAGCTGATTCACTCATCTCATGAAAATATACTGGAGTAATAAATACATATGCATCAAAATTTTCCAAATATTTATAAATCTCATTGAAATCATCTTTTTGTATGCAAATATGTTCATCTAAGCAAATTCCCCAACCTCTTTTTCCACATGCAAGACATTTTTTTATATTCTTTTTATTTATACAAATATGTTCATATTCATATTTTAATGTTTTTAATTGTTTTTCGCATTCTTCTACACAGGAAAAAGTTAGTCCTATTTTATTTGGTATAAAACTATCTTCATTGACTTGGTTACTGCTGAAACTTAATATTAAAACTTTCATATTTAACTCCTATTTCTACACAATTTGCACTTGTATTTTTATTCTATTTCAATGCTCTCATCATTCTCTAATATTTCATACTCAACTTCATATTTTTTAAACATCTCTTTTATAAAGTCAAAATCTGGTGGAAATGCTGGATTATCCATATGAATTGGAATTGTTAGCACTGCTCCTACTTCTTTTGCATATAAAGCTGCTTCAAATGCTGACATAGTTAGTCCATATCCCGTTACTGGAATGCATAGAATATCTGCTTTACAGTCATTTTTAAAACAAATTGTATCACTTGTTGTATATAATCTGTTTTTTCCATCATCTATAATATATCCTACATTTTCGTGTACCTCTTTTGCACCTTTTAATAATGGTTGGTATCCATGTATTGCATGTACTACTTCTATTTTTATATTCTCTAATTCTATAATATCATTTTCTTTAATAATACTTATTTTTAAACTTTTATTTGCTTCTGCAACTTCTTTTGTAGCATATATTATTATATTTTTATTTAGCTTTTCTAATATTTCAGTATTACAATGATCTGGATGTTTATGTGTTATTAAAATAATATCTACATTATTCCAAGTATCAAAATATTCTTCTTTGTATTTTAATGTTCCTGGATCTGCTAAAATTTTCTTTCCTTCCGCTTCTATTAGCAAACATGATTGTGGAAATTTTGTAATTTTCATAATTTTTCAAACCTTTCTTTAACTTTTATTTTTTCTATATATTTATATCACAATTTTCAATATTTTCATAGCTTTTTATTGATATTTCCTTATAAATAGTTGAAGGCTGTTATCTTTATTATAACAACCTTTATTTTTCTATCTTGCGTTTCTGTCTTTTTTCTTTGTTTTAGTAATATCTTCTTGCCCATTTTTCATTTGCATTTCAATTTTGATAACTTCTTTAACTTTTGGTGTATCTTCTAAAATCCAATTAGCTATTTTTAGATTCTTTCTATACTTATTTAGCATTGTAGTGCATTCATTTCGCTTTTCTTTATATTATTCTATTAAGTTATCATCTTTACAATTTCTTAGCTTATTTCTGTATTTTTGTCTTAAATTAGTAACACTATCAATATCTTTTTCAGTCTGTGTAATATAGCTTTTTACATCTTCTGTTATTTTTAGTTTTTCGCGTACAATAAGTCTAATTTCATTAGAATATCGTTCCATTTTTCTTATTTCTTGTTTCATTTCTGGAGATAGTGGCTGATAGTTTTCTCGTTTTGGTAATAATCCTAACAAATGAAATAGTAATAAAAATAATACATCAATCCCACTCATTTTACTAATGTCTTTGAATTTTCCTTTATACTTATAAACTTTATATTTTTGCCTTTTCTTTTTATGATGCATAAATTCCATATATTTATTTTGATAATAGTATGGATTATGTTCAACTTTGTTTGCAATATTTTTTGGCAAATATTGTTCTCCTAAATGATACATTCTTACTGCTTTTTTATCATTTATTGAACGAATTGTTGAGTATTTTCTGCTGTACTCATCATTGATTATATAACCCTTTTTTAACATTATCTTTTTAAACTGCCCGTAATTTATACACATTTCCATTGTTTCATCAATAGCTTGTCTTATTACATTGTACTTTGTTGATTCTCCTCGTTTTTCTGCAAAATATATACTTCTTGGTGTTTTTCCTGTTGGCTTTTCAATAACTGTTAGACCATATTCTCTGCATAGATTATCTGATAACTCTCTGAAATGATAATATGCTCCTTTGTTACAATTAAACTTTTTACCTGTAAACATATTAACGGAATTTACTACAAAATGATTATGATATGTGCCTGTATTAAAATGTGTTGCAACTACTACTTGATATTCGCCCCACATTTTTTCTGCAAGTTCTACTCCAATTTTGTGTGCTAATTCTGGCGATACTTCTCCTGTCTTAAAACTTTGGTATGCGTGATATGCAACATTTCCTGTGGTCTTATCAAATCTATTTTGTACTGTTATCATTTCTTCATAGGCTGTTTGTGCATTACAATTTACTCCTGTTACATACATAGTTTTTTCATTATTATCAATAGTCTTTTCTTTATTTTCTGCATATTTTAATACTTGTTTCAAATCAGAAAATGTTGTCTTTTCTGGATTTTTTGCATAGCTTATTACTCGTGATATACTATCTTTAATTGCCCATATTTTCGTTGTTGCCATCTACATCATCTCCGTTTTTTATAATTATAAATATCTAGAAAATCACTTTGCATTTTTGTTATTTTATCTTTTATTTCTTCATCATTCATATAAGAAAACTCATTTTTTAGTTCAACAATTCCATTGTAAATTTTACGAAGTTCTTCATCTGGTATTGAATAAATTTCTTTTTGTAATCCTGCTTTTCTTAAATAAGATGATAAATTCAAGTTGCTCTTTTTAGCATTCCTTTGTAATTTTTTCTTTTCATTTTCACTCACTCTAACATTAATTCCTATTGTTCTATTTCTCATAATTTTTCACTTCCTTTTTCATAAATTTTTGCTCTATTTTTTTATAAAATTTTTCTTAAAATCTTTTAATTCCTTATACAATTTTTAATCTATTTTTTTAACCTTTTATTTCATAAGGTAGGGGTTATAGGGGAAGATTTTTCCCCTTTCAGCGTAAGCTGTCGGTTTTGTGGCAATACAAAACCTATGCTTGCTACACTTATGGACATTAAATTTGGCAATACATTTATCTGTTTGCTCCTACCTGTGATTTGTTATACATATATTAGTTCTTTTAGTATAATTTCTTCTGCCGTACTTTTAAAATTATTCATCATACTAACCCAATATAATTGGTCTGTATTTTTCATTTCTTCTGTTATATTATTTTGCTTTTTTAATTGTTCAATTATAAGATTAATTCTATTATCTGCTGTTTCTTGAATCTCTTTTAGATGCTTATTCAAAGTTCCTTTTGTAAACATTATCATATATTCTGCTTTCTTATTTTCTTTTAAAAATTTTAGTCTCATTCTTCCATATTTGTTTAGCATAATTTTTTCTTCTTTCTCCAAAACTAAATTGGGCATATAATAATCTTCAACCTTTGTATATTCAATCCCATATTTATTTTCAACTTTGTTTTCTTTTACTTCTTTATTTTCCATTTTCAATTCCTCCATTTATTAAAATTTTTCAACTAACTTTTTCTCGTTCTTTTACTCTAATTGCTCCAACAATTCTATTTGCTTTTTTCTGTGGATATTTTTTATCATCTGTTACTAATTCTACTAATTTAAAAAGTTTTTCTCCATTATCGTTTGTTTCATCTATTGTAAGATATTTTTTCTGGTAGCCTTTCTTTTTTTCATCTAGTCTTGCTACTTCATAATAAGATACTTCGTAATAATCATTTAATCTTTTAATATATTCGTCTAATTCCTTCTTGTCCATCATAACTGTTGTCCTGACTTCTTTATCTTTTTCATCTGCAATAGTCATATCAAACATTCCATATTGCATTAACTGGTATATCTGGTTGATAAATGTTTTTCTTAATTTTAAATTAACTAACTTGTAATTTCCTTTGCTATCTTTTTCAACTGTAATACTTTCTAAAAACTTTGAAATAAATTCTTGTTTTTCTTCTTTATTTTTGTTTTTCCACTCTGACATTAGCATATCGTAGAATTTATTAGAACGGATTAGCTTTTCTTTTTCTATATCTCTATCTGCCATTAAGTACTGTGGGCTAAAACTTTGTTTATTCAAATCAATAGTTTCTATTCGTTTTTGTTCTAATAACTCTAACTTTTCGTCAATAGCTTTATATTCTTTTGAAAATTCTTCTACATCAACAATTTCTTTTAAATATGCTTCTTTTATTCTGCTTTTTTGACTTCTTAATGTGTTTATTTCTTTATCTAATTTATCTGTATTCTTTTCTTTTTTATCTGCTAAAACAGGATAGAAGTATTTTTTTACTGTCATATCATATTCAATTAAATCCATTATCATTGGCATAACTTGTTCTTCTATTAAATCTTCACGAAGATAGAGCTTACAGTCTGCACAATGGTAATACATATATTTTTTCTTTTTACCACCTGTTCCTTTACTGCCCATTATTTTCCCACATTTAGGACATTTCATTTTTTGCATAAAGATATATACTCTATCTCTGCAATATGCTCTTTGATTTTTTTCTTTTTGTATTTGCACATCTTCAAACATTGCTCTTGTTATAATAGGCTCTACTACATTAGGATATATTACAGGCTCTTTTCCTTGTTCTTTTGCTACTCTTTTAAATCTTTCATAATCTCCTACATAGATTTTGTTATTTAATATTTTTTCTATGGTAGAATCATCCCATTTTTTAGGCTCTAAAACTTTTTCTTCATTTAGAATATTTGCTATTGTTTGATAGCTTTTACCTTGTAAATATAGATTAAATATTCTAATAATAACATCTTTTGTAGTTTCATCAATTACCATTTTCTTTGACTCATTTCTTTTGTAACCTAGCGGGCAAGTTCCGTGGAATATGTCCAGACTTTATTGCTCCTGTTAAACCAAATTTTGTTCTTTCACTAACTATTTCAATTTCTAGCTGAGATAAAACTGTCAACATTCTTACAAAAAATCTTCCATTAGCGGTCGAGGTATTTACATCGTCCCTATCGCATACCAAATAGCAATGATGTTCTTCTAGTTCTGAAATTAGAACTTCTAAATCTCTTACAGACCTTGTAACTCTATCTAGTTTATAGGCTACAATATAGTTGATTTTACCTGCTCTCATATATTCTAGCATTTGCTGAAATGCTGGTCTACCTGACATATTCTTTGCACTAATTCCTGCATCTTTGTAAACTTTATAGATTTTATAATCTTTATACTTACAAAGTTGTTTTAATTTTTCCTCCTGTTCTCCTAAACTAAATCCCTCACGTACTTGATCTTCTGTGCTAACACGAATATAAATTCCCGCTACTTTCCTTTCTTCGTTCATTTTTACATATCCTACTTCCAAATTTTTATGAATAGAAAGGCAACAAAAAAGTGCCACATAGCATAGTTTTAGCTATTAGCACTTTTAGAGTTTTTATATTTATTATTACTATCTCTTTAATTTTCTTATAATAACACAAATAAACCAATATAGTATAATTTTTTAAAAACTCTAAAATGCTTTGCCGTTCTATGTTATGTATTTCCGCTGATATGTTCTTGTAATTTGGATAACGGATACTTTGTACTTAAATCATTTACATAGAAATAATCGTGTTCATTAAAGAATAGGTACAAGCTATCTTTAATAATTACTCTATGGGGCTCTACATACGCTAAATTGGTATGCTCAATAATTCTTAGACAACCATTTATTATTTGTGGCTGTTCCCTTCCTTTAAATTTTAAACGGCACGCCCATTCGATTTTAGAGAGTAATTCTTTACTCATATTGATTTCTTGTTTAATTATATGTAACATAATACCACAAAAACCTCCTTCTTTCAAGACGTTTGGTCAAAAAAAGACCGCTTCATTTTTGAAACGGTTTAAAGTTTTTGTGTTGTCAAATTCTTATAATCTTGAAATTAAGTTATATCAAGCATTATAGAGAGTTCGACAAAAACTTGTCTTGGTGGGCAGGGAAGGATTCGAACCTTCGTACTCAAATGAGAACAGATTTACAGTCTGCCGCCTTTAGCCACTCGGCCACCTACCCATATTAAATTTTAGAAATGTGTTGTCGACGTATCGACAAGAGTTATTATAAGCTTTTTATGAATTTTTGTCAATACATTTCTAAAATTTTTTACGAAAATTATCAAAAATTTTTTTATCTACATTCATTTTTCCGGCTCTTTTTACAAAATTATATCCATATTTTTCATTTAACCCATCTAGTACGCTATCAAGTTTCTGTTGTTTTTTGTTTTCTTCTGTATTTCCAAATAATGATAATTGTAATTCTTCTTTTTCTACTAATCCATCAACTCTAACTCCTACAAGTCTAATAAACATTCCATCTTTATACATTTCTTTAAGCAAGTCTTTAGCATTTTTTAAGATTTCTTTTGTGCTAGAAGTTGCACTATCCAGTTTTGATTGATGTGAAAAGTCTACAAAATTTTTCGTTCGTAACTGAACATTTACAACAGTTGCTAATAGATTTTCTTTTCTTAATCTATAGGTGACTTGCTCAGTTATTGCAACAATAACTTCTTCTAATTGTTCTATATTTGAAATATCCATTGGTAATGTTACTGTATTGCCTATACTTTTTGGTTTTTCTGGTAAATAATTAACTTCGGATTTGTCTATTCCGTTTGCATATTCCCACATCATCTTTCCAAATTTACCGAATTTTTTTATTAATAGTTCTTCATCTGTTTTTGCTAATTGCCCTATCGTTTTAATTCCCATATTATATAATTTTGGAACTGTTCTTTTTCCTATCATAAATAATTCTGATATTGGTAAGTTCCACATTTTATTTGGAATTTCTTCTTCGTATAATGTATGAACTCTATCTGGTTTTGTAAAGTCTGATGCCATTTTTGCTAATAATTTATTGTGAGCTACTCCTACATTTACAGTAAAGCCTAATTCTTCTTTTACTCTTAAATTTATTTCTTTAGCCTTATTTATTAGGGTATCCCCCATCAAATAATTTGTCATGTCTAAAAAACATTCATCTATTGAGTATCTTTCTATTTTATCTGTATATTCTAATAATAGTTTATATAATTTATTTGAATATTCTTTGTATACTTTATAATTTCCTTGATACACTTGTAAGTTTCTGCATTTTTGTCTTGCACTATATAATGTTTCACCTGTTACTATTCCAAATTGCTTTGCTTTATAACTTTTAGCTAATACTATTCCTGATCTTTTTGTTTCGTCTCCTCCTATTACAGCCACTTGGTCTCTTATATCTATTGTTTCACCATTCTTTAATTTATAAACTGCAAGCCATGATAAAAAAGCATTGTTTACATCGACATGTAATATTTGTCTTTTCATATAATATCACCAGCCCTATTATAAAACATATGTTCTGTAATGTCAAGCAATTATATAAAAAAATATGGATTTGACGTGGTTGCCCGTTACAATTCACAGTCCGTAAAATTATTGTTTGTGTGGCACCCCCCTTCCCCTTGGGTAATTATATATATTTGAGATTTCGTCC
>URWN01000008.1 GCA_900551615.1 uncultured Clostridium sp.
CACAAAAAAGTGGAACAAAAGCAAGTACAACAGGAACAATATATGGAATATATGACATGTCAGGAGGAACATGGGAAAGAACAGCAGGTTTGGTAAATAATGGTAATGAAAATTTAACAAAATATGGACAATCATTAATGAATGCATTAAATAATGGAAAAAGCTCAAAATACGTAACAGTATATCCACATGATTCATCAGTTGATAAGACAGGAGCAAATATAGATACAGCAAGTACAGCAAACTGGAAGGCAAATACAAAAATATATGGAGATGGAATACGTGAAACATCAACAGCTGGAACAGGTAAAACATCGTGGCATACAGACTACTCTTACTTCCCAGCAGTGTACGGTCCGTTCAGCATACGCAGTGGTGATTTGTGGGGCGGCGAGGGAGCTGGTTTGTTCGATTTCCACCGTGTTTCTGGCAATAGCTCTTTCAACAATGGGTTCCGCTCAGTGCTTGTCACTCAGTAGTAATTTTGTAAATGATAAAATAATATGTAGGAAAATAGCAAAATGATATTTTTCCTACATTTTTTGTATCAAAAAAAGTTTATCTCAATCTTGTATAGTATAGCGTGTAAGTTTTTAAACACAAAATATCTAAAAATAAAAAATAACCTTTACAATTAATAAAAATATGTATATAATTTCAATAGACAAAAACATAAAAAAAGCAGAAAGGAACACAAAAATGAGAATAAGATACAAAAAATGGGCAAGACCAGAATTGGAAGCAAGCAAGTTTTATATAGACGCACCAGAAGAATGGAAAGGAAAATGGAAAGAATTTTTCAAAAATCAAAATAATCCAATTCATTTAGAGTTAGGATGTGGAAAAGGTCAATTTATATCGAATTTAGCTTCAAGTAATTTAAATGTAAACTATATTGCAATAGACTTAGTAGATGCAATGTTAGGACTAGCCAAAAGAAATATAGAACAAGTATATAAAGAAAAGAATATAGAACCAGAAAATGTAGTATTAACAAGATTCGACATAGAAAGAATACCTATGATTTTAGACAAAAAAGATAATATAGAAAGAATATATATAAACTTTTGTAATCCATGGCCAAAAGGAAAACACAGAAAGAAGAGACTTACACATACAAGACAACTCGAAAAATACAAACAATTCTTGTCTGAAAACGGAGAAATCTATTTTAAAACAGATGATGACGATTTATTTAACTCAAGTCTAATCTATTTTGTGGAAAGTGGTTTTGAAATAATAAAAAAAACATACGATTTACATAAAGAACAAATTTTTGAAAACAATATAGAAACAGAACATGAAAAAATGTTTTCAGAACAAGGAATAAAAATAAAAGCATTAATTGCAAAACGTTCAGTAGGAAAGTACAAATAAATAATCAAAATGTACAAAGCATAAGATAGTATTCAATATATCAAAGGAGATAATACAAAATGGAAGATCCAGATGTCACAGAGATGAAAAAAAATTGTAATAACAAAGAATACGTATTACAAGCGGTAAAACAAAAAGGAAAGCTTTTAGAATTTGCAGCTCCAGAGTTTCATGATGACGAAGAAGTTGTAAAAACTGCACTTGAACAAGATGGTGAAGCAATGGAATTTGTTTCTGATAGATTAAAAGATAACAAAGAAATGATGCTACTTGCGATAAAAGGAGCGCCATGGACAGCTTGTTATGCATCTGATAGACTAAGAGCGGATAAAGATGTAATAATGTTAAGTGTTAAAACATATGGACAAACTTTATATTTTGCAAGTGAAGAACTAAGAGATGACAAAGAAGTTGTAAAAGCAGCTGTTACTAATAAAGGATTAATTGTAAAGTTTGCAAGTTACAGATTAAGAAATGATAAAGAAATTGCAGAAATTGCAGTAAAACAAGATAAAAGGGCATTTCAATTTTTAGCAAAAGAGCTAAAAGCAGATGAAGAAATAAAAAGCCTTTTAGGATAAAAAGGAGGAATTTAAAATGGTAAAAAAAGTTGCAATATTAGCAAATGGAGGAGATGTAGCAGGATTTAATGCTGTAATAAGAGGAATAGTAAAAACAGCAGAAAATCACGATATAGAATGCTACGGATTTATAGATGGATACAATGGTTTATTAAAAAATGAATATGAAAGATTAAGTACAGCAGAAGATGGAAATGCAGAAGGAATATTACCAAAAGGTGGTTCAATAATAGGTTCTTCAACAAATGCTAATGTATTTAATTATAAAGTTACAAACGAAGATGGAACAGTAGAATATAAAGATTTATCTGATGTATGTGTAGAAAATATAAAAAAAGATGGATTTGATTGTATCTTTACATTAGGAGGAGACGGAACACAAAAATCAGCAAGAGATTTTGCAACCAAAGGTGTAAATGTAATAGGAGTACCAAAAACAATTGACAATGATGTAGCTTGTACAGAAATTACATTTGGATACAATACAGCAGTATCTGTTGCAATGGAAGCAATTGATAGACTTCACACAACAGGTGAAACACATCATAGAATAATGGTACTAGAAGTTATGGGAAGATATGCAGGATGGATAGCATTAGAATCAGCAATAGCAGGTGGAGCAGATGTTGCATTAATTCCTGAAATTCCATATGACATAAATAGAGTTGCAGAAAAAATTAAAAACAGACAAAAAAGAGGTAAAAACTTTAGTGTTGTTGTTGTTGCAGAAGGTGCAAAACCAAAGGATGGAGAGATTACAGTAGAAAATGTAAGAGACAACGGAAAAGGTGTTGACAATACAAAACTTGGTGGAGTAGGAGAAAAAGTTGCAAAACAATTACAAGAATTAACAGGCCTAGAAGCTAGAAACACAACTCTTGGCTATATGCAAAGAGGTGGAACACCAACAGCTTTTGACAGAGTTTTGTCAACAAAATATGGTACTGCTGCAATGAGAATGGCAATTGAAGGAAAATTTGGAAATTTAGTTGTTATTAAAAATGGTAAAATAGACTATGCATCTTTAGAAGATGTTGTAGGTCAAAACAAAGAAATAGGGGCTGTTTCTGGAAATACAGCTGTAAGTAATCAAAGAAAAGTTACTATGGATGATGATTTAGTAAAAACTGCAAGAAGTGTGGGAATAAATTTGGGAGATTAGGGATTTAGGGACGTTCCTTAAAATCCCTGCAAAAAGGGACTAAGGGACACTCCTTTTTCTTAGAAAATTTTAAATTAATCAAAATAATCGTCAAATAAAAATAAATGAAATTTTGAGATAATTGAAAATTTGTGTAAAAACTATTGTATAAAAAAATAATTATTGATATAATCAAAATATATTAAAATTACGAAGGAGGAATATAAAATGGCAATAAGATTTGTTTTAAACGAAACATCATATTTTGGAAATAATGCAAGAGAGGTACTAGCAGAAGAAATAAAAAAAGGAAAATTTAAAAAGGTGTTTTTGGTAACAGATAAACCATTAGTAGACGCAGGAGTTACTGCAAAAGTTGAAAAAGTTTTAACAGATGCAGGAATTGAATACTCACTATATGATGAAATCAAACCAAATCCAACAATTAAAAATGTAACAGATGGAGTGGCAGCATGCAAAGAATCAGGAGCAGACGTAATAGTAGCTGTAGGTGGTGGTTCAAGTATGGACACTGCAAAAGGAATTTCAATAGTAATGACAAATCCAGATAGAGCAGATATAAAATCTTTAAATGGAGTATCAAATACTGTAAATAAAGGAATGCCAATGATAGCATTACCAACAACAGCAGGAACAGCATCAGAAGTTACAATAAATTATGTAATAACAGATGAAGAAAGAAAAATTAAAATGGTATGTGTAGACCCTAATGACATTCCAATTGTAGCAATAGTAGATTCAGAATTAATGGCATCAATGCCAAAATCACTTGCAGCTGCAACAGGAATGGATGCATTAACACATGCAGTAGAAGGATATATAACAAAAGCACATAACGAAATGTCAGACATGTTCCACATGAAAGCTATAAAATTAATATTTAAATACCTACCAGCAGCTGTAAATGACAAGGATCCAAAAGCTGTTGAAATGATGGGTATGGCTCAATATATTGCAGGTATGGGATTCAGTAATGTAGGACTTGGAATAGTTCACTCAATGGCACATCAATTAGGTGCTGTATATGATACACCACACGGAATAGCAAATGCTATGCTTTTACCAACAGTTATGAGATTTAATGGAGAAAATCCAGAAACAGCTCAAAGATTTAGAGAAATTTTATGCGAAATTGGTAGACCAGATGCAGCTCACTTAAATGATCAAGATGTTATTAATACATTTGTATGGATGATTAGTGAACTATCTAAAGCAGTTGGTATTACTCAAACAATAAAAGATTATGGAGCTAAAGAAGAAGACTTTGAAATGCTTGCAGATAAAGCAATGAAAGATCCTTGCAAACCAGGAAATCCAAGAGAAGTTTCAAAAGAAGACTTTATTGAATTATATAGAAGAGCTATGTAATAATATATACTAATAAAATTTGAAACAAAAAACGACAAAAATCAACAAAAGTATTGACAGAATAGTATTTTGAAGGTATAATAAAAGCATGCAAAAAATAAAAAGAGGAAAGTTATCAGCCTATATAGGCGGCACAAATATATATGGATTTCATGTATTTTTCCTTTACCCCCGTTTATGTTTTCTTTATAAATGGGGGTTCTCTTTTTTTATCATAGAATAATAATTATAAAAAATATGTTATGTTGACTTTTGACAGCAAAAAGTTTATAATATAAATAGTCACAATAAACAATTGCAAAAAAGGAGAAAAATATGGAGTTTAACATTAAAGTAAAAAAAGATAATGAATTTTTTGTTTCTTTAAAAGACATCCGGAGCAGCAAGACTTTAAACATTTCTGCTGACGAACTAAAGGAGAATCCAGAAATACTAAAAAATGAAGATGCAGTAGTTAGAGGCATCAAAGGAAAAATCTATGATTCCTATAAAAGTGTAGGAATTGAAGTGTTTTTGGATGACAATGCTCAAAAACTTGTAGAAAAGATTGCAAGTGAAAATGCTAAAAAAGCAATGCTTGCAAGCCGAGAAATGGACAAAAATTAATTTCTCCGCCCTCGCCTGTAGTTATTGTTACAGGTGAGGGTATTTTCGTATTATACTATGATACTTTTATCTTAAAAATAGAGATATTTACAAAACAGAAAAAGTTATGTATAATAAAGATGTTACATAAAACAACGTAGAAAGTTACAAAAAGGAGAATGACAATATGAAAAACATCCCAAATATGATATCACAATTTATTGCTGGTCCGGACGAGTCTATAAACTATTCATTGACAGAAGCTGAGATTGAAAAATTAAAAGTTTATCAATTTGAATGTGACATTCAGATTGATATCATTGATGAACAAAGTGAAGAAAATCCGAGGACTCCAATAAATCACATTTTTAAGAAAAAAAGAAATGTCACAGTGAGAAAGAGGGAGACTGGAAGAGTAACAAAAGCAGGCCACTGAATGTGGCCTGTTTTATCTTAAAATTATTGTAATAATTTCTCTAATTCTTTAATTTTATCTCTAACTTCAGCTGCTTTCTCAAATTCCATAGAAGCAGCATATTTAAGCATCTCATCAGTTAATTCAGCAATAGTATTTTTAATATCATCAGAATTTTCCATTTTAAATTCAACACCAATATCTTCTTGTTTAGTAATACTAATATTATCCCTAATAGATTTTTTAATAGTTTTAGGAGTAATGCCATGTTCAATATTATATTGTTCCTGGATATGACGTCTTCTGTTTGTTTCAGAAATAGCTTTTTCCATAGAATCAGTAAGTTCATCAGCATACATAATAACAGTACCATCAGTATTTCTAGCAGCACGTCCAATAGTTTGAATTAAAGAACGCTCTGAACGTAAAAAACCTTCTTTATCAGCATCCAAAATTGCAACTAATGAAACTTCAGGAATATCCAAACCTTCTCTTAAAAGATTTATACCAACTAAAACATCAAATTCACCTAAACGTAAATTTCTTATAATTTCCATTCTTTCAAGTGCTTTAATATCTGAATGCATATAATTTACTTTAATATCTAAACTTTGTAAATATGCAGTTAAATCTTCAGCCATTTTTTTAGTCAAAGTTGTAACCAAAACTCTTTCATGTTTTTCAACTCTTATACGAATTTGTTCAATTAAATCATCAATTTGATTTGTAACAGGTTTAACCTCAATTTTAGGGTCCAAAAGTCCAGTAGGTCTAATAATTTGCTCAACAACATTATCTTTACTATGCTCTTTTTCATAGTCAGCAGGTGTGGCACTAACAAAAACAACTTGATTAATTCTTTGTTCAAATTCCTCAAATTTTAAAGGTCTATTGTCATAAGCAGAAGGAAGCCTAAAACCATAATTAACCAAAGAATCTTTACGAGCACGGTCACCATTATACATAGCCCTAACTTGGGGAATTGTAGCATGTGATTCATCTATTAATAAAAGAAAATCTTTTGGCATATAGTCAAATAAAGTAAATGGAGGAGAACCAGCAGGTCTGCCACTTATATGTCTAGAATAGTTTTCAATACCTTGGCAAAATCCAGTTTCTTTCATCATTTCCATATCAAAATTAGTTCTTTCATCAATTCTTTGTGCTTCAATTAATTTATTGTTATCCTTAAAATACTTAATTCTTTCTTGTAATTCTTCGTTTATTGTAACCAATGCATGTTCCATTTTATCAGAAGTTGTTACATAGTGAGAGTTAGGGAAAATCATAACATGAGCTCTTTCAGCTACAGCTTTACCTGTTAAAGGATTGATTTCGTGAATTTTTTCAATTTCATCACCCCAAAATTCAACACGAATTGCAGATTCACTTTGGTCAGATGGATAAATTTCTAAAATATCACCTTTAGCTCTAAAAGTACCTCTTTTAAAATCAATTTCATTTCTTGAATATTGCATATTTACAAGTTTTTTCATAACTTCTTCTCTAGACTTTTGCATACCAGGTCTTAAAGAAACTATCATGTGCTCATAATCTATAGGGTCACCCAAACCATAAATACATGAAACAGATGCAACTATTATAACATCTCTTGTTTCAAATAAAGATGCTGTTGCAGAATGACGAAGTTTATCTATTTCATCATTTATTGAGGCATCCTTTTCTATATAAGTATCAGACGAAGGAATATAGCTTTCTGGTTGGTAATAGTCATAATAAGACACAAAATATTCAACATTATTTTCAGGGAAAAATTCTTTAAATTCAGAATAAAGTTGCCCTGCTAAAGTTTTATTATGTGCTAAAACTAAAGTAGGCTTTTGAACTTTATTTATTATATTAGCCATAGTAAAGGTTTTTCCTGAACCTGTAACACCAAGTAGCGTTTGAAACTTTTTACCTTCTTCTATACCTTTTGATAAATATTCTATTGCTTGTGGTTGATCACCAGTTGGTTTATAATCTGAATGTAACTTAAACATATAAAATCACGTCCTTTTCATAATTACAATTTAAAGTATAACATACAGAAAAGATGTTTGCAATACTTTTTACGGATTTTAGGGATATTCACAGAGAAGCAAAGTTAAAATTTGGATATAATAATGTTGACAATATATTCTTAGAGGGTATATACTTTTGTTCAGCCAATACACGAAATAGCAAGTATATTAAAACAATATCCAAATTGTTTTTTACATGTTGACTGTACACAAGGTATTGGAAAAGTAAAATTAGATTTGCAAGATGTAGATTTAATATCATTTGCACTACACAAATTTTATGGATTGAATGGATTTGGTGGACTTATAAAAAGACAAGACATTGTTCTAGAACCAAGTCATTTAGTAAAAAAAGAAGAAATAAATAAATTCTTAAAAATATTTAATAAATGTTATAATCAGTAAATAGGAAGGAACAATAAAAATGGAAAGATATGAAGAAATAGAAAAAAGCATAATTACAACATATCGTAAAAAAATATGGAGTAAATTTATAAAAGGAATAAAAGAATTTGAAATGGTACAAGAAGGAGATAAAATTGCAGTATGTATTTCAGGTGGAAAAGACTCTATGCTACTTGCAAAATGTATGCAAGAATTAAAAAAACATAGACAAGTTAATTTTGACTTGGTATTTTTGGTAATGGACCCAGGGTATAACCCAATAAATAGACAAAAAATAATAAACAATGCAAAATTATTAAACATACCAATAACAATGTTTGAAAGCAATATATTTGAAGTTGTAGAAAAAATAGATGACCACCCTTGCTATGTTTGTGCAAGAATGAGAAGAGGATACTTGTACAAAAAGGCACAAGAATTAGGATGCAACAAAATAGCATTAGGACATCACTTTGATGATGTTATAGAGACAATATTAATGGGGATGTTATATGGGGCACAAATGCAAACAATGATGCCTAAATTACATAGTACATATCATGAAGGAATGGAACTTATTAGACCTCTTTATTATGTAAAAGAAGCAGATATTATTAGATGGAGAGAAAGAAATGATTTACATTTTATCCAATGTGCTTGTAAATTTACAGAACATTGCACTATGTGCGATAATGGTGGAGGAGGCTCTAAAAGAGAAGAAATGAAAAAACTTATAAAACAGTTAAGAAGTGTTTATGATAAGGTTGATATGAATATTTATAATAGTACTAAAAATGTTAATTTAAATACTCTTATTTCTTATATAGAAGACGGAGAAGTTCATCATTTTATGGATAAGTATTAAAAATTTTATTAAATGTATTGACATAATACATAAAATTATATATGAATATACTAATATGAATAGCTATTTAATTCGAGTGTTTCGCAACTCAAATAGCGAAAATTAATTTATGGGGACTAAAAATAAAATTTTAGTCTCTATTTTTTGTTTTTTTTTTAAGAAAAGAATTACATTATTGTAATATAAATATAGAAAAATACCCCTGTATTTACAAATACCCCTATTGGGTATATAATATGTAAGAAAATTAAATCTATTATTTCAGAAAGGAAGTGATACGATGGAAGAATGTAAACACAAGAAAACGCTCAGAGGAGAAAATGAAAAAAAGCTAATTTAAAAGGTTCAATAAATAAAAATTTAAGGAGGAAAATAAAATGAAAGAAATAAATTTAAAAATAGAAGGAATGCACTGTGCAGGATGTTCAACAAGACTTGAGAAAGTATTGAATAATTTAGAAGGAGTAGAAAAGGCACAAGTAAGTTTAGAAGAAAAGAAAGCAACAATAAAATATGATGAAACAAGAATTAGTATAGAAAGCATAAAAGAAGCAATAGAAGATGCAGGATTCAAAGGAGAATAATTACTATGAAAAAAGTATTATTGAAAATTGACGGAATGACATGTAGTGCTTGTTCATCAGGATTAGAAAAATATTTAAATAAGCAAGAGGGAATAAAACAAGCAACAGTAAATTTAATTATGAATAATGCAAACATAGAATATGACGATAAAAAATTAACTTTAGAACAAGTAGAAAAATTTGTAGAAAAAGCAGGATTTACAAGTTTAGGAATAGACAATTTTGAAAAAGAAGAAAAGAAAAAGACAAACGAAAAATATAAGCTAATTGCAATTACAATAATATCAATATTAGTATTGTATATATCAATGTCACATATGGTAGGAATGCCTGTAATTTCATTTTTAGATATGATGACACATCCAGCAAATTATGCAATATCATTATTTATTTTAACAACAATAGTATTAATATTAGGAAAAGACATAATAAAAAATGGATATAAAAATTTAATTCATAAAACGCCAAACATGGATACACTAGTAATGATAGGAGTTCTATCAAGCTATATTTACAGCATATATGGAACAATTCAAATTTTAAAAGGGCACGTAATGCATGTAGAAAGCCTATATTATGAATCAGCTGCAATAGTTATATTTTTTATAGAAATAGGAAGATATGTAGAAAATAAAAATAAAGATAAAACAAAAGAAGCATTACAACAATTGATGAGTATAACTCCAAATAATGCAGTAATTTTAAGAGATGGACAAGAAATTACAGTAACATTAGATGAAATACAAAAAGGTGATATTTTAATATGTAAGCCAGGAGAGAAAATAGCAGTTGATGGAGAAATAACAGATGGGACAACACATATTAATGAATCATTTATAACAGGTGAAAGTATGCCAGTAAAAAGAGAAAAAGGTTCAAAAGTAATTGCAGGAAGTATAAATTATGAAGGAACAATAAAATATAAAGCTGAAAAAATTGGCAAAGAATCAACAGTTTCAGAAATTGTAAGACTTGTTACACAAGCCACAAGTACAAAAGCACCAATAGCTAAAACAGCAGATAAAATAAGCGGATATTTTGTACCAGTAGTTTTGGTAATTGCAGTTTTTGCATTTATTTTATGGCTTATAATTTCAAAAAATGTAGCAACTGCAATAAATATATTTGTAAGTATTTTGGTTGTAGCATGTCCATGTAGTTTGGGTTTAGCAACACCACTTGCCATAGTTATTGCATCAGGTAATGCAAGTAAAAAAGGAATATTGGTAAAAACAAGTGAAACATTAGAAAATGCACACAAAGTAAAAACAATTTGCTTTGATAAAACAGGAACACTAACAAAAGGTGAATTAAGCATTTCAAAGATATACAATTACAGCAATATAGAAGAAAATAAAATATTAAGAAAAGTTGCAAGTATAGAAAAAAAATCTGAACATCCAATTGCAAGAGCTATAGTAAAAAAAGCACAAGAAGAAAAAATTGAACTTGAAGAAATAAAAGAATTTAAGGCAATACCTGGATTTGGAGTAGAAGGAATAACGAAAAAGGGAGAAAAATACTTAATTGGAAATAAAAAATTAATGGTAGAAAACAATATCAAAATAAGTAATGAACAAGACGAAAAAGACTTAGTAAATCAAGGAAATAGCATTTTATTTGTAAGTTTAAATAATGAATTAATAGCATTAATTGGAGTAAAAGATATTTTAAAAGAAAATGTTGTAGATGTAATAAAAAAATTAAAAAATAGAAACATTGATATTGTAATGCTAACAGGTGATAATGAAAAAACAGCAGATATAATTGCAAAAGAAATTGGTATTAATAAAGTTATTTCAAATGTTACACCAAAAGAAAAATCTGAACAAATAAAAAAATTAAAAACAAATGGACTTGTAATGATGTGTGGAGATGGAATAAATGATAGTGTAAGTCTTGTAACAGCAGATATTGGCGTATCAGTTTCAAGTGGTACAGACATTGCTATGGATTCTTCACAAGTAGTTCTTATGAATGATAATTTGGGAAAAATTGATAATTTAATTGAGATTAGTAGAAAGACTATAAGAAATATAAAACAGAATTTGTTCTGGGCATTTTTCTACAATATTTGTATGATTCCTATTGCTTGTGGTATTTTACAACCACTAGGAATTACTATGAATCCAATGATTGCAGCTTTTGCAATGACAATTAGTAGTTTAACTGTTGTGTTAAATGCGTTGAGGTTAAAAGAATAAAATAATATAAAAACATAAGATTAAGTCAAAAATACTTTAATTTTATGTTTTTAATAATTTAATTAAATAATTTTAAAATATATTGCCTAAAAATGTTTTTTATGTTATATTGGAATTGAAGAATAAGGGGGAAAACATATGAAAAAAATAATAAGTATATCTCTAATAATTACAATAATAGGATTAATAACAATACCTTTAATTACAAATGCAAAAACTTCAGATAAAGAAAAAGAACAATTCGCAAATGTTGTGTTATTTGCATATTTTAAAGGTGATACAGAAGGAAGAGACTATTTAATAAACGAGACACAAAACATGCTCAAAATGTATAACGGTACAGGAGAACTATCGGTAAAAGGATATTTAAATAAAATATCATATGGAAAATTTGAACTAAAAAATATATTTCCACAATATGATGGAAACAAAATAATTCCATATGAATTGCCATGTTCAATTGATGGCTTAGACAAAAATAATCTTGATTATACAATAATACATAGTTTAATTACATCAATTCCAGATATTAAAGACAAATTAGATTATAATAATGATGGATTTATAGACAATTTTTCTATAGTACTAAAAGGCGGATCTGAATCTGTTGAATCAAACTCAACATTAGTAAGCCATAAAAGTGATTATGGATCTGATGAATCTTGGTCAGGCAAAAGAATAGGAACATATAATATGTTAAACACATATTCAATAAAAAACAGCGGAGCAGGAGTAATAGCACATGAATTTATGCACTCATTAGGATATCCAGATTTATATACATCAGAAGCAGGATCATACCCTGTATATTCATGGGATATAATGGGACAAGTTAGTAAATATATGTCATATCCATTAGCATATTTAAGAATGAAATACACAAATTGGATAAATATAGATACCATAACAAAAAGTCAAACACTGAAACTTGACACACAAGATAATCCAAATGGTAACCAAGCATATATTTTAAAATCGCCATTTAACGAATATGAATTATTCGTTGTTGAATTTAGAAAAAAATCAGCAGACATGGAACATCTAGATAGGTCTATAGGACATTCTGGAATTATAGTTTATAGAGTAAATACAACTGTAACAGGACTAAGTAATAACAGAGGACAGACAGGGGTATATGTATTTAGAGAGGAATCAGGCAAAAAAGATGACTCAACATTAAGAGGAGAAATATATAATGCATCATATTCAAAAGAAACAGGAAAAACAACAATAGGTTCAAGTGATTTAAATGTAACAAAAGGAACATTAACATTTAGTGACGGTACTAATTCAGGAATTGTTATAAGTAATATCTCAAATAGTGATGGTAACAATATGACATTTGATGTTACAATACCAGACGCAAAGGATTATGATACTTGGAAAAATACAAATTACAAAGATGAAACAGGAGTAGATGAATATACACCCAAAAATGCAGACATAATATCATATAAAAATAAAATTTACACTGTAAGTACAGGAAATAATAAAATATATACAAGTACATATGAGGGTTCAAAATGGAAAAATATAAATACCGCTAATATGGAAAATACAAATTATATAACAGGAGTTTCTTTGTTAAATCTTAACGAGGAATTGTATTTAATTACCTCATCATCGCCAAATATAAATTTATACAAATACAATAATGGATGGACAAAAGTAGCATCTTTACCAGATACAAACGGATCATATTCATACAAAGTATATAATGAAAAATTGTACATAACAAAAGTGGATGGAAGCAGTCATAAAGCAACATTGTATGAATTTAAAAATAATACTTTTTCTGAGATAGGAACATATTATGAAGGAAAAGCAAATGAGTTTGTAGGAATACCAAAAATAGAAGTAATAAATAATAATATATATGCAATATGTAGAAATAGCAATGGAAATATAAAAATACACCAATTAGAAAACAATAAATTTAAAGAAATAACAAGTAATTTAAATTCTAATCAATTTGATGTAGTTTCACTTAATAATAAAATTTATTTTGCATTAGGAAGTGATACTAATAATAAAACAATGAAAATGGCAGTATACGATGGAAATAACTTTGAAACTATAAATACTGACATTACATTTGGAGAACCTAAAATTACTGTATCACAAGGAAATTTATATGTATTAGTAACAGATATAACAGGAACTGAAAAAGCAAAAGTGTATGCATATAATCAAAACAATAAAAAGTTTGAACAAGAAGGAATTGATGTAGATAATGCGGCTGCTTCTGGTAGTTTGAATTTAGCGTCAATAGATAATAAGATATATGTACAACTAAAAAGATCAACTGATGGAATAATTGTAGTAAAAGAAAAAGAAACGGTTAATAGTCTACTTTGTAAACATTTAAACAAAACAACAATACCAGCAAAAGCAGCAACATGTACAGAAAAAGGAAACAACGAATATAAAATATGTGATGACTGCGGAAAAGTATTTAAAGCAGATGGAGTAACAGAAACAACAGTCGAAGCAGAAAAAACAAAAGCACTAGGACACGACTTTTCAATACCAAGAACAAATGAAACACAACATTGGAATGAATGTTCACGTTGTGGAATCGCAGACACAAAAATAAACCATATAGGAGAAGGTGACTATGGAAAAGATAGTACAAAACACTGGAAAGTATGTGGCTGCGGAACAAAAGTTGATGAAGAAGAACATAAAGCATCTGCTCCAGTAAAAGAAAATGAAAAACCAGCAACATGTACAACAGACGGAAGCCATGATGAAGTAATATATTGTTCAGTATGTGGTTATAAAATGTCAATCACAAATAAAGTAGATAAAGCAACAGGACATACAGCAGGAGAGGCAGTTAAAGAAAATGAAATACCAGCAACATGCACAACAGAAGGAACATATAATGAAGCTAAATATTGTAAAGTATGTAACACAAAAATATCAAGTACACCAAAAACAATACCAGCAAAAGGACATACACCAGGAGAACCAGTAAAAGAAAACATAGTACCAGCAACACATACAACAAAAGGATCTTATAATGAAGTTATATATTGTAAAGTATGTAATACAAAAATATCTACAACCACAAAAGAAACACCAATAATACCACATGATGTAACAGATGCAGCGTGGTCAAGTGATGTTACAAATCATTGGAAAGAATGTGGATGTGGAACAAAGGTTGAAATTTCAGCACATGTAGCAGGAGATGCAGTAAAAGAAAATGTAGTACCAGCAACATGTACAAAAGACGGAAGTCATGATGAAGTAGTATATTGTTCTGTATGTGGCAGAGAAATATCAAGAACAAGCAAAGTAGATAAAGCTATAGGACATACAGAAGGAGAACCAGTAAAAGAAAATATAGTGCCAGCAACATGTACAAAAGATGGTAGTCATGATGAAGTTGTTAAATGTAAGACTTGTAGTGCTGAAATATCAAGAACAAAGAAAACAGATAAAGCGAAAGGACATACACCAGGAGAAGCAGTAAAAGAAGACGAAGTACCAGCAACATGTACAGCTGAAGGAAAATATAATGAAGTAGTATATTGCAAAACTTGTAATGCCAAAATATCAAGTACACCAAAAACAATACCAGCAAAAGGACACACAGAAGGTGCAATTACTATTGAAAATGAAATAGAAGCAACAGTTAACAAAGAAGGAAGTTATGAAGAAGTTATCTATTGTTCTGAATGTAATAAAGAATTAAGTAGAACAAAGAAAACAACTCCTAAATTTGTATATGCAATAATAGAAGGTGCAGGATCAACACATCAAAATAAAGATAGCAACGAAATCACAATAAAATCAAATGGTAAATTTGATAAATTCCAAGGAATAAAAGTAGATGAAAATTTAGTTGACAAATCAAACTATACAGCAAAATCAGGAAGTACAATTGTTACACTAAAAGCAGATTTCTTAAATACATTATCAATTGGAAAACACAAAATAGCATTTGTATATGACGATGGAGAAGTTGAAACTGAATTTGTAATTGCTGAAAGCAAAAAAACAGAAGATAATAAAAATGCAGAGCAAGCAGAACAAGAAGAAAAAAATACATCAAAAGAAGAAACATCAAACCAACAAAACACAAAAGATGATAACAAACAAGCAACTACACCTAAAACAGATGATTTAAGCAACATAGTATTATGGAGAGTAGGATTAGCAGTTTCTGGAATTTTATTTGTTATAGTATTAGGATGCAAAATAAAAGGTTCAAGAAAAAAAGCTCGTCATTAATAATTATTATTGCTATAGTTCTTGTACTTATAGCAATAATAGTATTTTTAAAACTAGATAATAATAAAGAAAGTTCAAAAAATAAAGAAACATCAAATTATAATGGAGACTCTTTAATAGGCACATTTTTATATGAAGAAAATGATACAAAATATGTGTTTAAAGAAGATGGAACAGGAAGTATGAGTTCAGGAAATTATAATTTCGAGTATACATATAAAGTAGAAGGAAATACTTTAGACATTCACTTTTCAAAAGATGAGGTTCAAGATGCAAAATATTCATTTGAATTAAAAGATGGAATATTGAAGCTTATATCAAAAGAAGGAACAGTATCTATTGGTGAAGAGTACATTTTAAAGAAAGAAAACAAATAAATTTTAGAAAATATAAAAATCACCAAGTAAAAAACTAAATTTGCTTGGTGATTTTTATGAAATAGAGGCAATAAATTGAAAAAAATAGTACAAAATTTAATAATAATAATATGTTTATGCTCTTATTCTTTTTTTGCATATAAATTATATATTTACAACAAAGAAGAAAAGCAACAAGAAAAATTAAGAGATAGTCTACTTAAAACAGCCATAACAAATAATGTACAAAGTGGACAGCAAAATAACACGGATATACAGGAGCAAATTCCTATAAATATTGATTTTAATACATTAAAAAAGGTAAATAAAGACATTGTAGCCTGGATATATAGTGAAGGAACACCAATTAATTACCCAATTGCACAAGCAAATGACAATGAATATTATTTAAGAAGACTTTTAGATAAAACATATAATCCAAGTGGAACAATATTTATTGACTGCAAAAACAATAGTGATTTTGAAGACTATAATACCATAATATATGGACACAATATGAAAAATGATACTATGTTTGGAACATTAACTAATTATAAAAAACAAGAATATTTTAATGAACACCCAGACATGTATCTATTTACTGAAAATAAAAATTTTAAAATTGAATTATTTGCAGGATATATAACAACTAGTGAAAGCGATATGTACAGTTTTCCAAAAACGAGTGAAACAAACGAAAAATTAATAAAAACAGCAATGAATAATTCTACTTTTAAAAGTCAAACAGAAGTAAAACAAGAAAATAAAATAGTAACACTTTCTACTTGCTCCTATGATTTTGAAAATGCAAGATATGTACTTTTGGGAATATTAAAAGAAATACAATGAGAAAATAATATAAAAGTTAAAAAGATGATGTTTAGATTGGAAGGAAAATTAAAAATGGAATACACATTTGAAAGAAATATAAATTATTATGAAACAGATAAAATGGGCGTTGTACACCACTCAAACTACATAAGATTTTTAGAAGAAGCAAGGTGTGCATGGATGGAATCTATAGGATTACCATTTGAAAAACTAGAAGAAAATGGGATAACAATACCAGTTTTAGAAGTAAATTGTACTTATAAGTATCATGTTACATTTGGAGACACTATACTAATAAAATTAAAAGTGAAAGATTATACAGGTGTAAGAATGACAGTAGAATATGAAGTAACAAACAAAAACACAGAAAAGGTGGCTCTTATAGGAGAAACAAAGCATTGCTTTACAGATAAAAATTTAAAACCTGTAAATTTAAAGAAATACAATAAGGAATTTAGTAATAAATTTGAAAGCCTACTAAATAAATAAGTAAATGGACAGCTGTGCTTATTGTAAAGATACTATTTACATAATGTTGATAAACCTATTTTGTATAGGTTTATTAAGTGATGTTTAAAATAAAAGAATTGGTAGTATATGAATAAATATATCCATATTTTACCAATTTCCTATTTTAAAATGATTTATTTCTGCAAAAAACCGAAACTTAAATAATAAAATAGGTTGATAATTATCTGAGCTTATGATATAAATATAAATATTAAATCAAACAAGGTAAAATAAATGAAAAAATTTTAAAACTCAAACCAGTTAAAATTAATAGCAGTATGTGCAATGATATTTGACCATTTATTATGGGTGATAAAACCAGGATATAATAATGGCACAGCATATTTAATTTTACATACTTTTGGAAGAATTGTCGCACCAATATTTTGTTTTTTTATAGCTGAAGGAGCATATTATACACATAGCAGAAAAAAGTATTTATCAAGATTACTTATTTTTGCACTGATATCACATTTTGCATATTGTTTTGCATTTGGTATTAATTTTATTCCATTTTCAACAGGAACATTTTTTAATCAAACAAGTATAATGTGGTCATTAGCATTAGGACTTATTGGAATAATAGTTCAAGACTCAAACATAAAAAATATATGGAAAACAATAATAACTTTATTATTATGTGTTTTAGGATTTCCATCAGATTGGAGTTCTGTTGCAGTAATGATTGTTATTTATAATTATGTATATAGAAATAATTTTAAAAAGCAAATGCTAATTCAAACAATATTTTCGGGAATTTATTTATTAGTATATTGCTTATTTATAGATATTTGGTATGGATTAATTCAATTAGGAACAATTTTATCAATACCACTATTATCAAGATATAATGGCGAAAGAGGAAAATGGAAAGGGATGAAGTACTTTTTCTATTTTATATATCCAGTCCATTTAATTATATGTGGAATAATAAGGATATATTTACATGGCAATATTTCAGTTATTATTGGAGGATAAAATATTACAAATACAGATGGAGGAATAATTATGGTAGAAAAATTAAAAAACAAATATGTATTTTTTGATGTAGATGGAACTTTATCAGAATATAGATATAAAGATATATTATATGGAGGAGGATGTCCAGAATTAGGATGCCAATCATTAGAAGATTTGCTATTTAACGATTTATTTTACACAGCAAGGCCATTAAAAACAATGCAAAAAGTAATTGAAAAATTAGATAGTGATAAAATTTTTGTACTTGGAACAGTTACTACAAATAAGGAGATAGACCAAAAATACAAATGGTTAGAAGAGAACTATCCAAATATAAAAAGAGAAAATATAATTTTCATATGTTCAACAATGTTAAAACCAGAGGTTATAATAGAATATTGTAAACATTACAAATTTGATATAAAAGACGCAGTTTTTGTAGATGATAGATTAGATGTTTTAAGAAAAGCAGAAACATTAGGAATAACAGCATACCATCCAAGCTCATTCACAGAATAAAATTTAGGAGGGAAAAATGACATACAAAAGCATATACAAAACCCCAGAAGGATTTACAAACATATATATGAATAGTGATGGAGAATATTTAACAGGTCTATGGTTTGACGGGTCAAGGGATAGTAACAAACATACAACAGATTGTGAAGAAAAAGAATTACCAATATTTTAAGCAGATAATTAGTTGATAATTATCTGCTTTTATGATATAAATACTATTAAATAATATAAAAAGGGGTAAAAAATGAATAAAGAAAATAAATCAAAAAAAGTAATAAAAATTACAACAATCATATTAGTAATATTAATAATTTTAGGTATAGCATTAACAGAAGGAATAGGGAACTACTTTGTAAATTATGCAATAGCAAGAAGTGGAGCAGGAGGAGATAGAAAAGTAAGTGAAGAAACAAAAATAGAAATACAAGGTGAAGATGAACAAATAATAGAAAATAATAGAAAAATAGCAAAAGAAAGTTCAAAAATATGGAGTGAAAAATCGATACAAAAAACTGTTGAGATAAAAGCAAACGATAACATAACATTAAGAGGAACAGAATATTTGCAAGATCAACAAACAGATAAATGGGTAATAATATTACATGGATACAGAGCAAGTACAGAAAGCGTATTACCAATAGGAGAACAATTTTCAAAAAAAGGATATAATGTATTAATTCCAAGTATGCGAGCATGTGGAGAAAGTGACGGAGAATACTTAGGAATGGGATGGCTAGAAAAAGAAGATTTGAAAAATTGGATTAAGTTAATTATAGATGAAAATAAAGATGCAAGAATTATATTACATGGTTCTTCAATGGGGGCTGCAACAGTATTAATGGCTTCAGGAGATGAACTACCTTCAAATGTAAAATACATAATTGCAGATAGTGGATACACATCAGTTTGGGATATATTCGCATCAGAAGCAAAAGCAAGATTTAACTTGCCAGAATTTCCGGTATTGAATATGTTTGAAATAGTAGCAAAAAGAAAAGCAAAATATGACATAAAAGAAGCTTCGGCCCTAGAACAAGTAAAAAAGAGTAAAACACCAATATTATTTATTCATGGAAGTAATGATGATTTTGTGCCAGAATATATGTGTGAAAAATTATTTGATGCAGCAGGTTGTGAAAAAGAAAAATTAATTATAAATGGAGCAGGTCATACTGACGGAAAATATAGAGAACCAGAAACATATTATAATAAAATATTTGAATGGGTGAATTTAGAATATGATATATAAAGATAACAAAAACAGATGCAAGTGGTGCAATCCTAAAAATGACCTATACATACAATATCATGACGAAGAATGGGGACAACCTTCATATGAAGACAAATATTTATTTGAAATGCTTATATTAGAATCCTTTCAAGCAGGATTATCATGGGAATGCGTTTTAAATAAAAGGGAAGCATTTAGAAAAGCATTTGATAATTTTAATATAGATAAAATATGCAATTATGATGATAAGAAAATAAAAGAATTATTAGAAAATACTGATATAATTAGAAATAAGCTAAAAATAAATGCTGCCATAAATAATAGCAAAATATTTAAAGAGATACAAAAAGAATATCAAACATTTTCTAATTATATATGGCATTTTACAGAAAATAAAATTATATATGAAACAGATAAAACAAGTTCAGAACTATCAGATGAAATTTCAAAAGATTTGAAAAAGCGTGGAATGAAATTTGTTGGGACAACAATTATTTATTCTTATTTGCAGGCAATTGGAGTAATATATTCGCATGAAAAAGGATGTTTTTTAAATTTGTAATAAAAATTACAACTACAATAGATTTAAGGAGAAGATGTAAATGAAAATATTAATTATATGTAGTAAATCATTTTATAATGATATAGAACCAATAAAAAAGAAATTAGAAGAAGAAGGACATATTATAGAATTACCAAATACATATTATGAACCTGATGCAGAAAAGAAAAGTTGGAAATTAGGAGAAAAACAACATAGTGAATTTAAAGCTAAAATGTTTAGAATGAGTGAAGAAAGAATAGCTAAAATGGATGCAGTATTAACATTAAATTTTGATAAGAATGGAAAGAAAAATTATATAGGCGGAGCAACATTTATTGAAATATATGAAGCATTTATGAAAAACAAAAAAATATTTTTATATAATGATATTCCAGAAGGAATGTTATATGATGAAATATCAGGATTTTCACCAATAGTATTAAATGGAAAATTAGAATTAATAAAATAGTAGAAGAAAATAACTAGAACTGAGGGAAAATTAAAATTTTTATGGTGCACTGAGTTTAGGTGGAAATTTAAAAATGGTAATAAAAACAAGAATAATACCTATACAGGGAAACTCAAGATTAACCAATAATTAAAAAGGGGGATTTTATATGAATAAAAGTGTATTAGTGACAGGTGGAACTAGAGGAATTGGTGAAGCTATTTCCAGAGAGTTTGCTGAAAAAGGGTATGATATAATTATTAACTTTGTAAATAGTGAAGAAAAAGCTAATAATTTAAAGATAGAATTAGAAGAAAAATTTAATATAAAAGTTTTACCAATTAAAGCAGATCTTTCAAATGAAGAAGAATGTAAAAAATTAGTAAAAAGATCACTAGATGAATTTGGAAAGATTGATATTCTAGTGAACAATGCAGGTATTGTTTCTGACAAAGAATTTGAAGATATAACTGCTGAAGATTGGAAACAAACTTTAAATGTTAATTTAATAGCACCTTTTATATTAACAAAATTAGTTGGCAAAGAGATGTTAAAACAACAAAGTGGAGCTATAATTAATATTTCAAGTACAAATGGATTAAATACATATTATCCAACAAGTGTAGATTATGATGCCTCAAAGTCTGGAATAATTAGCTTAACATATGATTCTGCTGTACAATTTGCTCCTTTTGTAAGAGTTAATGCCATTGCACCAGGTTGGGTAAATACAGAAATGAATAAAGAGCTTCCAGAAGATTTTGTTAAAAATGAAACAGAAAGAATTTTAGTTAAAAGATTTGGAGAACCAAAGGAAATTGCAAAAGTAGTAACATTTTTGGCGAGTAATGATGCGAGTTTTATAAATTCTACAGTAATAAAAGTAGATGGAGGATGGTATTAATGAGTGAATATAATGAATATTTAAAGTTTGCAAAAGACATAGCAAAATATGCAGGTAATGTAATGATAAAATACTTTAATCAAGATAATGGAGCAAGCTACAAAGGAGATAAAACCATTGTAACCTTAGCAGACACTGAAATAAATTCATATTTAATAAGTCAAGTTAAAGAAAAATATCCAACTCATGCAGTAGATGGCGAAGAAGAACAATTTGGAGATAGTAAGTATAAATGGGTATGTGATCCTGTAGATGGAACTGCTATGTATGCTAGGCATATTCCGGTCGCAGTATTTTCTTTAGCTTTAGTAGTAGATGGAGAATCAATGGTAGGTTTAGTATATGATCCGTTTACTGATAACTTATATACTGCTATAAAAGGAGAAGGAGCTTTTAAAAACAATAAAAAAATAGAAGTTAATGATATTTTATTAGATGATATGAGAAGTGTATCAAATTTTGATATGTGGCCAAATGCAGATTATAATTTATATAATTTTATAAAAGAACTAGGAACAAGAACATATTTTGTAAGCATAGGAAGTGTAATAAGATCTTGTATGTGTGTTGCTAGCGGAGAATTTAACTTTGCAATTTTTCCTGGTACAAAACATAAAAATTGTGATATTGCAGCAGCAAAGATTATTGTTGAGGAAGCAGGAGGAAAAGTTACAAATATATTTGGTGAAAATCAAAGATATGACCAAAGTATAAATGGTGCTATTGTTAGTAACAGAATTGTGCATAATGAAGTTATAACTACAATTAAAAAATATTTGATGGAGGAGAAATAGTTATGAATAAATATATAATGATTACAACTACATTTGACAACAAAGATGAAGCAAATAAAATTATTGAAATACTTTTAAAAGAAAGATTAGTTAGTTGTTGCCAATTAAGTAATACAACAAGCTCTTATCATTGGAAAGGCAAGATAGAACATGCAGAAGAATACCTACTTCAAATGAAAACTAAAAAAGAGTTATATAAAGAAATAGAAAAAACAATAGTAGATAATCACAGTTATGAAACACCACAACTGATTGCTTATGATATAGTTGATGGATATAAGGAATATTTAGATTGGATAGAAGAGGAAACAAAATAAAAAGTATTGAAGAACACTTTTTTATTTACTTTTAAAACCTTTTTTAAATAAAATTTGTAAAACTGTGAGTAGTAAAATACAAAAATATTTATAAAAAGACTACACAAAATACAAAAAATATGTTACAATGGAAAATGAAATTTTTAGAAAAAACTGGTATAGTAATTTTAAAAAGCTCAACAAAGTAAAAAAGGGTAAAACCAATAATATAGGCTCGAAAGCCTTAAATACATAAAAAATTAAAGAGGAGGAGAGAGATATGTCAGGACACAGCAAATGGCACAACATACAAGCAAAGAAAGGAAAAGCAGACGCAGCAAGAGGAAAAATCTTTACAAAATTAGGAAGAGAACTATTAATAGCAACAAAAGAAGGTGGACCAGACCCAGCAGGAAACTCAAAATTAAAAGCAGTTATAGCAAAATGTAAAGCAGCAAACATGCCAAATGACACAATAAACAATGCAATCAAAAAAGCATCAACAAGTAACGAAAACTACGAAGAAATAGTATATGAAGGATACGGCCCAAACGGAGTTGCAGTAATTGTAGAAGCATCAACAGACAACAAAAACAGAACAGCAGCAGACGTAAGACACGTATTTGACAAAGCCGGAGGAAACTTAGGAACAACAGGATGTGTATCATATATGTTCAATAAAAAAGGTGTAATAGTAATAGAAAGAGCATCAACAGAAATGTCAGAAGATGATGTAATGATGTTAGCATTAGATGCTGGAGCAGAAGATTTTTCAGCAGATGAAGAAGTATATGAAATAACAACAGAGCCTTCAGATTTCACACAAGTTAGTGAAAAACTAGAAGAAGCTGGATTAGAATTCTTAGAAGCAGGTGTTCAAATGGTTCCAACTACAACTGTTCAATTAGACGAAAAAGGTGTAGAAAAAATGGAAAGATTAATAGAAAGACTAGATGAACTTGATGATGTAGCAAACATCTATCATAACTGGGAAGAATAAAAAATTAGGGATTGGGGGGACAGGTCTTCAAT
The DNA here is from genome assembly GCA_900551615.1 of uncultured Clostridium sp. Lineage (GTDB taxonomy): Bacteria > Bacillota > Clostridia > TANB77 > CAG-508 > CAG-269. The sequence goes on from URWN01000008.1 coordinate 24,217, forward strand.
CCCGATTTTTTTTAAAACAATATAAAAATTTAAAACAGAGATTAAAAACCTGTCAATCAATTTCTAATTTTTAGGAGATATTTATGGAAAAAATACCAGTAGAAAAAAACAAAGAATATATAGTTGAAATAATAGATAATGGATTTGAAGGAGAAGGAATTGCCAAAATAGATAATTTTACAATTTTTATTAATGGTGCAATAAAAGGAGAAAAAGTAAAGATACTAATTGTAAAAATCTTATCATCACATGCATTTGGAAAAATAGTAGAAATACTAGAAAAATCAGATAAAAGACAAGAAGTAGACTGCACAACATATAAAAGATGTGGCGGATGCAACATGAGACATATAAAATATGAAGATACACTAAAAATGAAACAAAATGCAGTCCAATCACTAGTAAATAAAACAATAAAAACCAAAATTCAGGTTAAACCAACATTAGGTATGGAAAATCCATTGCACTACAGAAATAAAGCACAATATCCAATAGGAGTAAATAAAAATGGAGAACCAGTAATTGGCGTATTTGCAAATAGAACACATGAAGTAATACCGATGGAAAAATGCTTGATCCAAAATCCAATATCAGAAGAAATAGCAAAAACAGTATTAAAATTTATAAAGAAAAATAAAATTTCTATATATAATGAAAAAACTGTAAAAGGACTATTTAGACATATAGTAATAAAAGTTGGAATAAAGACAAATGAAATAATGTGCATATTAGTTATAAATGGAGAAAAAATTCCAAAAGAAAATGAATTGGTAGAAAGTCTAACACAAAAATATCCTAATATAAAAACAATAGTAAAAAATATAAATACTAAAAATACAAATGTCATATTAGGAAAAGAAAATATCAATATATATGGAAATGGGTACATTGAAGATAAATTAGGAGAATATACATTTAAAATATCTCCACTCTCATTTTATCAAGTAAACCCAGTACAGGCTGAAAGACTTTACAATATTGGTGTAGAGGCAGCAAAAATAGCTAAAAATGATATAGTATTTGACTTGTACTGTGGTATTGGTACAATCTCATTATTTATGGCAAAATATGCTAAAAAAGTGTATGGAGTTGAAATTGTAGAACAGGCAATTAAAGATGCAAAAGAAAATGCAAAAATTAATAATGTTGATAATACTGAATTTATTGCAGGTGATACAGAAATTGTTTTGGATGATTTAATTAATAATAAAAATATTATTCCTGATGTTGTTATGGTTGATCCTCCTAGAAAAGGGCTTGATAATAAATCTATTGATAATATCTTGAAGATTAGGCCTGATAGATTTGTGTACATTAGTTGTAATCCTGCTACTTTGGTTAGGGATTTGGCTAAGTTTGAAGAGGCTTATGAGGTTAAAGAGATTCAGCCAGTAGATATGTTTCCATTTACAGGACACGTGGAGGTTTGTGCGTTGCTAGAGTTAAAGAATTGCCAGTCATCTTAGAGTTTACTAGCTTTCAAGATACAATAATGTTTCATAAAAGAGGTAGATTTGGACTAGAAAAAGTACAAAAAAATGAAATTCATGTTAAGGTTGTTTTAGATATGGAGTGTGGAAACATATAAAGTGAATTTTTAGAGTTGATATAATAGTTGCTGTGAGAGGGTTACATAGATTATATATCTATGCTCAATACACCATATGATATGGCCAAATGTTGATGAACATATGAATTTATAAAATAAAATTTAAAAGTTAAAGAGAATCCTAAGTAAAGTGCCTTGTAATAGGTGCTTTATTTTTGTTCAAAAATCCAATATATTTAGTATGAATTTTAGTTAATTTGTTGAGGAAAATGTAAATTTGTGATATAGTGTAGGCATAAAGTTAGGAGTGTAAGAATATGGAATTAATATGTAGGATAACAGACGAAGATATTGGAGAAAAAACTATTAATATGGAAAATCCCAAATTAAGATTAGGGGCAAGAGGTATTGTTATAAGAGAAGATGGAAAAATTGCTATATTTAACAAAAGTAATAAAAATGAGTATAAATTACCTGGCGGAGGATTAGAAGGAGAAGAAAAGCCAGAGGAAGCATTTAAAAGAGAAGTATTAGAAGAAACTGCTTGCGAAGTAGAAATAATAGAAACTTTAGGAACAACAGAGGAATACAAGTCTCTAAATAATTTTAAACAGATTTCCTATGTGTATGTAGGTAAAGTTCAAAAGGATACTAATAAATTAAATCTAACAGAGAAAGAAAAAGATGAAGGAGCTAAATTGTTGTGGGAAACTCCTGAAAAGGCACTAGAACTTATAACAGAACGTTTTGATAAATTAGTTGCATCAAAATATGAATCTATTTATAGTACAAAATTTGTCGTATTAAGAGATAGTAAAATACTAGAAAAGTATATAGAAATGAATAAATTATCTAATAATTAAAAATTATATATACAAATAAAGAAAAAAATTCAAAGTAAATATTTATGTAGCAAATAATTTAGAAATCATTAAATTATAGGAGGAGAATATGGTAATTATCGCAGGTTGTTTAATAGTAAGAGATAATAAAATATTAATGGTAAAAGAAGCAAAAAAGAAATGCTATGGACAATGGAATTTTCCAGCAGGACATGTAGAAGAAAATGAATTAATAACCGAAGCGGCAATAAGAGAAACATATGAAGAAACTGGATGCAAAGTAAAACTTACAGGTGTCTTACCAATAAGTACGGCAATTCTAAAAGAAGGAGAGACTGCTATAATTGTAAAATTTACAGCAGACATCATAGATGAAAATATTAAATTTGATACAAAAGAAATAATAGATGTAAAGTGGTTAGACATAGAAAAAGTAAAAAATATGACAAATCGAGAATTAAGAGGTTATGACACTGCTATTCAAGATATTAAGGATTTTGAAGATAAAAAAATATATCCTTTAGATGTTTTTCATGATAAAAAATATAAATTATAATATAAGATATTTTTAAGAATTCTTTAAAGGGAGAAAGAATGAGTTTGAGAAATAAGTTAAAAGAAAGTGAGAAAAATATGGGGAAAGTTTTAAAAGTAAGAGAAGTAGGAGAACCTATTCTTGAAAAGCAGTGCAATGAAGTTAATATAAAAAATATTAATGAAGATATTATAGACATTATAGAAGATTTAAAATCAACACTAGAGTATGGAACAGGATTAGGAATTGCGGCACCTCAAATAGGTGTAGATAAAAGAATTATTGTAGTTGGTTCTAAAAAGGAAAATATAAAATATAATGATGCAGAAGAAATACCAATAACAGCAATGATTAATCCAACTTGGAAGAAACTAACAGAAGATACAGATGTACAATATGAGGGCTGTATGAGTGTTCCTAGTATAAGAGGAAAAGTAGAAAGATATAAGAATATAGAATTGACTTATTATAATGAAAATGGAGAGAAAATAATAAAACAACTAAATGGATTTTTTGCAAGATTAGTGCAACATGAATGTGATCATTTAGATGGAATAGTATTTTTAGAAAAAGTAAAAGGACCTAATGGATTTGCAACTAAAGAAAATATAGAAAAATATAATTTAAGGGAAGTTAACTGACTTTTATAAAAAAGATAGATTAACATAAATTAAAAATACTTGACCTGTATTATATAAGTATATATACAAATAATAAGATAGGAGATAACTATAGTGTTAGATAAAATAATTGAAAGTTGCAAATATGTTGCTAACAATTCAAAATCAGTTAAAATAAATGAAACAAATCTGGATAAATTTATAGAAAAAATAGACAAAATAGAAACTGAACATTGGTTAGGTTTTTCTCCATATAATTTATTGGATTTACCAACAGAAACTATAATAAATTTTTTATTAGTATATGAATCAATAGATTTTTCATTTTGGGGAAATCCTAAATGGACAATAAATACAGAGAATGGAAAAGAAGATGGAAGTATTGCATTGTTATATGCAATATTAAAGTATGTAAAAGAAAGAAATACTACTGATTTTTCTAATATAACTAAAGATGAATTTGAAGAATTATTAAAAGGAAATATAGAGATTCCATTATTTGAAGAAAGATATAATATTATAAGAAATGTTAGTAAAATAGTTAATGAAAAAATGAATGGAAATTTTTATACATTCATAAAAGATGTTACTCTTGATACAGAATTATTTAAAATTATTGTAAAATATTTTCCTAATTTTAAAGATGAAAGAATATACAATAATAAAAAAATTTATTTTTATAAGTTAGCACAATTATTAACATCAGATATTTTACATATAAGAGAACGAAAAGAAAATATAAAAGTGGACTATTCTCATTTAGTAGGATGTGCAGATTATAAAATTCCACAAGTAATGAGAGGATTAGGGATATTAGAATACAATGACAAATTATCTAATATTATAGATAACAAAAAAGAAATAGAAGTAAATTCAGAATATGAAATAGAAATAAGAGCTAATATGCTTGTAGTAATTGATTTAATAAAAGAGAAATTAGAAAATAAAGTATGTGCGATTGATATTAATGATTATATTTGGAGTCAAGGAAGAAATAAAAATATAGAATTAAAGCCATATCATTTGACTAGAAATACCAATTATTAATGGAAATGTCAAATAGTAAATATATAAAATTGTCAGAAATAATCTGACAAATTATGGAGGAAATCTATGGAATATATAGATATAGTTGACGAAAATAATAATCCAACAGGTAAGGTAAAAGAAAAACAACAAGCACATGAAGATGGCAATTTTCATAGAACAGCACATGTTTGGATTATAAATGATAAAAATGAATTATTACTTCAAAAAAGAAGTGCAAGTAAGAAAACACATCCTAATTGCTGGGACATATCTGGAGCAGGACATATAAAAGCAGGAGAAAGTGTAGTTGATGGAGCGATTAGAGAACTAAAAGAAGAGTTAGGTGTTGAAGTGGAAGAAAAAGATTTACAATATATTGCCACAATAAAAAGTACTAAAAATATGGAATTTCAATATGTATATTTATTAAACTGTAATAAAGAGATAGAAGAATATATTTTTGAAGATAATGAAGTATCAGAAGTTAAATATATTTTTTACAAGTATTTAGAAAAAATGGTGGAAGAAAAAATAGAAGGATTACTAATACACGAAGAAGAATATAAATATCTTTTTAGATATATTACAAATAAAAACATAAAGATAAGAAAATTTAATGCTAATGATGTGGATTCAATATATAATATTCAAAATATTGTAATTGATAATTTTAAAGAAGAAGAAAAAGGATATTTTCTACCTTTTAAAAAAGATACATATTTAAGAATAGTTAATGACCCTATTAACGATGGTGAAATATATGGTGCTTTTATAGATGATAAAATGATTGCATGGATTTTCTTATCAGTTTCAAATAGAATGAAAGAATTAAAACAACTGATTCCGAATATCAAAGGTAATTGTGCTGATATAGATGGAGTTATTGTTTTACCAGAATATAGAGGCTATGGATTACAAAAAATATTAGTAAAGTATTTTGAAGAAAAAGCTAGAGAAAAAGGAATAAGTAATATTATTGCAGAAGTTACTTTTGGGAATGTTTATAGTATAAAAAATTTAAAAGATTTAGGTTATGAAGAACAAACTTGGTATCAAAAAGATGAAAATATAAAAAGGTATATTTTGTTAAAGAAGTTAGGAGAAGTGGAAAATGAGTAATACTATAAAACCAATAATATTTGATTTAAACGATGTAAGAAAAAAAGCTGAAAATGGTGATAAATTTGCGTGCTATATTTTAGGAAGAAGTTATGATAGTGAAGAAAACGGAGCAGAGCAAAGTTTTGAAAAAGCAATGTACTGGTATGGAAAAGGGAAAGAGTTAGGAGATCCACGCTCAGCCTATGGAGTTGGTGCTTGCTATTATTTTGGAGATGGAGTAGAACAAGATAAGGAAAAAGCAAAACAAATACATATTGAATCATATCAACCACTATTAGAACTTATAGATGAGGAAAAACAAAATTCAAAAAAACAAGCATTTTCAAAGTTTTGCTTAGGAGCTTATTACTATTTTGGATTTGGAAATGTTGAAAGAGATGAAAAGAAGGCATTTCAATTAATACATGATTGTGCAATGCAAGGGTATCTTCCAGCAATTTATGATTTAGGAGCGAATTTTTATTATAACGGAGTTGGAACAGAAAAAAACTTGAAATTATCAGAATATTACTTAAAAATGGCGGTAGATGCAGGATTGCCAAGAGCAAAAACTAAGTATGAACAATATAAAAGTGAATATGAAAATGAACTAGGAAGATAGGGTGTAAATATCATTATAAAATGAGATACTTGATAGAGGAGGAAATGTAAATGGAAAATTATTTTATAATACATGGCTCATTTAGTAGTCCATATTCAAATTGGATAGGATGGTTACATGATTTTATAGAAGATGAAGGAAAACAAGTATATGTACCAGATTTTCCTATTGGTGTAGGATATCAAAATTATGAAAATTGGAGTAGATTACTTAAATATTATTTAGATTTAGGATTAATCAATGAGAATACTACAATTATAGGTCATAGCATTGCACCAGTTTTTATATCAAAGTTTTTAGTTGAAAATAAAATAAAAGTTAAAAAATTAATTTTTGTATGTGGATTTAATAATTATCTAGGAATAAATGAAGAATATGATGCAGTTAATAAATCAATGTATTTTAATAACTTGGAAGATGTTAAACAATATGCGAATGAAATAATTGGTTTTTATTCAGATAATGATCCGTATGTAAAATATGAATCCGAAAAATATTTTGCAGATAAGATTTCAACGGAACAAGTTTTTATTCCTAATGCAGGACATATAAATAGTGAAAGTGGATATGATACTCTTGAAGATATAGTGAGTTATTTATAAAGGTTATATTACGAAAAAATTGAAAAATTCGTAATACAAAAAATTATATTACGAAAAATTATTGATATTCGTAATATACAAGTAAAATATGCCGTAAACCCTCGTAAATATCAAAATAATTTATGAGAGTTTACGGCCGTTTTATTATAAAAAAGCTAAAATATTAAAAACAGATGTTTGACAAATAATAACAAATGTTATATAATGTCAAAAAAGTTAAGGAAGTGATATAATGCAAGAAAATAGATTAGCTTTATTTGAAGAAAAAGAAATAAGAAGAAAGTGGTACAACGAAGATTGGTATTTCTCAGTAGAGGATGTTGTTCAAGTTTTAACTGATTCTGTAGATGTAAAACAATATATTAAAAAGCTTAAAGCTAGAGATCAAGAGTTAAATAACAACTGGGGTACAATTTGTACCCTAGTTGAAATGATAGCAAAAGATGAAAAAAAAAGAAAAATAAGGACAGCGAATTCAAAAGGAATATTGAGAATTATTCAATCGATACCTTCTCCAAAGGCAGAACCATTTAAACTATGGCTAGCACAAGTAGGAAGCGAAAGATTAGATGAAATTGTAAATCCAGAACTTGCAATTAATAGAGCAAAAGAAACATATATAAGAAAAGGTTATGAAGATACGTGGATTGCACAAAGATTAAAATCAATAGACAGTAGAAAAGAATTAACTGATACATGGAAAGAAAGAGGAGCAAAAGATAGAGATTATGCAATATTAACCGATGAAATATATAAAAGTACATTTAATATGAACACTACTCAATATAAAGAACAAAAGGGAATTAATAAAACAAAAAGAAATTTAAGAGATAGTATGGGAAAATTAGAGCTTGCAATAACAAATTTAGCAGAAGTGACTGCAAATGAAATGCATAATACTAATAATAGTTTTGGACTAGAAGAATTGAAAGATGATGTACAAGAGGCTGGAAAAATAACAGGTAAAGCTAGAAAAGAAATTGAAGATAAAATTGGAAAGAAAGTTGTAGAGAGTGCTAATTATAAAGAATTGACAAAAAAAGATGTAAAAAAATTAATTAAGGAAAAAGAAAAATAGAAAGGAATTTTAATGCAAGATTTAATATATGGAATATGGAAAAACGATAAAGCAAAAAGAAAAGCAATTTGGGAAGATGTTATGAAAGAAACATTAGATTTTTTCGAGCGAATGACAGAATTAGGCTATGAAGATAGAATTGGACAACAAGATATGTCATATGACATTATTGAAAGCATTAGAGACAATCAAGATATTATAGTAGAGGCAAGTGTAGGTATTGGAAAATCTTATGCATATTTAATACCATTGATGTATTATTATAAAATCACAAAAAAGCCTTTTATCGTTTCTACATCCACAATTACTTTACAAGAACAGATTCAAAAAGATATAGTAAAATTGTCAGAGATGCTTGAAATACCAATAGATATTACAATTGCAAAAGGAAAAAATAATTATTTATGTAAAGAAAGACTATTTCATATAAGGGATAAAGCAATAAAAGAGAGATTTAATAATTTAAAAGAAAATGAAGGCTTAAATGATAGAGCAAATTTGCAAGATATGCCTGAAGAAATATGGAATAAGATAAATATAAATGAATGTAAGTTTCAAAAGTGTTCATCTTATTATACTTGTAATTTTATAAAAAAAAGAGAAAAAATGAAAGAGAGTAAAGGTGCTATTATTTGTAATCACGATTTACTGTTAGAAAATCAAAAAAGAAAGATAAATGAACAAAAATTATTATTATCACCAACAGAAATAATCGTTTTAGATGAAGCTCATAATTTAGAAATAAAGGCAAGAAATTCATATAAAAAGGTTTTAACATTTTCTAATGTGAGTTCTATTATAAATAAAAGTTATAGACTATTAAGCAAAGTTGGATATCCTATATATAGCAGCGAAATTTCTGAATTAAATGAAAAGATAAAAGAATTTTTTGGTATGGTAAAACAACAAGCTGAAAAACAAATTAATATTTTAATTAAGAAGAATATTATTTTAAATAAAGAAGATATGGAAACTTGTGATATTGAATTTACAGAATCCATTGTAAATACTAGTAAAAAAATATATGAAAAGTTGGAAAAATATAGTTCTTCTGTGCAATTATATGACAGAAGGAATAATGAAGATTCAGTTGCAGATAGTCTATTGGAAATAATTCAGTTTTATAAAGAATTATCAAATGGAAAAGATTCATCAGTTGTGTTTTGGATAGAAAAAAGGAAAAAAAATTATTTGATGGCAAGTTGTCCAAAGAATATTAATGAGAAACTAAGAAACATTCTATTTAATGACAAAGAAACAGTCAAGATACTAACTTCTGCTACTTTAAATACAAGTATAGATAAAAATGAATATTATGATTATTTTATGAAAACTATAGGTTTAAGGAAAAGTCAGAAATTATTTATTAGTGAGCCAAAAGAAAGTCCCTTTGATATAGAAAATAATACATTGTTATATTATTCAAATGATATAGCACATCCACAAAAAGAACACAATAAGTATATAGAGGATATTACAAATAGAATTGTTGATTTAATATCAATAACAGAAGGAAAAACATTAATTTTATTTACTGCAAAAGCAGACATGAAAATTGTATATGATAAATTAAAAAACAAGAAATTACCATACAAATTAATAATTCAAAATGAGGGTTCTTCACAAATAAAAACAAAAGAAGATTTCAAAGAAGATATAAACTCGGTGTTGTTAAGTACAGGAACATTTTGGGAAGGAATAGATATACAAGGTAATTCTTTATCAAGCGTCATAATTGTAAGATTACCATTTCCGATTTTAGATCCAGTTATAAAGTATAAAAGTTCTTTAGTAAAAGACCCTATGAGTGTTTATTTACCAGAAATGATTATAAAACTAAAACAAGGAGTTGGAAGATTAATTAGATGCAATACAGATAAAGGAATTATTGCAATATTAGATTCGAGAATAGGAGATTCTTCAAAATCATCATATAAAGAGCAAGTATTTGATTGTATAAAATCAGTTAATAAAACTACGGATTTAGAATGTGTTAAAAAATTTGTAAAAGAAAAAGAAATAATATAAAATTATTCTAGCATGTTTTACGAGATTATATTAAGGTTAAATGTATGTGATATTGAACAAACCTAACTTGATTTCAAAGATACATTATTTTTTCATTAAAACGTTGCTAAAGAACATAAGATGTATTTTTAAAGGCAGGAAAGAGATACAGAGTGTATCTCATAAACACATAGAAAAACAAGTTTTCTAGTTCTCTGTAAAAGATAAAAAAATACAGAAAAAGTACAGAATTATAAAAAGATAATAAAATATTTGATATAACTGAGATGTAATAGAAAATAATTTATATATGAATAAATGAAATACATTGTTAGTATTCTAAAATACATTTGATGTATCAGAAATACACATAGTATATTTTATAAATGATATAAAATTATTATTTATGTTCAAAACATAAATTTCAAAATTGTTTCAAAAAACATTCATTGACGTATAAAAAACATGATGATATTATCTTAATATGAAAAATTGAAAGCAGGAAATTAAGTTAGAGAAAATCTAACTTTTTTTCTTGCCTTTTATTTTTCAAATAAATTAAATGGAGGTTTTTATTATGCCAGAAAGAAATCAATTACTAATAAACTATTACAAGAAAGAAGAAATGAAAAAAGTTAAAGAAATGATGAGAGAAAAACTTGAAGTAGGAGAAATTTTAGAAAATATTAATATGGAGTGGATTAGCAAAGAAGAAGTTTTAGATATAATAGGAGAAGATTATGAGCCAGTTATAAAAGAAAGTAAGGTAGCAGATAAAGATAAAAACGAAAATATACTTAATACATCTAGTGTAACACAAAATACACCAATGGAAATAGCAAGAAAATATAAAAAATATTTTGAAGAATATAACCAAAATAGAAAAGAAATTTGTAAGGACAAAAATATTAGTAACGGAACATTTCAAAAATATCTAAGATTAAATTATTTAATACCAGAATTACAAGAACTTGTAAATAATAAAGAACTAGGAATAAATCCAGCAGAACATATAAGTTTTTTAGATGAGGAAAATCAAATGAGGATAGCAGAAATAATCCGAAATTATAATTATAAAATTACCAACAATATAGCTCAAAAAACAAAGAGAGATTTTAGAAAAAGTAACAAATTAGGCAAAAACTATATTTTAAGTAAAGAAAAAATAGAAAACTACAAGAATGAAAAAAGTCTAAAAATAATTTTCACACAAGAAGAAATAGACAAGTATTTTCTAAGACTACCAAATAGAGAAGTAAAAGAATACATTATAAGTATTTTAGAAAATATACAAAATGTATGAGGTATAGCCTATGGAAAATACAGAGAAACAAAAGATAGATATTAAATTGATACAAGAAAAGATAGATACTAATTTACTAAATGGAAGTATCGAAATAACACTTTTAAATAGAATATACAAAAACAAGTTAATAGATGAAAAAATATACAAACAAGCAAAAGAGAACATTATAAAGGAATATAAACTAGAAAAAATATGAGATTGATTTTAAATTCTAAATAGTATATAATCCAAACAGGGTTCTCTCTAACAGAATGGAGGATTAATGGAAGTTCAAGTTATAGAGAAAATACAAGGAAGAATAGATAGAGCTACAGGGTTGCAAATAAATCGAAAGCTAAAAGTAGCAGCATATGCAAGAGTAAGCACAGATTCAGAAGACCAATTAAACAGTTTTGAATCACAAGTAAAATACTATAATGAAAAAATATCAAAAAATATAGAATGGTCTTTTGTGGAAGTATATGCAGATGAATCAATATCAGGAACACAAGATTACAAACGAAGTAATTTTATGAGAATGATACAAGATAGTATGAATGGAAAAATTGATTTAATACTAACAAAATCCATATCAAGATTTGCAAGAAACACATTAGATACTTTAAAATATGTAAGAATGCTAAAAGAGAAAAATGTAGCAATTCTATTTGAAGAAGAAAATATTAATACTCTAGAAATGGCAGGGGAATTACTATTAACAATATTGAGTTCAGTAGCACAACAAGAAAGTGAAACAATATCATCACATGTGAAATTAGGATTAAAGATGAAACAACAAAGAGGAGAACTAATTGGATATAATGGTTGTTTGGGTTATACTTATGACAAAGAAAACAAAAGTATATCTATTAATCAAGAAGAAGCAGAAATAGTAAAATATATTTTTAATAGATATGCACAAGGTATGGGGTCGAGTATAATTGCAAGAGAACTAACAAACATGAAATATTTAACACCAAAGGGACTAACAAGATGGAGTGATTCGACAGTTAGAAGAATATTAAAAAATGAAAAATACAAAGGAGATGTCTTGCAAGGAAAAACATATACAACAGACCCTATAACACATAAACGAGTAATCAATATGGGAGAAGAAAATCAATATTACATAAAAGACCATCATCAAGCAATAATTGAACCAGAGTTATTTGAAAAGGTACAGCATATTTTAGAGAAGAGAGCAGGAGTAAGAGGAAAAGGAAAGATAAAAGCAAATTATAGTAGAAAATATCCATTTAGTAGTAGAATTTATTGTGGATTTTGTGGAACTATTTTAACAAGAAGAAATTGGAATTCAGGAACAAAGAATCAAACAGCAGTATGGCATTGTATGAAATTTGTTAAAAAAGGAAAACAAGAATGCCCTAAATGCAAGGCAATAAGAGAAAGTATTATTGAAAAATGCTTTATAGAAGTATATCAAATATTATGCAATGACAAAGGAGATATTATAAATAAATTCATATTAAGGATGAATAATATAATAACTCAGAACTCAACAGAAAAGTTAATAAAAAATATAGAAACAGAAAAAGAAAATCTTAAATCTAAAATAAATAAATTAATTGATTTAAGTATAGAAAATGCCATAGATAGAGAAACATTTTTAGAGAGAAAAGAAAAAATACAAAATAAAATCAATCAGTTAAATACTGAGCAAGAAAAATTAATTTTAGAAGAAGAAAATAAACAAAGTAAAGAGCTTAGTTTAAACAAATTAAAGAAATATCTTGAAAACGGGAAAATAATAACAGAATTTGATAAAGATGCTTTTGAAATTTTAGTAAAACAAGTTATAGTTGGTGGATATGATGAAAAAAACAATTCAGATCCAAAATCAATAACTTTTGTATTAAGAAACGAAAGTAATATAAATTATAAAGATTATCTACAGGTAAGCAACGAAGAAAATAAAAACAATCTACAGATAAACAGCGACACATGTGGAGTGCGTATGTGTTCTAAATCTTAAATAAAATACCATGTTAAAATAACTAAAATCAAGTTAAGAGATAAAAAGATTGGAGAAAATAAAAAAATGATATACAATTTTACATTAGGTACAATATGTTCACTAATATGCGCAATATTAATAGCATGGTCTACTTTTAGCAAAAACAAAAAAGATATGGCAAAAATCCAAATATTTAATCCTATATTTGGAGCATTATCAAATTTCTTTCTATGTTCATACTCAGCTGTAGTAACAAACGTAGTAAATGTTATAAGAAACTATTTGACATATAAAGAAAAAATAAACAACAAAATAACAATTTTGTTTATAATATTTTACATATTATTTGGACTAGCATTTAACACTAAGGGATGGATAGGAATTTTTCCGATATTAGCATCATCTAGTTATGCAATATTTTGCTTAAAAAGTAATAATGCACAAATTTTAAGATATGGATTAGTTTTAAATCAAATATTATGGTTTTTACACGATATGTTTGTAAAAGCATATCCATCTATGACAGTAGAAATTTTAATATCAATTATTACTATTTATAATATTATAAATAGTACAAAGATAAATAAAAAGAAGAATAATTATAAAAGATTCAACATTAACTAGATTAGATGTAGGAAATAAAATATTAAATAAGATAAATAATATCCTATTGTAGTAACATTTTTATTTGAAAGTAAAACCAAAGAAATTCAAATATATAGTTATTATGATGGGAAATCTTTTCATTAAATATGGAATAGGATATTGTAAATAGACATAAGGAAACAAAGGGACTGTTAAAAAATAATAGATAAGTATATATTCTATTACTAAAGAAGATTTTGTTAGTTTTGAGAGAAAAGACAAAAATAAGATAAAAAGAGTAGAAATAATAAAATTAAAGTAACGACAGAATTTAACCTAGTGTGGGGAGCAGTATAAATTTAATAAAATTGTTTAGATGTAAAACTTAATAATTATATAGAATAAATCTGATATAATAATAGAATATAAAAAAGGAGGATGAAAGATGTTAAAAGCATGTAGTATATCCAGAAATATAAATAGACAAGCAGTTCAAATTTTAAGACAAAGAGATATAAGTGTAGATGTATGGAGTGGCGAGAAATCTCCAAGCAAAGAAGAATTGCAAGAATTATTAAGAATATATGATATTTTAATTATAGGAGTAAAAGAAAAAATAACAAAAGATATGATTAGTAATATAAAGAGTAGAAAAATTATTGGTACATTATCAATAGGTTTAAATCACATAGAAAAAGAATGCTTTGAGTCAGACTATGTTGATATTGTTAATTGCCCAACTGCTAATGTAACATCAGTTGCGGAGCATATTTTCGCTTTAATATTAGATTTAAGCAAAAGAATACAAGAAGCTAATGATTTAGTTATAGAAGGAAAAGGAGATAAGAGATTCTTAAGAAGTAAACCTAGTGATATATGCGGAAAGACAATAGGACTGATAGGCGCAGGAAATATATCTAGCAAAGTAGTTGATATAGCAAATATATTCCAAATGCCAATTTTATGTTATACTGCTCACCCAGGTAATCATGAGGACTTAATAAAAAAGGGAGTAAAATTTGTAAGCCTTGATGAAGTTTTACAATGTTCGGATATTGTAAATGTAAGTGTACCATTAACCGAACAGACTAAAAATTTAATATCTAGAGAAAAAGTAGATTTATTAAAAGAAAATGCCATATTTATAAATACTTCAAGAGGAGAAGTAACAGATGTACAAGCATTAGTTGAATTAGCTGATAGAAATCCAAATTTCTATCTAGGATTAGATATTGACATAGAGCAAAATGAAGAATTATTATCTAGAAAAAGAAGCAATATTATCACAACACCACATATTGCCGGTTGTACAGATGAAGCTATACAAAGAACTTATATAGAATGTGCGGAAAACATAGTTAAAGTATTAGAAAGAAGAAAAGAGGAGAAAGATATAGAAGGAAGATAGGAAAAATAAATGAAATGACAGGAAACTTAATTGCAGTTCCTGTCCTTTTGTGATATAAAGTGGTCAACCACAATTTCAATCTTTATAATCTGTTCCCATCCTGCTTGTTTGAACATGTATTCAGATTCTTGAAATAACCCGGATTGCCAAAGAAGGATTGAAAGATTTTGAAATATATGTTATAGTAACCATAAATAAATATTTTGAGGAGAAAAATAGTGAATATAGGAATTGATATAGATAATACAATAACAGAAGTTCAAAATAAATTAAACAAAGCAGCATATGATTATGCGATTAAGCTAGGTAAGAATATAGAAAATGCTGATAATCCTCTTGAAGATATAAAAAATAATAAAGACACATATAAGAAAAAATTTCAATTCTCTTATGATGAACTTAAATATTTTTTAAAGAACATTCAAGAAGAAATTACTAATAAAGCAACGCCAAGAGAAAATGCAGTAGAAGTAATTAATAGATTAAAAAAAGAAGGTCATAAAATATATATAATAACAGCAAGGGATAGTGAATTTCATGATAATCCATATCTTTTAAGTAAAAATTGGTTAGATAAAAACAATATAGAATATGACCAGATTATAGTAAATGCAAGAGAAAAAGGAATAGTATGCAAAAATGAAAATATAGATTTATTTATAGATGACCAGTTGAATAATTGTTTAGATGCTTTAAAAGAAGGTATTAAAGTAATAAGGATTAGTAATGAAATTTGCAATAATAAAGACATAGTAGACTTAAATAGCTGGACCCAAATATATAAATATATAGGAGAATTAAACAAAAAAATGAAAAAAATAATAACTTAATTGGGAAAGGAAAATAAAAATGAGAGATTTGAAGATAGCAAATATAAATGGAAAAGAATATGAGTTAGGAAGACAATTTTCACAATTATTTACTAATACAATAAAAAATGATTTTACATATTTTAAAGAGCTACTAAAAGACGAAAATATTAGAAAAAATTTAGAAAAAGTAAAAGAAAAATTAGAAATCAAATATCCTAGTTATTTAGCCGAAACATATGGAAGAGCTGATGGATTTAATATTAACAGAGATGAATATCTATTAAATATTTGTTTTGAAACATATTCTTCAAGAGAGTCATGCACGGACGTTGTTGTAAAAATAGATGATACACATATAGTATCAGGACATAATGAAGATTTATCAGAAAATTTAGATGAAATGGCTTTAGTAAAATATAACAATAACAATGGATATTTTTATGAACTTTCAACCTATAACTGCCCACAAGGTACTACATTTGGTTGGAATAATAAAGGAATAGTATATAGTGTTAATACAGTAAGAATAAATAAAAACAATGAAACTGGTATACCTGTATGGTTTATTCTAAGAGATATTGTACAATGTGGTAGTATAGAAGAGGTAATTGAAAAAATTAATGTAAAGGATTGTGCTTCAGCATTTAGTTTAAATATTATAGATAGTAACAAAAATAGAGCATATTCAATAGAAAAAGCTTTAGACAAATTTGATGTTTTAGAAATTAAAGAAAAATATATACATACAAATCATATTATTCATCCAAATATGAATGACAATATATGCATAAAAACAGATTCAACATTAACTAGATTAGATATAGGAAATAAATTATTAAATAAGATAAATATTAAAAAAACTAGTATAAAAGACGTAAAAAATATTTTACAATTCAATAAGAGTAAAAATGAGTATATATATAGAAAAATTAACGAAGATAAATATCCTACTGTAGCAACATTTTTATTTGACAGTAAAACCAAAAAAATTCAAATATATAGTTATTATGATGGAAAATCTTTTCAATTAAATATGGAATAGGATATTGTAAATATACATAAGGAAACAAAGCTACAGTTTGAAAAAATAAAGAATAAAACAGATAGAGGTAGTAAAATGAATAATTTAGATATTAAACTAGAAAAAGAAAATAATGACTTTTTTAGAGAATGGATTATAGAAGAATGGAAACACCATAATACTGTTGATCCAATATACCAATTAAGGATAATAAAACCTGAAGAACTAAAATTTCAAGAAACTGAAGAGTATTTTAAGATTATGTTTAAAGATAAAATGGTGGGATTTATTGGAATAAAGAATTATGAAAAAGAAATCTATTTATATAGATTTTTTATAAGTGATAAGTATAGAAACAATGGAATTGGAACAATAGCTTTAAATCAAATTATTGATATGGCAAAAGAACAAAATAAGGATATGTCATTAGAAGTAATTGGTGAAAACATTGCAAGAGATTTATATGAAAGATTAGGATTTAAAACACATTATAGAAAAATGGTACTAAAAATAAATGATGATATATATGAAAATTAGGAGAAAAAAATGTGGCTATATTGGTGTTTACTATCAACAATTATTAGTGGATTTATTCCAATAGCTTTGAAAAAGTGTTCTAATAATGAACCAAAACGTATAGCAATAATGGGGTTATTTTTGTATCATTCTATTATGATTTTAATTAGTTTAATTACTAATCCAGAATTTATTACAAATTTAAATATTGTCGATATATTGAAAATGCTACCAGGAATTATAATTCAATCTATAGGATTTTATTGTGCAATTTCTGCAACAAAATATGGTAAAGTTGCAATAACATCTTCAATACAAAAAGCTAAAGTTGTAGTAACATTTTTATTAGGTATTGTTATACTTAAAGAGAATTGTACAATATTACAGTTAATAATTTCGATTATTTTAGTAATATTGTCTATGTTAGTAGCAAAAAGTAAAAATAATAAAGAAAAAATAGATAAAAAGCTTGAACAAAAAGCAATTTTGTATTCTTATGGATTTGTAATATTTAATGGTATATCAAATTTCATAAATAAAATATATGTTACAGAATATCAAAATCCAGTATATGTTGTATTTAATTATGCAGTAATAACGATTATAGGTATATTGATATATTGCTTAATAACAAAACAATGGAATTATATAGATATTAGAAAAATAAACACTAAAAAATTTTTTATTTTACAATCATTATTAGATGCAGCGTCATCAATTTTTGATAAGATTTCATTATTAGATGGGAATGTATCTGTAATTTCTGTAATAAGTACAAGTTCTATTGCAATTACAATTATGGCATCAAGGTTTATATTAAAAGAAAAGATAACATTAAAAAAATATTTAATGATATTAGGAATATTTATATGCGTTTTAATTTTGGCATTAATCAAATAGTTGCATAGTTAAGAAACCAAATATTTCCACTTTTTTTAAATATACAAATTTATTTTTGAAATAAAATTTATAAGCCAAAAAAATAAAAAAATTTAAGAGAAATATCTATAAAATTGAAAATAAAAATACTAATAAAAGAAGGAATATATATGTTAAAAGATTTATGTTTTGAAGTAATACAAACATGCCCTAATAAGTGCAAATTTTGTTCTTCCAATTCCTCAAAAGACAAAAAAACAATAATAACATTAGAAGATTTTAAGAAAACAGTTATGTATTTTATTACTAATGGTGGAATTGAAGAAATATCAATTTCAGTTGGAGAACCATTTCTACATCCAGATTTATTTGAAATGATAAAGTTTTGCAAGGACAATAGGATTAGAACAGTTATATTCACTAGTGGAATAAAAAGAACTTCTGCAATACCAGCAGAAATGATAGAATATATAAAAAATAAATGCAATCAAGATTTAGAAGAAATAGAAGAACATGAACCGTGGAATGAAAGAGTAAAAAGAAATGTAAAGGCATATTATGAAAGAATGTTGAATCCAGGAGAATTCACTTCACTAACAAAGCAAGAACTAGAAAAGATAAAAGAATTGGGAGTAGATAAAATTGTATTTGATTGGCAAGCGTTAGATGAATGTATTGATAACGAGTTGATGGGAAGAAAAGCATTAAATACATATTTAATGGATTCTTTGATTAGAGCAAGTATTGTTGGATTAAATGTTGATGTTCATTTTATTCCTATGAAGCCAAATTATAAGCAATTTCCAGATATAATAGAATGTTTAGAAATGGCAAAAGTAAAAAATATTAGTATTTTAAATTTTGTACCACAAGGTAGAGGATTAGAAAACAAACAAGACTTGATGTTAAATGAAACAGAGTTAAGAGAATTTGGTGAAATATTAAAAAAAGAAAAAGAAAATTATAGCGGTAATATAAGAATTGGGATCCCATTAAATGGAAAAATATCACATTTATGCACAGCAGGAACTGAAAAATTAGATATAAAATATGATGGAACAATACTACCATGTCCAGCATTCAAAGAAATGAGTGTAGAAAAAATGGAAAAGTACGGCATAAAATTACATAGTATATATGAGGATTTGGAAAAAGTAGTTATACATGAAGGAAAAAGAAAGGCACCATTATGTAAGCAAGTTTATGGATTCAGCGGAGAGTTAACACAAAAAGAAGAAACAACAAGATAAATAAAAGAAAATAACGGAGGAAGCATTTATGAAAATAGGAATAGATTTAGATGGAGTAGTTATAGATAGTGAAACAACATTTAGGACCTATGAAGAAATCTTTGATATAGATATTTTAAAAGGAAACAATCTAATAAATAAAAAAGAACCAAAATTTCAAGCTAGATATAATTGGACAAATGAGCAAGAAAAAGAATTTATTGAAAAATATTTCATGACAGTATCAAAAGAAAGTAATTTAATGTCAGGATTTGTAGGCATATACAATTTATTAAAAGAACAAGGACACCAATTTGTAGTTATTACTGCAAGAGGTGGTTTTATAAAAGAAATGAAATATGATGCAATAAGATTATTAGAAGAAAATAATATTAAGTTTGATAAATATTATTGGAATGTTGAAGACAAATTAGAAATTTGTAAAAATGAAAAAGTAGACATTATGATTGATGATGATTGGAAAATAATAAAAAAGCTAGCAGATAATGAGGTAAAAACATTATATTTTAGAGATACAAACTTGATGAAATTAGAAGAAAATGAGTACATCAAAGAAGTAAACAATTGGGGAGAAATTTATAGATATATAAGATATAATTAAACATAGAGGTGAAATAAATGAATAAAATAATTATAGAAGTAGGTTCAACATGTGTAAAGATAGACAGATACAATGGTCATAATATAGAGAGATTAGATGAAATTACAATACAATTTAAAAAGCACTACAACGAAAACCACCATTTAATGGAAGATGATATAAAAGAATTAATAAGAAAAATAAATGATTTAAAATGCATTTCAAAAGATATATATGTATGTGGTACAAGTATTTTTAGAACTCTAAGCAAAGAAGAAAAAGAAAAATTTCTAGAAAAATTCAAAAATGAAACAGAATATGACTTTAATATAATATCACAAGAAGAGGAAAATAGATTAACAGTTTTAGGAGCAACAAGATTTGTAAAAGACAAAGTATGTGTTTTTATTGGTGGAGGAGGTTCCACTGAAATTGCAATATATGATAAAAAAATAAAAGAAAGTGCTAACACAAAAATTGGAGTTATAGATGTAATGCAAAAGTTTCCAGATTTAGCAGAAAACTATGCAACTACTGATGTAGAAACAGTAAAAGAATATATAAAAGAAAGATTAAATTTACCAAAACAAAAAGCAGACATATTAATATTAGCAGGTGGAGGACATGAAAAATTTGCTAGATGTTCAGGAATAAAATATGAAGAAAATACTTTATATAAAGACAGTGTCTCACCAATTATGATGGATATTGAAACAAGAAAAAAAGAAACAGAAAGATATTATAAGTCAATTTCTTTGGACGAAATAAGACAAAGAGTTAAAGATCCAGATTGGTGGTATGCTACAAGAGCAATGTGTGCTTTTACATTAGTAGTTGCAGAAGCGATAGATGCAAAATATATTGTTCCAACAAATATAGCAATGGCATATGGAATTATAGAAAATGAAAAATAAATGACATAGTATAAAAAAAGAGAGGAAATATTTATGTTAAAAATAAATTTAGGTGGAACTTGCGGAAATAGTAAGTGGAGAAATGAATTAACTGAAAAATTAGATAAAAAAATTGAATATAGAAATCCAGTTGTAAAAAACGGAACATGGAAATATAACAAAACGATAAAATTAAAGAAAAAAAATGATATGAGAGAATGTGATTATTTAGTTTATGTAATAACACCAAAACAAAAAGGTTTTAGTTCAATTGCATCAGCCGTTGATTATAGCAATAAAGTTCCTAAAAAGGTTATATTTTGTATTTTAAAAGAATATGAAAATGAAAAATTTGAAGGTCACCAATTAGAAAGTATTAATTATGTTGAAGATATAATAAAAAATAATGGTGGACTAATTCTTGAAAATTTAGATCAAATTGCTGAATTTTTAAATAATAAATGTTAAAAAATTTTAAGAGGAAAATTATGATAAAAAGATATAAACAAAACGAAACAGATACATTAGCAAAAATACTAAAAAATGATGGAGTAATTAGTGTTCCAACAGACACGGTATATGGAGTATGTGCCAGAATAAACTCAAAAAAAGCACATGACAATTTAGTAAAAACAAAAAATAGACCAAATACAAAACCATTTCCAGTAATGTGTTCAGATGAAGCACAAATAAAAAGCATAGCAATAGTAAATGAAAAGGAAGAAAAAATAATAAAAGAATTTATGCCAGGTCCAATAACATTAATTTTAGAGAAAAGACCAGAAGTGCCTGAATATGTAAACAACGGAAAAGCAACAATTGCAGTACGAATGGCAACATCAAAAGCGGTAAAAGAATTAATTATAAAAACAGGATATCCAATATTTATGAGCAGTGCCAATCAAAGTGGAGAACCAACATGTACAAACCTAGATGAAATAGAAAACGAATGTCCAAACCTAGACGGAATGATGGAAGGGACAGTTAAATTTGGAAAAGGAAGTACAATAGTTGACTGCGTTTCAAAAAAATTAAAGATTTTAAGAGAGGGACCAATTACAATAGAACAAATTAGAGAAGTTCTTGAGGGATAAGAACCATAAAATTAAATATTAGTCGATAAAAATTTTAAAAGAAATGTTTAGTCAATATTAAGTTGTAGAGGAGATTTTATTATTGTGAATAAAGAATATATAGAAATTAATAAAAACGCATATGAAATTTTAGCAAATGAGTATAATACTAGAAATTATAAAATTATTTAATTAATGTGGATTTGAAATATATAAACCATATTCTGTTAATGAAAATGATAGAAATAAATTATGGTATGATGCTGTATGTAAAAAAGTTAATAAAAAATATTAAAAGTAGATTTATATGAAACAGTATATTGCTAAAAGAAGTCAGAAAAGTAATAAAAAAAGGTGAAGTTGGAGTTACATTTATGAGCAAAAATAAAGTAAACAATAACTGCTAGAAAGTACTTTTGAATTAAATCTTATTGGCTGATATCATAGAAAAATAAGCAATTCTACTAACAGTCGATTGCTAAAAAAGATATAAAGTGATAAGATACAAAAAATTCAAAGGAGGTTTTAAAATGGACAACGAAAAATTTGGAGAATTCATAAAAAAATTAAGAAAAGAAAAAGGAACAAAAAAAGATATTGATATAGATAAAGCAATTTCTGAGGCAATAGAAAAATATAAAAATATTGAAGAAAAAAGGAAAAAGAAAATTAACAAAATAAAGAAAACAACAGGAATTGTATCGGCTGTTATATTAATTATTTCATTATTAATACAAATTGCATATTTATTTGTATTAAAAAGACATAATTATGAGTATGTAATTGATATTTTAGAATACATAATTAATCAAATAATTATAACTTCAGCTACAATGTGTTTGATTTTATTAACTAAAAAGGAAAAAATTAAGAATATAATTATATATATTCTCTGTATAATGTTTTCTGTAATTAATATTTCATTTATGTGTAACAATGGATTCAAAAATAAATGTCTAATAAGTTTTTCAAATGATTTTTCAAATGAACTTGTTGTTAAAACAAATAAAAATACAGGAGTAATAAAAATATATAGAAACCAAAAATTCTTTTTATTTGAAAAAGAAAAAGAGCAACTAGATTACGAATTAGATGGAAAAATAAAAAAACAATGGCTAACAAATGATATATGTGGAATAACTTATAAAGATAAAAATGGTATATTACAAGAATATGTTGTTACATATGGAGATAGAGGCAATGGAATATCATATTGTTATGTAACATCAGCATTAATAGGTGATTGGCAAGTGTTTACACAATATGGTAATCCAACACAAATGTTAGTTGATAGTAAAGGGATAACAATAAAAAAGAATGGAAAAAGTGAACTTTTTACCTATGAAAATTGCAAACAGTATGGAACAACGGCATTGGTATTGTATAAGAATGATATACCTAGATATATAATTGCATTAGATAAAAATTGTGAAATTGATGAAAAAACATATATCATAAAAAAAGGTGGAACAATAACATTGGCTGAAATTTCGATGGATAAAACAATTTCTGAATCATTATATTGTATGACATATAAAGACGAAAAAGATTTAGGAAATTATAACATTGTAAGTGTAGCAAAAGATAGTTATAAAATACAAGATGGAATAATGTATATAAGCTTTGATGGAAAAAATACAGTAGAAGTACCTGGATATTTTTCAAAAATGATAGATAGTTATAATGAATACAATTATCAAATATCAAACGAAAAAACAATTTTTTATTATATAAAGGATTCCAAAAGGTATTTAGTTTATTCTGATGATATGGGAAATAATTGGAATACTGTCGAGATAGAAAATGAGTCTTCAATACAAAATATTCATTTTATAAATTCAAATATAGGATTTATGCTTAAATTTGAAGATGTTGCAATGGGAATAGCATTTGGTAAAATTAGTAAAACTGTTGATGGAGGAAAAAATTGGAAAGATATATATTTTGGAATTGGAGATGAAAAGAAAATATTTAAGACATCCAGTCAAATAAAATTTATTAATGAAAATGTAGGCTTTTTAACAATGCCTTCTGCCGGAGGAGAAACTTCTGAAATGTATATTACAAAAGATGGAGGAAATAGTTTTAATAAATTAGAAATTATAAATAGTGATATTTATGATTATTATAATTTACCAACATTTGAAGATGGAGTATCAAGTATAAAAATAACACAAGGTTCAGACGGAGATTATAATGGTGGAGATTATAAGGTCTATTATTCAAAAAACTATGGTAATAGTTGGAGCTTGGAAAAATGATTGTGCAAAATTATGTCATCTTTTTTGTGATGTAGATAATGTTACTTATGAAGAACTTGAAAAAATAGGTTTTACCAGAACAAAAACATTGGAATATGGTGGAGATTGTTGTGATTTTCATTTTTTCAAAAAATAGTTTAGGTACATTGATTAATAAGTTACACATTGATAAGTTTAACAAATAAATCTAAAATTAATTAGTAAATATTTATCAAACATATAGACAAATTTAGAATAATATAGTAAAATAATTAACATAGAAAATGATAATAAACAGATGTGGTTTTGCCACCTAAGTTTTACGAATATCGTAGGAGAGGTGGTGATGTTTATAGTTAAAGTAATTCTATTTTTAATATTATCTTTAATATTTTCTTTAGCATTAAACGCTGCCTTAGAAGCAGTTCTATACAAGAACTGGGTTGATAAGCAACTACATAAATAAAAAAGCTCACATCTGCAACTTTGGCGAGTTGGGTGTGAGTTTTTTACAAATAATTTCGGCAAAACCACGTTTGTGGATTTGTCATTTTCTATATTTATTATAATATATTTATAGGCGAAAAGTCAAGATAATTTGATGGAAACTATAATAATAAAAGAAAAGGAAAAGTAAAATGGAAAAAGAAAACTTTAAAAAATTTGTAATATCATTATATAAACCAGTAAAATTTTTAACAATAATAATGATATTAAGTATGGTTATAGCACAATATTAGACTTAGTAAAACAATATATAATAAAAGGAAGAATAGATTTGCCAAGTGCAGAAAATTTTCAAATAGCGGATTTATACCATGTAGCCTTTATTTTGTTATTTGTTATTGTACTAGAATTAATATTTTCATATATATCAAATATGACAAGAACAATACATATGGTAAAAAAACAAACACTATATATACCTGAATTACCATCTATAAGAATATAACAGGGAATATAATGGGATTTTAAATGATGCTGTATTAAATTTTTCATCATTAAGATTATATAATGCAGTAGAAAAATTCTCTAAAAATCTAAAACTAAAAAAACAAGAAGTAAATGTATATAAGAATAAAGCATCTATTAAAGAATTTACGTTTGGAGCAATAGCAAATGTTGCAGAACTTATAATGAGTGAAAAATGAGCATTTATAACAGGTTCAGACTTTTTGATAGATGGTGGAACGACTGCTTCATATTATTATGGAAAATTAAAACACGGATTCTTTAACAGTGTGCTGAGTCAGAAAGA